>JADHNY010000185.1 GCA_016779265.1 Pirellulales bacterium | reverse complement strand
CGGACCGGATGAGATTGCCAACGCCGCAGTTGCCTTGCTCGGCCTCGACAAAGACGGCGACGGCACGATCAGCGGCGAAGAACTGCGGCCTGAAATGCCCGGCCCCTTCGGCCCCGGTTTCGGACGGCCAGGTGCAGGGCCAGGCCAAGGCTTTCCCGGTGGCCCGTTCCAAGGAGGTCCTTTCCCACGCCGAGACGGCGATGAGCCCGGTCCCTTTGGCCCAGGCGGAGAGCGTCCCAATCCGCGAGGAGATCGCGGGGATCAACGACAGCCAGGACCGCGTGATGGTGACCGACCAGGTGGCGACCGTCCGCGCGGTGATCAGCCACGAGGTGAGGGCCCACGCGGCGGCAACCAACCAGACGGCCGTCCCTTCGGTGGAGAGGGCTTCGGTGAAGGACCGGGATTCGGCGGAGGACAGGGATTCGGTCGAGGACCTGGGTTTGGCGGTGGCCAGAACGGCGGCCGTGAGCCTGGCCCCGGCGGTTTCGGCGGTCCGCAGCCAGGCGGTCCCTTCGGTGGCCAAGCTTCCCCGGAAGCGTTCGTCGACCGTCTGATGCGGTTCGATGAAGATGGTGACGAAAAGCTCAGCCGCGACGAACTTGCCGCCTTCGCAGAGCAGATGATGCAAGGCATGCAACGCCCCGGTGGCCCAGGCTTCCAAGGCGGTCAGCCATTCCCCGGTCAGGGCTTCCAAGGGCAACGCCCGCAGGGCCGAGGGTTCCAAGGGCAAGGTTTCCAAGGCCAGGGTTTCCCGGGCCCTGACGGCCGTGGATTCCAGCCACGCTCACCCCAAAACGAAGACTCCCCCCGCGGCTCCCGTCCGCAAAGGCCCGAGCCCTCAGAAGAGTAAACACCGCGCGGCTGCTGACGTCTGAACCGCACTCACGGTGAACCACAACAGGAACACCATGAGACCGCATCTCGTCACACCCGCCGCGGCACTCCACCGCCTCTGCTCATCAAACCCGGTGAGAACCCAGACAGCGAACGCAGCAACATTCACACCAGCGCCCGCCCATCCGCGTTCAAGGCCCCCTGCCCCTGCTCCCAGCTCCCAGTTCCCTGCCCCATACCACCGTCCCACCGCCCCACGGCCCCACACGCCCCACAACGCCGCGCAGGATGGCAAAGCCATCCAGCGGCGTTCAAAAAAAATCGAGCGAGGGTGAGCCCGGGGGTTGAGCTGCCGGCGTGAGAATGCGCAGCGCAGCCCGGAGGGCGAAGCAAGCAGACTTCGAGCGAGCCGAGGCCAAGGATGGCCGAGGAGAGCGTCCGGCAGCACAACCCCCGGGCTCACCCGAGCGGCCCATTTCAAAACACCGCCATGTACTGCGTCTGAATCGCCGTCCCGGTGTAGCCCGCGCGATAAGGGTAGAGGAAGTTCTGCGCAGGCGACCCATCAATCCAGAGCGTCTCAAACGTGAAGCGACTCTGTCGGGGCTTATTCAGATACCAGTTGAAGCCGCCTCCATACTCGGCACCCGATCCATACGGCCCGGTGACCACGCTTGAGCGTGCATAGAGCTCATAGGTCCGCGGCACCATGCAGTAGGCCAGGAAGAGGTTGCCGCCCTGATCGAAGGTGCTGTCTCGGTCGAAGGGGCCCTTGCCGACAAAGCCGTTGAGCAGCCGCCAGTAGTATTCACCGAAGGCGGCCAAGCCTTTGTATTTCCAGCCAACGTCGAGCGTGGCGAGGTTGTAGCGAAACTGTTCGAGCACCGTGCCGGGCCCAAGGGCACCCTTCTCCGCAATCGCGGTGCCGTCGGAGAGTCGCACCACGGTGTTTTCCGGGTTGGCATAGCGGGCCACGAGGTCGAGTTCCGGGGCGAGCGGGAAGAGGTTGACCGGCGTGCGGCCGTAGGTGCCGCTCATACCGATCCGCAGCGACTGCTTCTTGTGATGCTCCATATCGGAGTAGCCCAGGCCGAAGGGGCCAATTGGCTCCCACCACATGTTGCCCGCCCAGGCCATGCTGGTGCCCTGCTTGAACACGCCAGCGAAACCGCCATCGATGCCGTTGTAGACACCCGCCTGATAGTTGAGCGACTTCTCGAGCAGCGAGCCCTGCACCACGAAGCCGGGGCTGTAACTCGGGCGGAAGAAGGTGTTGGCCATGCTGCGATCGACACCCATCGGCCAGCGAGACGACATCAGCCATTCCCGCGAGCCGGGAACCTGTGCCACACCGCCGGCGATCCGAAAGTCTTCGCTCAGCGCCAAGCCGACAAACCCCAGCGGCACGAAGTTGACCACCAAGCCGGCATCGGTGGAGCCGAACATCGAGATGTTCCAGAACACCGCTTCGTGGCCGATATGCCCCTGCGACTGTAGGTAGACGCGATTGAGACTGAAGACGTTCTCATTGCGAATCGGAAACGTGGTGCCGGCGGAGTCTGTCCAGCTGGTCACCCCACGAGCCAGCTCCAGCCAGCGGGCCTGCAGGAAGCCCTCAAAGGCCATCGCAAAGGGGAACGGACTGTTCTCGTGCGTGGTGCGGAAGAGCACGAGCCCCTTTGGCGGAGCGAGGTCGGTGGCGGGGATATACATCGGCCGCGGAATACCAGCGAGCCTGGCCTCGATTGCCCGCTCCACCGCGGCATCAACCTGCTGCTGAAAGAACTGCTCATCCGTCAGCGGGTCGACCACGCTTGGCACATCGACAAACGGGACGGCCGGCTCTTCAGCTGCTCCGGCTGCAGCCTCGTCTTGCAGCACGCTCGCAACGGGAGCCTCCTCGCCAGCTGGAGCATCCAGCTGCAAAGGATCATCCTCCCCGATCTCCTCATCCCCCTCGCTTGCCTGAAACGCCGTAACAACGACCTCGCCCGGCGGATCAAACAGCGAAGGATCGGGGGCCGACGGATCCTCAGCACACGCCGATCGAGCCACCACACTCAGGGCACACAACACCACCCACAAGCCAAACACGCGGCCACACATCAACAAAGCAGGCGGCAAAAAAGCCAAGCGACAGGCAGCTGTCATCGCGAAAGGCATGCGAAATCTCGGTGAGTCTCAGGTCGTCGCCGGTGCCCTCCTGCGAACCGCAGACAAAACCGAATCCCACCCCCCAAAGCAACCCCAGTCGCCCCCCCTAAGTCACAACTTACGGCGTCCCCAAGAAACAACTCCCACCGCACCCAAAAAACGCAACCCCGCTCTCCAACCTCCCCCAAAAAAACGAGCGAGGGGGAAGCCCAGGGGGATGATCCGCCGGCGTGAGACCGCGCAGCGCAGCCCGGAGGGCGAAGCCAGCGGCCTTCGAGCGAACCGAGGCCATGGATGGCCGAGGAGAGCGTCCGGCGGAGCACCCCCCGGGCTTCCCCCGAGCGGCCCTACTGAACCGGCTCCAACGTCAAAGGATCTCGCAGCGGCAGATGCGTCACCTCACCACCAAAGAAGTCGGCCATCGTGGCACGTCCATCGAGATCGCCCGCAGCGACTTCCTCCCAGTTGCCAACCACCAGGATCGCCATCTGCTCGGGATCGAGATGCTCACGCGCCACGCGTTGCACATCCTCCCGCGTGACCGCCTGCACCCGCTCGCGATACGACTGCCAGTAGCCTTCAGGACGGTCGGTCCACTCATCACTGACAAACACCGAGAGCATCTGTGGCTTGCTCTCGAAGACCCGCGGGAAGGTTTCGATCAGGCTCTGCTTGGCCGTCTCCAGCTCTTCCTCAGTCACGAGTTCATCGCGGACATCCGTGATCTGCTGCATGATGATCTTGATAGCCAACGCCACGGTTGGATTCTTGCTCTCAAAGCCAGCCCGGAACTCACCTGGGTAATCAACCCGTGGCGAGAGCCGCGACGAGGCTGAATAGGCCAGCCCCTCGTTGCTGCGAACGCTCCGCATGATGCGGCTGGTGAAGCCACCACCGCCGAGGATGTCGTTGAGCACATCGAGGGCGATCGCGTCGGGATCGTCGCGGGTGATCGACCGCATGCCGATCGCCACCTTGCCCTGCGGGATGTCTTTGGGGATGTGGTAGAGCCCCGGAGCGAGCACATGCTCGGGCACCGGCGGATCGGCCACCTGCTCTCCACGTTCCCAGTCGGCAAACGCCTTCTCCAGCGTGGCAAGCATCTCAGCAGAGTCGAAGTCACCAGACACCGACACGATCATGTTGCCAGGGTGGAAGATGCGGGCATGCATCTCAGCAAGCCGCTCGGGCGTGATCGCCTCCACCGACGACACCGTCGGCAGCGAGCCTTCGAAGTGCTCCGCACCGTAAAGCAGCTGTCGCCACTCACGGCCGAGAATGTCGGAGGCATCGTCGTTTCGCTGCTCCAGCTGAGCGACCACGCGAGCCTTGGCTGTGGCCAGCCGCTCGGCGTTGAAGGCGGGCTCTCGCAGCATCTCCAGAAACAGTCCAAGGCTCTCGTCAAAGGTCTTCTTCAGGCAGTTCATGCTCGCCGACGAGAAGGTGCCGCCTGCCGAAACCGAAGCCTGCGTGGCCAGGAAGTCGAGCTGCTCGTCAAAGGTCTCGGGATCGAGGTTCGTCGTGCCACCCTCGCGCAGCATGCGGGCGGTCATCGATGCGAGGCCTGGAATCTCCGCCGTGTCGAGCGACGAGCCACCTTTGAAACTGATCGAGAGATCAATCAGAGGAAACTCGTGGGACTCGGCCAGGTAGACCACCGTGCCATCGGGCAGCACATGCCGGAAGTCGGCTGCGGCTGGAGGCGTGAAGGCCAGCGGCTCAAACTCGATCTGCTCAGGCCGGGCCGGCAGATCGGTGCCGCTCTTGGCAGCAGCCAGCTCCTTGGCCGCCGCCTCGCCCTGCGAAGCCTGAGGGGCAAACCGACCCGTGAAGAGCGACGCAGCAACGATGGCCAGGGCCAAGACGATCGCGGTGTGGCGGGCGTTCATGCGAACAAGGTTCCTACGGTGAAAAAGAATGACGGGTGACACAGCAGAGCTCACACGGAGCGGCTACTCCTCGCGGCGATAGGTGGCCACGCTGCGGTTGTTCTCAGTGAAGTAGGTGTTGGCAACCCGCCGGATATCGGCTGCGGTCACCGCGTCGTACTTCTTGGGCGTTTCGTTAATCTCTCGCCAGTCCACGAGCGTCTCGTAGAAGGCCAGCTGGATCAGCAGCGACATGTTGCTCTCCAGGCTGCGGTAGCTGTCGGCTGCCACGCCGTTCTTGACCTTCTCAAGCTCTCGCTCGGGAATGTCTTCAGTCTGCAGACGGGCGAGCTCCTCATACCAGGCTGCCTCGAGCGCATCGGGATCAGCCGCACCACGCGCCTGAGCGGAGACGCTAAACAGGCCCGCGTAGTGCCGAGTGTCAGAGGAGGCTCGGGCGCCGGCTGCGATCCCACGTCCTTCCACGAGCCCGCGGTAGAGCCTGCCGGTGCGACCGTTGAGGATCTCCGCGAGCATGTCGAGGGCGTAGCTGTCTTCATGCCCGGCCGGCACGGTGTGGTAGCGAACCTCCACCGACGGAGGCACATCACCCGAGGCATTCATTCGCTGCTCGGCGAGCTGATCGATCTCCAGCGTGACTACCGGGGCCGGCTTGTTGGTGCCCGGATCGAGCCGCGAGAAGTACTGTTCGATCAGCGGCTTGGCCTCTTC
>JADHNY010000043.1 GCA_016779265.1 Pirellulales bacterium | reverse complement strand
ACGAGCAACGGGGCCGTGACATTCGCCACGAGTTGCAGCTGCGAGAACTGCGACAAGAGCTGCAGACGCTTCGTGGTGAGCCGGCCGCTGCTCCCCCGGCAGCCGCTTTCCCGCCTGCTCCGCCTCTGCCTGGAAGTGGCGACCTCACGCTGGCCGACGAGCCGCAGCCAGCTGCGTCGTTATTTACCAACCTGACACCACCGAAAGCGGAGGCAGACCTTGAGTTTGTGGAGGACGATAAGCATCCGCTGACTCGCGAGGCCGAAGTATCGCAGGACCTGCCGCCGGCACCGCAGGCGGAGGCATCGCAGCATGATGACGACAAGGCCGCAGATGACACCGCCGCGAAAGACACGCGATGGCAGCCGCGTGAACCCAGCCGCTTTGAGGCGGCCGCCGTTGAAACGCTGCGGAAGATCTGGAGCTGGATCATCGTCGGCGAGGAACATGTGCCGCCGGGCGTGTCCTTGGAATACGCCATCGCCAGCCAGTGGCTGCTGCGGATTGGCGTGGTGATCCTCGTCGTCGGGATCGGGTTCTTTCTCAAGTATTCAGTCGAGCACGACCTGATCACGGAAGTGGGACGGGTGGCTCTGTCGGCAGTCACCGGGCTGAGCCTGCTGGTTGCGGGAACGCAGCTGCTTGGCCGCAAGTATCACGTGTTTGGACAGGGCCTCCTCGGGGCAGGTTTCGCCACGCTCTATTTTGCCGTCTACGCGGCGGCCAACTTCTATCAGCTGATCGAGCCGCCGGTGGCGTTTGGGGGCATGATCCTCGTCACCGTCTTGGCAGGCGGCGTGGCTGTTCGCTTCAACTCCATTCTCGTGGCCGTGTTGGGCATTCTTGGTGGCTACGGCACCCCGGTGATGCTGCCTTCGCCGGAGGTCAACTTCATCGCCCTCTACGGCTATCTGATTGTGCTGGGGAGTGGCGTGCTGGGGGTGTGCTACCGCAAGCACTGGCCACTGGTGAACTATCTCGCGTTTGGCTGCACGCAGGCGTTGGTCTTTTCTTCGCTGACGATGTATCGCCAGGAAGACTTCTGGCAGGTGATGCCGCTGCTCACCGGGCTGTTTGTGCTCTTCTCGATGATGAGTTTTCTTTACACCCTCGGCACGAAGACGGCATCGAATCTGCTCGATGTGATCGCACTGCTGGTGAATGCGGCGATCTTCTACGGGCTTTCACACCAGCTTATAGGCGATGCGTATGGCACCGAGTGGGTCGCGGTGGCCACGCTCTCATTGACCGCCTTCTATGCGCTGCACGTGCTTGTGTTCCTGCAGTGGCGGAAGGTGGACCGGACTCTGCTGGTCTGCTTCCTGGGGATGGCGGCCTTCTTCCTGACAGTGACGATGCCGCTGGTGCTGTCACGGTCGTGGGTCACGGTGAGCTGGGCCGTGCAGGCGTGGGTGCTGCTGTGGATTGCCGGACGGCTGCCGAGTGTGTTCCTGCGGCATGTCAGTTATCTGCTCTACGGGATCGTGTTGGTTCGCGTGGCGTTCGTCGACTTTCCGACGCAGTTTGCCGGCACGCAGCTCCTCCGTCAGGTGGCGGCCGATGCGGTGCCGTTTGCCGACTATCTCCGGCTGATGGCTGAGCGGTTCGTCGTGCTCGGGGTGCCGATCGGCTCGCTCGCTGCCGCAGGCTGGCTCTCCCGCCGCGATGCGACGCGGCAGCCCTCAGAGATTGCGGCCGCCAACGATACGCCGGTGGTGGTGGAGACGGGCAGTTTCATGCGGTTTGCCATGGCCGCGGCTTTGTTGATCCTGTTTGTCTATCTCAATCTTGAGTTTTCCAAGACGCTCGGCGTCTTCTACGCCCCGCTGAAGCTACCGTTGCTAACAGTGTTGTGGCTGGCGCTCTGTGGGCTGCTGTTGGTTGAGGCCATCAGCACGAGCAGGCATCTCATGCTGTTCGCCTTGGGAGCGGCTGTCGCGTTTGTGTTTGGAAAAGTGCTGCTCTTCGATATCCCGTCTTGGAACCTCGCCGCCGGCTTCTATTACGGAGGCGACTACTCATTCCGGGACAGCATGCTGAGGCTGCTCGATTTTGCATCGGTGATCGGCTTTCTCAGCGTGGCGTCCATCGCTCTGGTCAAACAGGCCGATGCTCAAGAGAAGGCCGGGAAGGTGCTTGGCCTCTCAGCGGTCGGCATGCTGTTTCTCTATCTCACGCTTGAGGTCAACACGCTGCTCCACGCCTACCTCGATGGCCTGCGGCCGGGAGGCGTGTCGATCCTGTGGGCGGTGTTTGCCCTCGGACTGATCCTGCGAGGCATTGCCTGTCGGGAGGCAGTTGTGCGGTATCTCGGGCTCGGCCTGTTTGCGATCGTGGTCTGGAAGGTCTTCTTTCTGGACCTTTCGCAGCTCGATCAGATCTACCGGATCGTCGCGTTCCTGCTGCTGGGTATCCTCGTGCTCGCCGGGTCGTTTGTGTATCTCAAATATCGGGACTCTTTTGCCACGACGATCGCGGAAGACGAGGCTCCCAGTGCCACCGAGTGAAAGGCCAGCCGTGCAGAACAGGTGTTTTCTCGCAAACGTGCTTCTGGCTGTGGCATCCGCAGTCGTTGCGAGCCAGGCGAGTGCTGAAGATACCCGCTCGCAGCAGTTTCGACGGCAGGTAGTGCTGCAGGCTGCTGCAGCCGACGAGATGGCGGATGATCGTCTGGTACGTGTCACGCTCGATGCCGATCTCTACGACGCCACAGAGCCGAGCCTGGCGAACCTTCGTGTGGAGCATGAGCGAGGAGCGTCAGTGCCTTTCCTCGTGCAGGAGGCACGCGGCAGTGAGACACGAACCGTGCGGTCGACCTGGCAGCCGAAGAGCACCGCCGCCCAGCCCGAGACTGTTGACGGAAGCGATCGGCTGCTCGTCACGCTCACACTCGACGAAAAGGCGGCCGTGCCGACTGGGCTGCGGATCGTGACGCCGCTGAAGAACTTTGAGCAGACGGTGCTGGTGGAATCGTCGGCAGATGGAGAGGCCTGGGTGCCGTGTGGTGAGGCGGGCCTGATCTTCGACTACTCACAGTTCATCGATATCCGCAACGACGAACTACGGCTTCCGGCGACTGAGCATCGCTTCTTTCGGCTGACGATCACCGAGCCAACGCTGGAGCAGGAGTCGCAGCTGCTGGAGATCAGCCGCCGACTGCAGGGAGATCGCGAAGCCTCCCGTGATGAGCGGACGCGTGTTGAGCGGGTGCCGTTTCGGATCGACCGCGTGGAGTTTTGGGCCGAGGCGGATGAATCGATCGCGAGCACGCCCTTGACGCAGGTGTATTCGCCGCAGGAGGTGGCGGAGCATGAGGAGGATCAGACACAGCAGACCGTGGTTGAGATCTCGATGCGCCGCGAGCCACTCACCTCACTGACGCTCGTGACCAGCTCCCGCAACTTTAGCCGCCGGGTTGAGGTGCAGGCCTCCGATGATGCGAGCGAGGGTTTATGGAAGAAGTTGGCTGAAACCACGCTCGCCAGTATCAGCTTCCAAGGTTTTCAGCGAGAGAGCCTGAAGGTCGCATTTCCCGAGACGCGATCACGACAGTATCGACTGGTGATCGACAACCGAGATGGGACGCCACTGGAAGTCACAGGCGTGCTGGCTGAGGGGCGTGTGCACACCGTCGTGTTTCTTGCCGAGCCTCAGCAGCGGTACAGCCTGGTCTATGGAGACGACGTGACCCAGCAGTCGAGCCATGACACGGCGGTGCTTACGGAACTGCTCTCCAAGGGATTTGTGCCGGAAGAAGCCGGGCTCAGCGAGCCGGTTGCAGAGGCCAGCGATCCTCCGCCTGCGACTCCGTGGTGGCAGCGATTCGCCAACCGATGGGTGCTCACTGCGGTGGCCGCCCTGCTCGTCGCCGCTCTTGGCTGGGGGCTTGTGCAGGCTGCCAAGCGAGTCGACGGGGTGGCCGATGAAGCGGCTACGGGGCATTTTGACCAACAGGCCTCAGGCGGTGGCGGAACTCCAGGCTCTGTACGCGGGGGAGAGTAACCCGTGAAGCCGAGAGCCCTCCTTGAGTTGGCTGAGCCCGCGGGGCACGCCGCTCGGCACGCTCGACATAATCCTCAGCAGATACTCTGTGGTTTGCCTGAGTCGCGACAGATCGCCAAAGCTTTGTGACGCGACCATGCCGCTGAGCACCTGAACTGCGGCAGTCGACTCATCGCTCTGCCGTGTCGTGAATCTGCGGAAGCCCGTGGTCTGCTCTTTGTAGGACTTGAGCGCGGATTGCACATGGGTGGCGAGGGCCTTGTTGCGCCGCAGCTCAGCCTGGCGTTGCTCCTCCATGGCACGGATGTCGATCAGAGCGGCCATTTCCGCCTCAAGTTCCAGGTTGGCAAGCACGAGCATCTCCAGGAGCGAGATCTTGCCTGCTGCCTCCCTAGCGATCGACTTGAACTGAGCCTCATGGGCGGCACGATCTCGTCGTTCCTGGAACTTCGCGGCAGCCGCAGGAATGTCCCGGATGACGGCATCCATCTTTTTGCGATTAAGGCGGACGTCGCGATCGTGGAGAGCTTTATTGAGCTGATCCTGCAGTGAGTCAAGAAACGTGTCCCGCGCTCTGATCAGTTCGGCATCGGCCAGATCGACATTGACGATTTCAAAACGAGAGTCGTCGAGAATTCTGCGGGCTGTTGTGCGAACCGTTTCGATCCTGCGATTCATGTCCTCGACGAGATACTTGAAAAAGGGTTGATTGAGGTCGGCGATATTGATGTCCAGGATCGTGCTCGTCTCAAGGACGGCGATCGCATGGGCACCGAGGAACGGAAACTTGTGGAGTGTCTCCAGGAGCGGCATCCTCGCTCCTGCAGCGGTTTTTAGTGCAGTGTTGGCTTGAGTCATCGCCACATGCTGCGACACGAAAACGTAGATCGTGCGGATCAGTTTCGCGCCAGTCGTGGCAAGACTCGTCACCACCTGGAGTGTTCCTCCGTCGGCACCGAGCGTTCCGATGCCAGCGGCGAACGTGGCTGACGAACCAGCAAGCTCGATGCCAAGATCAATGCGTTCGCTCTCCAGCGTGCGAACCATCGCATCCACGGCAGCCTGCACGTCGCCGGGCCTCGTCCAGGCAGTCGATGACCTCACGAGATAGGTGGTCCGCTCGTGGATGGCGATGTTCTTGAGATGTGTCATCACCGCGGCGCCTTCCTTGATGGTGCCGAGGTAGGGAATCGCAGACGACAGGTTGTTGAAGAGTTGTTGGCCGATGATTGACTTTAGCTCTGTCAGGACTGCATCGGGGATGGCGTCGCCGATGGAGCAGGCCTCGCGAATGATCTGGTCCCAGGTGTTCTTTAGTTGAGCTGCGGCACCTCCGCCTGGCAGGCTCGCTGGCGTAGCCGGCCGCACGGAGCCGCTGACGGAAGAGGACGAAGACTCTGCCTTCTTCGCGATGGCGGGCACTTCGAGCAGGCTGTCTTTGAACTCTTCCGCGTCTTCCTTAAGCGTCTTCGCCATCTCTGTTCGCTGCTTAGGCTTGTAGCGAATCTCTGAGCCGGTGAGCCCCCGGAAGAGAGCTTTCTTGTTCGCGAGGATCACTTCACGAATCGCCGCCTGTTCTGTGGCGGTGACGGAAGGGGGATTTTCGGCCACGTATTCACGGAGTGCCGAAATAATCCCAGTGGTGTCGCGGGACGTGTGGAAGACCCCGTCAGCCCTCGTCTTCACCCTGACGAACGCTTCCGTGGCGGCTTTGAGCTGGCGGAACTTCTCATCGCTGGTTTGGTCAACGCTGAACGCGCGGACAGCGCGGTCGAGGTCGTCCCATTGTGTAGATGACTTCAGTCGATGCTGAAGGGTCTTCTTGTTGAGTGCATCCCACTGCTCAACCGTTGGAAAGACGCCATACATTGGGGGAAACCTCTGTTGAGTGTTTATGGTGACCAGTCCGATTTGAGTGATTGGCCGGCAGGTTCTCGCGGCTAGCCACCCACCTCGCATCACATCAGATACCGCAGGCGGTCGTCGGCCTGCTGGCGGTCGTGTTCGTTGGTGATCAGGTCGCAGATCGCTTCGTAGCCGTAGAGTGTCTTCACGCGGTGGGTGAGGTGGGCCCGGCCACGACGAATCTTCTCGGGCGTCCAGAAGTCGGCGGTGAGCGGGCTGTCTTCCGTGGGAGTTTCAGGCCCCTTCTCTGCTGAGATGTCGGGCAGCGTCTTGTAGAGCCGAAAGTGCTCGCGAAGCGCGGGCAGGCCGGCGACGGCGAGCGACTGGTAGCCGTAGCGATCGAGTTCGGCCAGGGCTGCGGTGTGGTTGATCAGATGCCAGGGACCACCAAAGCCCTCATGCTTCTCCGCTGGCTGCCGCATCACCTCGTCAATGATCACGGTGGCTGCCGTCTCGAGATCGCTGAAGGGAGGCACGCCATCGTCTGCTCGCAGCGTGACCTTGCGGCCATCGATGCGGCCCCGCTCTGGCCCGTAGTAGCCGCTGCCGGGTGAGGAGTCGTTGAAGCCGGCGATCAGTTTGCGAATCCCGTCGGTGATGGCAGGCGTTGCCAGGTCGGGATGGTCTGCCAGCCCGCGGATCGCCGTGGCCGCAAAGATCACGTTGTGGCCTGAGGCCCGAGGCCGGTTGATGTTCTTGCTGAGAGCTTCGGCGATGCCATCGATCAGCGACTCGTCAGCCTGCTGGAGCGGGAATCGCTCAAACATGGCAGGAGCACTCAGCGCGGCATTCTTCTTCGGGCTAAACACGGACTCGCCGGCAATGATGCGATCGAGTTCGCTCTCGATGCCTTGAACCACGGCGGGATCGAGATCGGCGTGCTGCTCGCCGATGAAGTAGCCTGCCATCACCGCCGCCCCAAGGTGCCCCGACATTGTGTTGATCCGATGGGCACGGGCGAGGGCCCAGAGACCCCGCTCCAGATAGTCGTAGTTCACCATGACAGGAGCCCCCTCACCGTTGGCCTCGGCTCTTCAGAACGCTGGCAGCGTCCTGCGTGGGCAGCCTCAGTACACTTGAGAAGGCTGTCTGAGCCGACCGGCATTCTACAGGAGCGTGAGCGGATGGGATTTCCGTGGGGGTGTGATGGGCGAGTTGAGGGGGCGAGACGAACGCTGCGGCAAGGCTGCCGTCTGCAACCGCTCGCGGCCCTGCTGTCGGTGGCGGTGCTGGGCATGTCCACCACGCTGCTCGCTGCGGAGGTCTCGCAGCCGACCAACGTGGTGCTGATCCTGGTCGATGATCAGGGCTACTACGATCTCGGCTGCTACGGAGCGACAGAGGTCGCCACGCCTCGCATCGACCAGCTTGCCCAGGAAGGCGTGCGATTCACCGACTACTACGCCGCCGCCCCGATCTGCAGCCCTTCGCGGGCCGGCCTGCTGACAGGCTGCTATCCGCGTCGGGTGGGCAACCACATCTGGGTGCATCGGGCCGACTCGCACGGCGGGATCGCCCCGGAGGAGGTCACGCTCGCAGAACTCTTCCAGCAGCATGGCTACGCGACGGCGTGTATTGGTAAGTGGCATCTCGGCTTTCTGGAGCCGTTTCTGCCGAGGCGTCAGGGCTTCGATCACTTCTTCGGCCTGCTGCACAATCTCGATCCCGTCGAGACGGTCTACTTCGGTGACGATGGCGTGCCGCTGCTGCGAAATGGCGAGGTGGTCAAGCGGCCGGCCGACCCCGCGGAGCTCACCGAGCGATCGACCGACGAGGCGATTGCCTTTCTTGAAGAGCATCAGCAGCAGCCGTTTTTCCTCTACATGCCCTTCACGATGCTGCATCAGCCACTCGGGGTGAGTGAGGCCTTTCAGGGAAGTTCGCAGTGGGGCGAGTATGGGGATGCCATCCAGGAACTCGACTTCCATGTTGGCCGACTGATGGATGCCCTCAAGCGACTCGATCTCGATCAGCGGACGGTCGTGGTCTACGTGTCGGACAACGGACGCGGCCCAGGCCGAACGCCCGAGCAGCCGATCCGGGGCCGTAAACTCTCCACGCTGGAAGGTGGTATCCGCGTGCCCGCGATCTGCTGGGGGCCAGGCCTCGGGCTCGAGCAGGGGCACACCTCACAGGCGGTGGTGCGGGCGATGGACTGGTATCCCACGCTGGCAACCCTGGCGGGCATCCCGGTCGCAGCTGACCGCCCCATCGACGGCCGTGACCTCACGCCTCTGCTGCGTGGCGAGGCTGAGTCGGTGCCGCCACCAGAAGCCAACGCCTCGCTGAATGCGTCAGTGCCACTGCGTCGCTGGTGGAATCCGCCTGCGGAATGGGCCGACCTGGTCAGCCGGCAGGAATACAACGACGCCTTCTTCTATCACGGTAGCGAGGGGCCTCTCGCCGCGGTTCGCTGGAATCAGTGGAAGCTCACGCTGAGTCCGACCCTCGCGGTCTACAACCTTGCTGAAGACCCTGGTGAGAACACGCCCGTGCGGCGGCCAGAGATTGCCCGCAAGCTCCGTGGGATGGCTGTTCTGTTTGAACAGGAAATGCTCGCCGAATCTCGCGGCAAGGCTGCCGTCAGGCCGCAGGTGAACGCCGCGGCGCAGGCAGTGGAGGCGACCGTCAGGCTGCATGGGCCGGGTGGCTCGGGCACAGCGTTTGTCGTGGCCGTGCCAGAAACCGACGGGAAGCAGCGGCAGCACCTGCTCGTCTCAGCCGCGCACACCTTTGAGAACATCACGAGTGACCATGGCACAGCGGTGTTTCGTCGAGCCGTCGCGAGCCCAGCTGGGGAAACGGGCAGCTGGACTCGCGTGGACGTTAGCCTGCGGCTGCGAGGTGATGCAGGTCCACTGTGGACACGTCACCCCGATGCTGATGTGGCCGTCTTGCCACTGGAACTTCCCGATGGCGTGACCTGTGAGCCGTTTCCACTCTCCAGTCTGGCAACCGCGGCAGACTTCGATGCTCGACGGCTGACGGTTGGGGACCGGGCCCGTGTGGCCTGCTTCCCGGCGCAGACGGAGTCACATCCTGCTGGCTGGCCGGTGCTGCGGACGGGCCACCTCGCCACGCCGACGCTCGCGCCCGCTGCAGATCTTCAGCGGTTCTTTGTCGACTATGCCCACTTTGCGGGAGACAGCGGAGCTGCAGTTGTGGTGGCGACCGAACAAGGCCCGCTGGTAGCCGGCGTCGTGGTGGCGATGCAGCGACAAACCGATCGCATCACCAGCCCCTACGAAGAGAAAACGATCCACACTCCCTTGGGATTAGCGATTGCGGTACCTTCGACGAAGGTCCGGGAGGTGGTTGAGGTGTGGCAAGCAAAGGAAGACTAGATGACGCGGCAGGCACTATTACTGGCAGTCGTGGTCGGGCTTGGCTTGGCTGCGGGCCTGCAGGCAGCTGAGAAGCCCAATATCCTGTTTCTCGCGGTCGATGATCTCCGGCCCGAACTCGGCTGCTACGGCTCGCCGATTGCTGTCACGCCACACTTCGATGCCCTAGCATCCGAGGGACTGCTGTTTACGCGTGCCTACTGCCAGCAGGCGATCTGCCGACCGTCACGGGCGAGCCTGATGACCGGCACACGTCCGGAAACGACAGGTCTTTTTCACAACTACGTGTCGCTGCGTGAACTGCAGCCCGACATCCTGACGCTGCCAGAGCATCTGATCGAAAGCGGCTACGAGACCGCCTACGTCGGCAAAATCTTTCACAACGGCGACACCGACGATGGCCGCTCCTGGAGCCGCGAGCCAGCCAAGTGGCTGGGGCCAGACATCAGCCGACCACAGGGGCCGTATCGGCTGCCTGAGAATGTGGCACTCCGCAAGAAGAACGCCGAGGAGATGTTTGCCAAGTATGGCGAGGCTGCCAAACGCGGGCTTGCCAGCGGCCCCGCCTATGAGAGTGCTGACGTCGCCGATCACGAATACGTCGACGGCTACAACACGCTGCTGGCAATCAAGACGATGAAGCAGATGGCTTCCGCCGGGAAGCCGTTCTTTCTCGCGATGGGCTTTCACCTGCCGCATCTCAACTGGTGTGCACCGAAGCGGTATTGGGATCTCTACGAACCGAGTGAGATTCCGCTGATCGATGCTGGCCAGCCACCTGCCAGCGGCGCCGCCATGGGACTGCACGCCTCCTTTGAACTCCGCACCCGGTCCAATATTCCCAAGCACGGTCCGCTGGACGAAGCCCTCGCTCGCAGACTCAAGCACGCGTACCTCGCCAGCACGAGTTATGTCGATGCCCAGGTGGGACTGCTGCTTGCGGCGCTCGATGAAGCCGGCCTACGAGACAACACGATTGTCGTTGTCTGGGGTGACCACGGCTGGCATCTTGGCGACATGGGGGTGTGGGGCAAGGCGACTAACTATGAGATCGCCACCCGTGTGCCCTTGATGATCTCCGTGCCGGGGATGGCGGCTCGCGGGCAGTCGAGCGATGCCCTCGTGGAACTCGTCGACCTGTTTCCCACGCTCTGTGAACTGGCCGACGTTTCTCGGCCGGAGCATCTCGAAGGGCACAGCTTTGTGCCCTTGCTCAGTGAGCCGGGGCAGGCCTGGAAGAAGGCGGCCTTTAGCCAGTATCCCAATCCGGCGCTGCGTGAATGGGCGGCCAATCCGCTGTCGGAAGAAATGCGGGAGACCTGGTTTGGGCCGCTGATTGAAGAGGTTGAGCAGCGGATCATCGACCAGCAGGGAGATCGCTGGGACCGTGAGCTGTTCGAACAGCACCTGATGGGCTACACGATGCGGACCGACACGCATCGGCTTGTTGTCTGGCGGGATCATCGTGATCCAACGGCAGAGCCGATCTACGTCGAACTGTTTGATCATCGAAACGATCCCCAGGAAACCGCCAACGTGGCCGGCGAGCATCCGGAACTTGTGAAACAGCTCTCAGAGCAGCTTGCTGCCGGCTGGAGGGAAGCGCTATGACACCTGCGTTTTACGGACGTTCTCTGCTCGTGGTCGCAGGCCTCCTGTTTGTCAGCGGCAGCGGCGTTGCCGACACCGTCGACTTTGCGCGGGACATCGCGCCGATCCTGGAGCAGCGGTGCTGGCACTGCCATGGAGAAGACGAGCAGGAGTCGGGGCTGCGGCTTGATCGTCGGCCCAGGATGCTGCGTGGCGGCGACTCAGGGCTCGCTGCCGTCGTGCCCGGGCACCCGCAGAACAGCTATCTGCTTGATGTGGTCAAGCATCTCGATCCTGAGATGAAGATGCCGCCAGATGAGGATCAGATTCCTGCTGCGGAGATTGACCTGCTCGCCGCATGGATTGAACAAGGGGCCATCTGGCCCGGGCAGATGAATGCTGTGATCGATGATGAGGTCGATCTCTGGTCGTTTCAGCCGGTGGTGCGTCCTGCGGTGCCCCACGTGGCCGTTGCGGAAGATGTGCGAACACCGATCGACGCATTTCTGCTTGCTCGGCTGGAAGAGGAGTCGCTCGGCTACTCGCCCGCTGCTGAGTCGAGAGCGTTGCTGAAGCGGCTCTCCGTGGTGCTCACAGGCCTGCCGCCCACGCCTGAGGAGATGAACGCGTTTCTCCAGGCCAGTGCACGTGACCCTGACGATGCCTATGCCGCGGCGGTCGAGCGGCTGCTGGCATCGCCGCACTTCGGTGAACGCTGGGCCCAGCACTGGCTTGATGTGATCCGTTGGGCCGAGACCAATGGCTCAGAGGCAAACCTCTATCGCAAGAACGCCTGGGTCTATCGCGACTATGTGATTCGCGGCTTCAACAACGACATGCCGTACGACCAGTTCCTCCGTGAGCAGATTGCCGGCGATACCCTCGGCGCCGGTGAAGCCACCGGCTTTCTCGTCGCGGGGCCGCATGTGCCTGCGGCGACGGTCGGGAGGGAGCCGACGGCGATCCGACAGGCCCGTGCAGACCGCATGGATGAGGTGATGCAGACCGTCGGTGCGTCGGTGATGGGGGTCACCATCGGCTGTGCCCGCTGCCACAACCATAAGTTCGACCCGATCTCCACACGCGACTACTACGCGATGACGGCCGTGTTTCAGGATGTGGAGTTTGGCAGTCGGCAGCCAGAGTATGCGGGTGATCATCCGCTTCAGGTGCGGGGTGATGAACTCTGGGAGCAGATCGTTGCCTGCCGTCGCAAACTGCAGGCCTTTGGTGGCTGGGAAGAGAACTGGGGTGCCTACCGCGAACTCCACTTCAAGCCGGTCACGACCCAGGCTCTCCGCGTGCGGTTTAAGATGCCCGCCATTTTCTTGGATGAGCTTGAGGTGTTGGGCCCAGCCGATCGGGATCTCAATCTTGCCCTCGCCAGTCGCGGCACCCGTCTCTCTGGCTTTCCAGAGGATGGCTTTGAAACCCGGAACCCGATCGTGCGGCTCAACGACGGCAGCTACGGGACGATGATCTGGCGGGTCAAAACCGAGAAAGGTGGAGAGTCGCCCTGGGTGCAGTTCGATTTTGACAAGCCGGAAACGATTGATCGGCTGAGGCTCAGCAACAACCGAGAGTATTTCTACGAGACGGACTATCTCGAGAAGAAACCAAACCTGCCGCGGTATGAGTTTGACGTCGATATTCGTGCCGACGACGGAACCTGGAGGCCCTGGGTTGGCACCTGGTCAGTGAATAAGAAACTGCCGCAGGAACACCCCGAGCGGGAGCCAGTGCTTGCCGAGATTCAGCGGCTGATCGTGCTGCTGGCCGAAGAAGGTCCGAGGCCGAGTTTTGTGGGTCGGCTGACAGAGCCGGAGGTGACCCGCGTGTTGCTGCGGGGAAGCCCCGAGAACCCGCGGGATGAGGTGTTTCCAGCAGGTCCCCAGACGCTGGCCGGCGACCTTGACCTGACCTCCGCATCACCTGGCCCGCAGCGGCGTCGTGCCTTCGCTGGATGGATTACCAGTGGTAGCAATCCGCTGACCGCACGGGTGATGGTCAATCGGGTCTGGCACCACATCTTTGGCAGCGGGCTGGTGCCCACAACGAGTGACTTTGGCAATGCCGGTGCGCCGCCAACACACCCTGCCCTGCTCGACTGGCTTGCGGCTGAGTTTGTGGCGCCGAGCGTCTCTGTGGGGCCTGCCTGGTCTACGAAGTCGCTGATTCGCCTGATGGTGATGTCGACCGCGTTTCGGCAGTCGAGCCGTCCGCGTGACGAAGCTCTCACGATCGATGCCAGTTCACAGCTGCTCTGGCGGTTTCCACCGAAGCGGGTGGAGGCGGAGGTGATCCGCGACACGATCCTGCAGGCATCGGGCGACCTCGATCCCTCCGTGGGAGGCCGCAGCTACCGCATCCACAACGAGAAAGCGACCTACGCCCAGTGGCAGGTGGTCGACAACCATGGTCCCGAGACCTGGCGGCGAATGCTCTACCAGGAGCGGATGCGACGGGTCGATGATCAGCTCTTCACGGCCTTCGATTTTCCCGACTGCGGGCAGGTGCGTGCCAAGCGGCCTGTCTCGACGACACCGCTGCAGGCCTTGAACCTGCTCAACAGTGCGTTTGTGATCGACCAGGCCGAGCGGATCGCCGCCCGCGCCATAAGCGAGGCAGACGGTCAGCCAGACGCCGCCGTCGCCCTCTGCTTTGAGCGGCTGCTCGGCCGACCGCCAACCGAAGACGAGCTGACTGCCTGCCAGGAAGAGATCCGAGGAGGTGACCTGTCGCTGGTATGCCGTGCCCTGATCAACTCCAACGAGTTTGCGTTCTTGCCCTAGGGTTATCTGATGTCGCAACCAGAACACCTCTCGCCTCACGGCCGTCGGCTGCTTGACCGCCGCAGCTTCCTCAGCACCGCTGGGCTGTCGGCTGCGGGCCTGGGGCTCGCGAGCCTGCTGCACGGTGAGCAACTGCTCGGCAACGAGTCGCTGACGGTCGGTGGGAAGTCGCCCCTGCGGCCGTCGATCGACCCCAATCGTCCCTACGCCGTGCGGCCGCCACACTTTGAGGCAGCGGCGAAGCAGGTGCTCGTGATCTACCTGCCGGGAGCGGTGAGCCATGTCGACACCTTCGACTACAAGCCGGCGTTGACCACGTTTGATGGCCAGAAGCCACCAGGCATCCCAGAGGTGACCTTCGAGGGGCCGACGGGAAATATCGCTAAGCCGTTCTGGGATTTTCGGCCGCGGGGCGAGACAGGCAAGATGGTCTCTGATCTCCTGCCGCACCTCGGTGGGCAGGTGGATGACTTCTGCTTCCTGCATTCGCTGACCACCGACACCAGCGCCCATCCGCAGGGAGAAAACTTCATGAACACTGGCTTCACGATGGAAGGCTTTCCATCGTTTGGAGCCTGGGTGACCTATGCCCTTGGCACTGAGAACCAAGAACTGCCGGCGTTTGTGGCGATCAACGACCCCCGCGGTCTGGCACGCAGTGGTAAGAACAACTTCGGCAACGGCTTTCTGCCGGCCGCCTTTCAGGGCACCGACTTCAACGCCAAGAACCCGCCGAGCAACCTTGCCCGCCCAGCGGCGTTGACGGCTGATGCTGACCGTCGCACCAATGACCTGCTGCAGCGACTCAATGCCGAGCACCTCGATCGCTATCCAGGCGATGCCAATCTTGCGGGTCGCATTGCCAGCTACGAACTCGCGGGCCGGATGCAGCTCTCAGTGCCGGAGGTGATGGATCTTTCTGACGAGTCTGCGGCGACGCTGCAGTCGTATGGTGTGGAAGATGGCAGCGAGCTCCGTCGCGAGTATGCCAAGAACTGCATCCTCGCCCGGCGGCTGATCGAAAAGGGTGTGCGAGTGGTGCAGCTGTTTAACGGGAGCGATCCCTCGGGCGGCAATGGCATCACCAACTGGGACTCCCATTCCAACATCCTCAAGACGCATGCCATGCAGGCCGAGATCATGGATCAGCCGACGGCGGCCCTGATTGCCGACATGAAACAGCGAGGGCTGCTCGACCACACGCTCGTGGTCTGGGCGACTGAGTTTGGCCGCATGCCTTTCCTGCAGGCCAATGGCACTGGCCGTGATCACAACCCCGATGCGTTTACCTGTTTTCTCACGGGGGCTGGGGTCAAGCAGGGCTTCAGCTATGGCGAGAGCGATGAGTTTGGCTTCAAGGCGGCCGTCAATCCGACGACAGTCTACGACTTCAACGCAACACTCCTGCACCTGATGGGCCTCGACCACGAGCGGCTGACCTTCTACCACAACGGCCTGGAGAGACGGCTGACAAATGTGCACGGGCAGGTAATCAAGGACGTGTTGGCCTAGGCCAACACGTTCGGCTCCGCGTATCGTTGCGTCGGTGAAGGCTTCGCACAGGTTGGGGGAGTGATGGAAGATCGTGTGACACCGCCAGAGATCTACTTCAACCGCAGGCAGTGGTTCAACCGCAGACAATGGTTGCGTGGAGGCATCGTGGCTGGGTCTGCGTTGGCAACCGGTGCGATCTACCGTGGTCTCAAGGGACGGCCCCTACCAGTTGCCAAGACGAAGCAGATCGAGGTGGTCTCCGCCGAGACGCTTCCTCCCGAGAGTGGCTTTGTCGTGGACGACACGCCGACGTCGTACCGGGCCATCACCTCGTACAACAACTTCTATGAGTTCACGACAGACAAGGTCGATGTGGCACGGGTTGCCGAAGGCTTTGTCACCACCGGCTGGCAGGTCGAGGTCAATGGTCTTGTTGACGCTCCGAAAACATTCACGATGGCTGACCTTGCAGCCCTCGGGCCGGCCGAAGAGCGGATCTATCGCATGCGATGTGTGGAAGCATGGTCGATGGTGATTCCGTGGGCCGGGATTCCGTTGGCAAGGCTCTTGGAGGCGGTCAGGCCACAGGCTGCGGCAACACACGTCGCCTTTGAAACGCTCTACGACCCCGAGCGGATGCCAGGACAGAAGACCTCGGTGCTTGAGTGGCCGTATATCGAGGGGCTGCGGCTCGACGAGGCGATGCACCCGCTGACACTGCTTGCGACGGGGCTCTATGGCCGCGAACTGCCGCCGCAGGATGGGGCTCCCGTCCGTCTCGTCGTGCCTTGGAAGTATGGCTTTAAGGGCATCAAGTCGATCGTGAGGATCAGTCTCGTGTCGTCGCAGCCGCAGACGTCGTGGAATCGCTATGCTCCCGGCGAGTATGGCTACTACGCCAACGTGAATCCTGCGGTCGACCATCCGCGATGGAGTCAGGCGACTGAGCAGCGGATCGGTGAGGTCGGCCGTCGGGCAACCCTCCCATTCAATGGCTATGCCGAGCAGGTCGCGTCGCTCTATGACGGCATGGATCTGGCTGTGCATTTCTAACCCTCGGCTCGCACGGCCTCGCTCGCCCCAGAGGAACGCTTGTTGGCATGTCAGCACTCGCCCAACGATCACGGATCTTTGACAGTCACTTCTTGAGACTGCTGGCGTGGCTCAATGGCTTGGTGCCCTGTCTGCTGCTGGCGTGGGACGCATGGCATGGTCAGCTTGGTGCGAATGCCGTGAATGATGCGATCCGCACCACAGGACTGTTGTCTCTCGTGATGCTGCTCCTGTCACTCAGCGTGACGCCGCTGTGCCGCGTGACAGGCTGGAATGAGCTGATCGCGATACGACGGCCGTTTGGGGTCTGGGCGTTTCTCTACGCGGCGGTGCACTTCTCGATCTACTTCGGCCTCGATCGAGAACTCAGTGTCTCCAGCACCCTGCAGGAGATTCTGGCGAGGCGGTTTCTGCTCGTCGGCCTGGTCGGTGTGACCCTGATGCTGCCGCTGGCAGTCACGTCAACCGATGCGGCGACGCGTCGCCTGGGGGCGAAGCGTTGGAAAACACTGCATCGCTTGGCGTACCTGGCCGCCGCCGCGGGCGTGCTGCACTACTTCATGCTGGTGAAGAGCGATGTTCGTCAGCCGCTGTTCTTCGCTGGTGGGCTCGGGCTGCTGCTGGCAGCCCGTGTGGTCTGGCCTGCGAAGTCGCGACGGCGGTCAACGATTGCGAGTGGGCAGGCTCTTCAGCTGTCGCAGCCGGTGGCGTTTTGGAAAGGCGAACTGACGGTCTTGCAGACGCGGCAGGAAACGCACGACGTGAAGACCTTCCGGCTTGGGCTTCCCGATGGGGGAGAACTGCCTTTCCGGCATCGGCCGGGCCAGTATCTGAACATCAAACTCGATACCGGCGAGCGTCGGATTGGTCGCTGCTACACGATTGCGTCATCGCCTGCGGAGCGGGCCTGGTGTGAGATTACGGTCAAACGGGATCCGCGTGGGGCTGCCTCGCGCTGGCTGCACGACCATGTTCAGGAAGGCGATCGCGTGGCGATCGGCGCAGCTGCGGGCCGGTTTGTTTTTGCCGGAAATGCGGCGAACGGGAGTGCGGTCTCGCATGTTGTGCTGATTGCTGGTGGCGTGGGTATCACGCCTGTGATGGCGATGACCCGCAGCCTCGCCGCTGAAGGTTGGCAGGGCCGCATCGACCTGTTGATTGCGCAGCGAAGCGAGGCCGATATCATCTTTGCCGACGAACTCGCCCAACTCGAGCAGACATGCCCCGGTCTGACGGTGCGGATCACGCTGTCGCAGCCGAAGAGTGATGCATGGTCCGGCAGCCGCGGACGGCTCTCCTCAGAGAAACTTGCCGAGTGGGTGCCTGATCTTGCTGCAAGCGACGCTCCTGTCTTTCTGTGTGGCCCGAACGCGATGATGGCCGCTGTGACCAAACAGCTGACAACGCTCGGTGTCGCCACCGAGCGTATTCACACCGAGGCCTTCGCCGCGACGGGCAGGAAGCCGACAGATTCAGTCGATGCAAGTGCTGCCAGCCTTCCCACTGTCACGTTTTCCAGGTCAGCCCGCGAAGCCACCGTGCACCGAGATCAGTCGCTGCTTGAAGCGGCGGAAGACGCTGGTGTCGATCTTCCGTTCGAGTGTCGCAGCGGTATCTGCGGACAGTGTCGTGTGGGCCTGCTTGCCGGTCGTGTGGAGATGGCAACAGACGAGCCGCTGACGGCTGACGAAAAAGACCAGGGCGTGATTCTCGCCTGTCAGGCACGTGCCATCACCGACGTGATCGTGGATGCGTGACCAGAAGATGTCCGTTTCCCCGAGAGCGGCTTGGGGACTGCACGGCGATGCTTCTGATGAGTCACTGCGGGAGAAGTTTCTTGCGGTTCCGTAAGGAACTGCGAGATGTGCTTCAACACCCTGAGGCTTGCAGAATTGTAAGCCTTTCAAGGCCGTAAGGAACGGCAGGAAAGCCAGTTTTTACGGGGAAAACGCGTTTTTCTTCTTCCGCTGTGTGTGATCGTTTCGCTGAACCGCACCGCTCAGAGTCGCGTAATTATCTGTGCTACTGAGAAGTGGCAGCCGCGTTCATGGCGACGCGACATAACGGACCACGAGTTGGAGGTGGCGGAAATGATCAAGATCATGCTTTGGAGAAATGCGTTCGGCCCGAGAGCGATGAGTCATCCAGGTCATGTGGCACTTGCGATCGGCGGTGGAGGGAAGCCCCAGCACTACATCAGTTACTGGCCTGATCAGAATGCCCGTCGCATGACACCGCTGCACGCCGGCAGGGCGGCTTTCAACTGCTTTGCGAAGGATTTGCACGCTGAGTTGGGTGCCAACGCTCGCACACTGCTCTCGACAGGAAATGCGACGCCACGGCCAGGTCAGGTGAACGATTCGGTTGTGAATGTCGGTGGGTTCACTGTCGACAATCCGAGCAATGTTTGGGTCAAAACTCCCGACGAGCATATAGAGCTGCCGACTGTTGATGATGACACAAGCATAGGCCTTTCGGAACAAGCGATTATCGATTGGTGGAGGATCTTCAAAGCTGACCTCGGCTATACGCATCAATATCGGTATATTTCACGGAAGATAAACTGTGCATCAATCGCAATGGCTGCATTGACAGTTGGCGGTGCGAAGATGTACGTGAAGCCCGATCGTCAGTTTATGTATTACACGCCAAATGACGTGGGGAAGTACGCCAAGCAGCTGGTGAAAAAGATCACGAAGATGCGGGCGGATGCGAGGCCAGTGACACAGCAGGCTGCACAAGCGCCCGCGTCGACTGTGGTGAGCATGCAGAGGCTCGACCTTTTTTCTGTCCCAGAGTGGAAGAAGCTCAGTGCTGTCAGGATTGGCCGGCGGCACACGCAGGTTGCGGCGATTGACAAGCTTTTGGGAGAGTACTGGGGCCTCGGGTCGCACTGGTCGGATACAAACTACCACCAGAAGTGTGTCAAGCTCAGCGAAATGCTCGAGCAGGTTCATAGTCACGTTGCGACAAAGCCCACGAGTGACAGGCGAAAAGCAGTGCTCGCATTGGGCTCGCGGATGCTTGCCGTCATCAAGGATCGCGCAGACTATGACCAAGATTTTCACGATCAGCTGAGGTTTACCGTTGGTCGCGAGTTGATGTGAGTTCGGCCGGCAGTTCGCGGTTGTGCTGGCTGAAGTGAGGCCGCCGCAGGAAAGCTGGTTCGTGGAACAACGCGAGTGAGCATGGCAAAAGCTTTTTCGACGAAAGATTTTGGGGTTATCCAGGAGCAGTATTCCTTCTTTGAAACGCACAGCACCGAGGCGGCCGCAGACGTCGCCGCCTACGACGGCGTGCTGCGGAATCTCTGGAGCGAGAAGCCGCGAGCCTCTTCCCTGCGGATGCTGGACTTCGGCTGTGGTCCTGGTGGTTTCACGGCCCGGTTCCTGCAGCAGCTCAACTTCCCCCGGGAAATGCTTGCCCTGTCGCTCGTCGAGCCCGTCGACGTCTATCGCGAGACGGCGGTTCGCCAGCTTTCCGCCTATGCGGTTGAAGAGGTGCACGCGACGGCGACGCTGCCCGATGTCGCGGAGGGCCGATTCGACCTCATCCTCTCAAATCACGTGCTCTACTACGTGCCCGCTCTCGAGGACACGGTCGCCGGGCTGCTCTCGAAACTGTCGCCGGGTGGTGTATTTCTGACGAGCCTCGCGGGCTCTGACAACACGCTGATCCAGCTCTGGCATGCCAGTTTTGAGATACTCGGCAAGCGGGTGCCCTACAACATTCGCGAAGACCTCGAGCGGGTGTTTGCTGCGATCGGCGTGACGCCTTCTCGCCAGAAAGTCCACTACACGCTTGAGTTTGCGGACACGGATGCCAACCGTGAGAGCCTGTTGCGGTTTCTGCTTTCAGATTATTTTGAACAGCTGCCGCGACAGACGCTGCTGGACCTCCTGAATCCGTTTGCGACAGCCGAGGGAAAGGTGTCGATGCGGATGCAGCACGACCAGTTCTGCTGCCAGCAGCCGTGACGATGTGAGGCGTGGCTGGTGACGCATCACTCTTGGAGGCTACGACGGTCATGCGGCGAAGAGGGTTTCTCAAGGCGGCAGGAGTGGCGACAGCTGTGCTGTCCGCTCGGTCGATAGCAGGAGCGGCTGAGGGCCGCCGTCCGCAGATCCTGTTGCGGTCGAGCTGGCAGACAGTCAACATCGGTGACATCGCCCACACCCCTGGGGTTCTGCGCCTGCTGCAGACGCATTTTCCGGAGGCCGAGATCACGCTCTGGCCCTCAAACGTTGACAACGGTGTGGAGCAGCTTCTGCGAGATGAGTTTCCAGGCCTGAAGATTGCCAAGCCACGGAGCCGGGAACTTGAGGCGGCGTTTGAGGAGTGCGACTTCCTGCTGCATGGGTCGGGTGCCTCGATTGTGGCCGAGCGGGATCTAATCACCTGGCATGAGGCCACAGGAAAGCCGTACGGCATCTACGGCATCACGTTTCCGATGAAGAACTCATCCGCCACGTCGGCTCGTTCAGAGGATGCAATGGCGAGGTCGGTGGAGGTCTTGAGCCGAGCCGCCTTTGTCTTCTTTCGTGACAGTAAGTCGTTGGACCTTGCCAAGCGTCTTGGGGCGTCATCTCCAGTGATGGAGTTTGGGCCGGATGGTGCCTTTGCCTGTGATCTCCGCGACCCCCAGCGAGCGACCACGTTCCTGACGGAGCATGGCCTCGAGGAGGGCCGGTTTCTCTGCTGCATTCCCAGACTTCGCTACACGCCCTACTGGCGGATCAAGGACGTGGCCTTCGATGAGGTGAAGCATGCCCGCAACGAGGAGATGAAGGAGCACGACCATGCCCCGCTCCGGGAAGCCATCGAGGCTGTGGTACGGCAGACCGATCTGAAGGTCTTGGTCTGCCCAGAGGATCGCACCCAGATGGCTGTCGGCAAGGAGATGCTCTACGACAAGCTTGCTGACGACGTGCGTGAGCGGGTCGTCTGGCGGCCTGACTACTGGCTCACTGGCGAAGCGGTCAGTGTGTATGTCCGCTCGGCGGGGCTGTTTGGCAACGAGATGCACTCGCCGATCATGTGTGTCGGCCACGGTGTGCCGGCGATCGTCTGCCGGTTTGCCGAGCAGACGAGCAAGGGCTTCATGTGGAGTGACATCGGGCTCGGTGAATGGCTCTTCGACCATGATTCAGCCGAAGATCGTCAACGCATCGTGCCGACCGTTGTGACCATGGCGAACGATCACGCCGCTGCGAAGGCGAAGGCGGCCGTCGCTCGCCGGTTTGTTGAACAGCGACAGCGGGAAACCATGGCGGTCCTCCGCCGCCAGTTTGCCTAGCAATGGTCGGGACATGCCTGCTGTGAAACAAAACCAAAGAGCCCCCCGAGCCACCTGATGAGCCACACAGACGTCGATCCCGTGCAGACGATCCTCGACCTCTTTCAAGCCCGCGGCACGAGTGAATATGGCGGCGAGGCCGTGACGCAGGAGGAGCACGCCCTGCAGACAGCTGCCTGCGCGATGGCTGACGGCGGCGACGATACTCTGGTTGCTGCCGCCCTGTTGCACGACATCGGCCACCTGCTTCACGACCTTCCCGATCATGCGCCCGATGAGGGCGTTGACGACCACCATGAAAACTCAGGCGCTGCCTTCATCGACGCCCACTTCGGCCCAGAGGTCTTCGAGCCGGTGCGGCTGCATGTGGCAGCCAAGCGATACCTGACTGCAGTCGAGCCTGACTACATGGCCAAACTCAGCGAGCCGAGCGTCACCAGCCTGATGCTACAGGGAGGCCCGATGTCAGATGCCGAGCAGGCCACCTTCCGCGCCAATCCCCACTGGGAGGCGGCGGTTCGCCTTCGCCGCTACGACGACGAAGCCAAGGTGCCCGGGGCTAAGACTCCGGCAGTCGCCGACTTTGCGGACCTGCTCCGCAGGCTGGTGAAGTAAGCCGCGGGCGACTGCGGTCGAACACCGACGCGAATCGCTCCCGACGTGATCGCGGCAGACCATGCCGCCTCGACATCTGCGAACGTCCACCACTCGCTGACAAGCTCCGCAAACGGAAGATGTGCGTGGCAGACCTCCAAGAACCGCACCGCCTGCTCAAGATGCCGCGGATAGTCAACTGCCTTCGGACCGTCTGCTCAGGATCGAGTGGTACTTCAGCAGAAGGAAATACCGAGCCAACCAGATGCACACAGCCGCCAACCCCTGCCGGCTCGAGGGCTGCAGCCACCGTGGCGGTGGCGCACCCGGCAGGACATCCCTCTTTCGCCGCAGGTCGTGGTGGTCGATGACACACTCATCGGCATCGAGGCGGGGCTGAGGTCGGGCTGCACCACCGTCGGGGTTCACGCAGCGGCATTCTCCTCGGAATCTCGCTCGCCGAGACCGAAGCGATGCCTGAAGACGAGCTGCAGCCGCGTCTGGCGACGATCACCGCCACGCTGCTTGAGCACGGTGCGGATCATGTGATCGAGAGCGTGGCTGACCTACCGGAGCTTCTCCGGCAGCTGTAAGGAGCCACAACACCCAGCCCACCACCTGCGTGCAGAGGCGACGCTGCCGCGCGGGTGTCGGAGAGTGGGTACGGCGGGAAGCGTCAGCCTGCTTTGACCTCTCGCAAAGGTGAAGGAAACACTGAGCGGGCGGTGAGCACGGCGGCCACCACCGGCTCGAGCGGCAGCTCGGCACCATCCGCATCACGATCGGTGATCTCTGGCTCGCCCGCCAGCCAGGTGTGGTCTACCAGTTCCATCCGGCCGTCAATGTGCTCCACCAGTGCCGTGCAGTGCTCCATCCAGTCGCCGCAGTTGTAGTAGTCGACACCATCGATCTGCCGAATCGCTGGCACATGAATGTGGCCACAGACCACGCCGCTGCAGCCCTTCTTCTTGGTGTAGCGGGCGACGAAGTGCTCAAAGTCGTTGATGAAGTTTACCGCCCGTTTGACCTTGGTCTTGAGCATCGAACTAAACGACCAGTAGGGGTAGCCAAGCGACCGTCGGGCGAGATTCATCCACTTATTGAGGTGGAGGGCAGCCGTGTAGGCCCGGTCGCCCAGATGGTAGACCCAGGCGGCATGCTTGGTGAGGTGGTCGAAGAAATCCCCATGGATCACCAGCAGTCTCCGCCCATCGACCGTCTCGTGGATGAACATGTCTGCCAGTTCCACGTGGCCGAGCGTCTGCGGGGCGAAAGGCCGCAGAAACTCGTCATGGTTGCCGGTGGCGTAATACACCCGCGTGCCACGCTTGAGCATGCCGAGGATCCGCCGGACCACAAAGCTTGAGGTGTCGTTCCAGTAGAACGATCGCTTCAGTTTCCAGCCGTCGATGATGTCACCGACCAAATAGAGTCGGTCAGGCTCGACACGTCCTAGAAACTGAAACAGCTCATCGGCTCGGCTAAAGCGACAGCCGAGGTGCGCGTCAGAAAGAAATAGCGAACGGACCCGCATCTTGCAGCCCTCCGTTGCGGATGCGAAAGAGGCCCTTCAACGCCTCATGTATTCCCAAACACTACCGAGACTGCCGGAAGTCGACAGCCCGAAAACCTGTGAGAATTCTGTGAGAGGCGGAGCTGCTGGAGAACGTCTCTTGGAAGATGTTTGCCCTGCCGTTGCCTTGCGGCCCCTCAGTTGCGGGAACACGACTGTTTGGTGAGTTTCCCCGGTTGTGCTGTAGCTCTGCGTTCAACCGCCACGTGCAACTCCGCACCTGCGTCACTGATCTTCAAGGAACGAGCAGATGGTGGGTTCGCGATGAATGCCTGGGCGAAGCCGGGAGCCTTGCGGTGACTGCGGGGCCTGCGGGTGTTGGCCTGCGTGGTCGGCGCGAGCTAGGCGGACCACCCGTCGCCTCTGTGCGAAAAACATGCGATCCAGAGCAGCCCGATCACCGACTACGAGGGAGACGCTCCGTTTCTCTCCGGCGAATCAGTCGCCTGCTTCGGAGCGAATGCGGTGTGAGGCGTGCCATGCGAAGGCGTGTTGGGTGTCTGCTGCTGGGATTGTGTCTTGTGTGGGCCGGGACTGCGCGGGGCGAGATCGCGTACGTGCTCGACGGCGACCCCTCCCAGCAGGTCAGCCGAACACTGATCTCATGGCCTACGCTCCCTGACTTTGCTGGCAACACCAACCAGTCGATTGAGGGAAGCCGCACGACGGCAAGTTCCTCAGGGATCAGCATCACTGCCGACGGCACCTTCTATCAGCTCGTCCGTGCCGCAACGACGACGGGGACGGCCGACCTTGTTTCCTGGCCATCGGTGAGTTCGTACGTTTCGGGAGCCAGTGGAACGACCTTGGGAACAAGCGTGTCCCTGGGGCAGTCCTCAGGATTTCATGTTTCCGCGGGAGGAGCCGTCTACTTTCTCGAAGGTGACCCGAGGGTCACGACGCCGAGCAGCCGCAACCTCTACCGCTGGTCTTCGGTGGCAGACTTCGCTACCGGCAATACCGGCACGCTCCTTGGCAGCTCAACGCTCAACGCTGGACTCGGGCTCTCGGTGGGAGCAAGTCAGATCTTTTTCCTTGATGGATCGCCGGTGAACAGCGGGGCGAAGAAGATTGTGGTGTGGCCAACGCTGGCGGACTTCTTCAACGACACGAACTCGACCTCGTACAACAACGCCAGCACAACCACCTCGTCAGGACTCGCGATCGTTGTGCCAGAACCAGCCGGGGCCCTCCTTCTGTTCAGCAGCCTCGGGACCGCGATGATGGCCGCTGGTGTGCGATACCGTCGCTTTCGGCATCAGCGGCGGTGACGCGTGCTCGGCTGACGAATCGTCGTCGTTTTTCCCCGCGATCGTTCCCACGGTACAACAGCCGTGTTTGAAGCGGGGGCACGGCTTGGCACGCGCACGCGTGTTGTGCAGAGATGCGGTTCCCGCAGGTAACGGCCTGTGCATGAGGAACCTCGTCGATGATGCGAACCTGCTCTCTTTTCTTGCTCGTGTGTCTGATCTGCGGCTCACTCCCAGCTGCCGAGCGGCCTGAGCAGCCCAATGTGATCATCATCTTCATCGACGACATGGGCTTTGGGGATGTTGGCTTCAATGGAGCGACGGGGCCAAAGACGCCCAACCTCGACCGGATGGCGGCCGAGGGCATGCAGTTTCGTGATTTCTACGTGGGCTGTGCGGTCTGCTCCGGTTCGCGAACGGCCCTGCTGACGGGCACGCACTATCAGCGGCTGAGCATGAATCCAGTGCTCTTTCCCAACAGCGGGCAAGGGCTTCATCCTGATGAGGTCACGATTGCTGACATGCTGCTCGAGGCCGGCTATGCGACGAGCTGTATCGGCAAGTGGCACCTTGGGCATCTGCCTCCCTGCCTGCCCACCTACCAGGGTTTCGAGTCGTACTACGGCATTCCGTACAGCAACGACATGTGGATCGACCCGGCCAACACGTTGGCAGCGGATCTTCAGCTGCGGGAAGGTGTCACCCTCGAACAGGTGCGGGCCGGCCACAAGCTCAAGAACCGTGTGCCGCTGATGCGGAACGAGGAAGTGATCGAGTATCCCGTCGATCAGTCCACCGTCACCAAACGCTACACCGAGGAAGCTGTGCGGTTTATCACAGAGACCAAAGACAGGCCGTTCTTCCTCTACCTACCGCACACGATGGTCCATCTCCCGCTGGCGGTCTCCAAGGCGTTTGAGAATCGGACGGGCGAACTGATCTGGGATGCGATTGAAGAGGTCGACTGGTCGGTTGGGGAGATCCTGCGGACGCTCCGAGAGACGGGCATTGATGACCACACGCTGGTGATCTTTACCAGCGACAACGGTGCTGCTGTCGGCTCATCGCTGCCGCTGCGTGCGAAGAAGGGAAGCGTTTACGACGGGGGCATTCGCGAGCCAACCGTGATGCGGTGGCCGGGGCAGATTCCAGCTGGCGAGATCTGTCGTGAGGTGACCGCCTCGATCGACATCCTGCCGACGCTGGCCACCCTCTGCGGAGGCACGCTGCCCGATCGAAAGATTGACGGTCATGACATCTGGCCCCTCATGCATGGCGAAGACGGTGCCGTCAGTCCACATGAGGCCTACTGCCTGATGCACGGTCCGGGCACGGTTCGGTCAGGGAAGTGGAAGTACTATCCCTGGCCTGAAGGGGCGTCAGACCGAAAGAAGGCAGTGGCCGGCAACGCTGGAAGAAACGCTGGTCGACCTCAGGTGCAGCTCTACGACACCGTTGCCGATATCAGCGAGACGACCAATCTGGCGGCGGAGCATCCTGAGGTGGTCGCTCGGCTGCAGGCGGCCTGGGTCGCCCACAACGAAGAGCTCTCAGCCCATCGTCGACCAGCTGCCGACCTGATCAGGCCCGACGGGGTGCCATCGCCTGACCGCCCGACCGGCGACACGCCTACCAAGCCACTCAACTGGGCACGGGTGCAGCAGGGACGGACCTACCCCACGCGGCAGGCTCCGAATCTCGTCAGGAAGCCGTTTGTGGTGTCGTGCGAAATCTCCGGGCCTTCGCTGGAGGGTGTGCTGGTGGCTCATGGGGGAACCGTGACCGGCTACTCGCTTTCGGTCCACGAGGGGCAGGTTGTGTTTGCCCTGCGACGCGACAGCGATGAGATCAGCCGCGTGCGGGCGACACTTCCTCAAAAGGAGCGGTTTATAGTGCGGGCGACAGCAACCGAGAACCAGCTTGCCGTGCAGATCGATGAAGCGGAGCCAGCAACCACCGCGTCGACAGGTCTCCTGCTCAAGCATCCCAGCGAGGACTTCTCGGTCGGCTTTGATGAACGGATGCCGGTCGATCCTCAGCAGCCTGAAGGGGCTTTTACTGGGACTGTTGCGAAGGTTCGCGTGTTACCGCTGAACACGGCTAACTAACGTCGTTTCACCGAAGAGGAGCTTTTTCATGCTGCTGCGTGCTCGTGCCCTGGCCT
>JADHNY010000184.1 GCA_016779265.1 Pirellulales bacterium | reverse complement strand
CATGCGGAAGCGATACGACGAGGAGCTCGCCGCGTGGAAGAAGCAGGCTGTGGCCTACAACGACTATCAGCGTTACGGCACGCTCTTTGATCGCACGACGGCTCTCGCTGACAAGGCTGAGCTGATGCGGCAGCCCTAAGCAGTAGGCGAGGCGGCGGGCTAGGAAGCAGGGGTGTCCCAGTCGACGACGAACACGCCGCCACAGCTTTGACAGGTATACGACTCTCTGCCCTCAGGCTCGTCGGTGTGAACCGACAAGGCGGTTTGGCAGTGTGGACAGACGACATCTCGGTCTTCACCAAACCCGCCACACATTTCGAATGCGAGCCAGTCGTCGAAGTCCATGGCATCGTTCCTGTAGTCGCTTTTCAACACCCATCAAGAGTGGTGACGATCGGTGGTCATGGCGTGTCGCCAGCCACTTTCACGCACACGATCTCCTGATCGTCGCGGAGATAGAGCCGGCCGTCTGCAATCACGGGGGCTTGGCGAGTGGTTTCAATCAGCGTGCACCGAGAGATCTCCTGATAGCCCTCCGGGCTCGCAGCGGCCAGGATCAGTTCGCCTTTCATCGTGGAAATCCAGAGTCGCCCGTCGGCCAGGATCATGTTGCTTTTGCCAAAGCGACTCTGCTTCCACATCGTCATGCCGTCGGAGAGCCGTATGCAGACGAGGTTGGTGATTGGGCCTGCGCTGCCTTGATTGTCGAGTGCGTAGACATGATCGTCATGCACCACCGGTGTCTGCCACTCTGCCCGCAGCTGACTGCTGACCCCCAGAGACTCCCAGACTGCCGTGGCCGCTAGACCAGAGCCGGTCGGCTGCACCTGCAGCACCACCGAGCCATGGTTTTCACCAGCAGAAACCAGCACGTAGTTGTCGCCGAGTTGAACGGGGGTGGCGATGTTGCAGTCGTAATCAGTGGGAAAAGGAAAGTCCCACAACTCTTCACCCGTCTGCGGATCGATGCCACTGGCGCCTGCCGCATTGAAGACCACCAGTTGCTTGCGATCAGCGAGCGTCGTCAGCAATGGAGTTGCATAGCCCGCGTTTCCTTGGCCGGCTTTCCAGGCGAGTTCGCCTGTCTGAATATTCCAGGCCGCTGTCGCCGCCTGAGGGCAGCCGGCCTGCACCATCACCAGGCCATCGCTGACGACCGGTGAACAGGCGACGCCATACTCCGCCGGCTTCCCACCGAGCGTTTTGGGAACATCTACTGACCAGTTGAGTGTGCCGTCTGCGAGGCTCAGCTGCGCTAGGATGCCTTCGCCAGTGAAGACATACACGAACCCGTCGACAACCGTCGGCGTTGCTCGCGGGCCGTTGCCCATGGTGTTTTCAAAGGCCGGTGCGACTGCCGTCTGCCACTGCCGCTCACCAGTCTCTACCGCCAACGCAACTACATACTGGCTGGTCTCATCCTGAAACAGCGTGACCGCCAGCCCGTTCGTCACCGCAACAGACGACATGCCCACGCCGAGCGGCTTCCGCCAGAGCGTGTCTGGGCCGCTCTCCGGGAAACTAGCGATCAGCCCGGTTTCCGCCGATATTCCGTTTCGCAGTGGCCCGAGAAACTGCGGCCAGTCGTCGGCTGTCAGCTGCCTCGGGAATGACACGGCGATCAGCAGAGCCGCCGTGAGAGGTGTCACAAGCCTGATGGATGCGGGCATACGTCGTTCCCTTCGTGCTGCGGCTGTTCTCCGCCACGCACTGCACGACGGATGGGCATGTCGAGACTCTGTAAGATAGGGGAGTTTTCACGGCATCAGCAAACCCCCGCAGCCCACAAGCAGCTGGGCGGGGAAGAGCCATGGGCAATGAGGCCGCTGGAAGCGTTTGCATTCTTGTCAGAGGGAGCCTCGATGAAACGTGTCTTGTTTGTGTGCGTGGAGAACTCCAATCGCAGCCAGATGGCCGAGGCATTTGCCCGGATGCATGGGGGAGAGGGCGTTGACGCGGCAAGCGCGGGATCGCGTCCCTCGGGACGCATCAATCCCAGGGCCGTGACTGCGATGCAGGAGGTTGGCTACGACCTGACGTCGCACGGCTCAAAGGGACTGGAAGACTTTAACGGCACAGATGTTGACGTGGCCGTCACGATGGGCTGCGGTGACAACTGCCCTCTGGTGCGGGCGTCTCGCAGGGAAGACTGGCAGATCCCCGATCCCCGCGAGATGTCGCCGGAAGAGTTTCGCGAGGTGCGTGACTTGATTGAGCGGAAGGTGCTGACGCTGCTCTCAGATCTTGGGGTGTCGTCGTGAGCCGCGTGCTCCTGTCTCCTGACTTGGTCCACGCCTTTTCGAGCCCGCCTGCCCCCTCCGACGTGGCGGTTTTCTGACTTGTGTGTGGATTCTCTCCGAGTCCGGTGGACCACTGACTCTGCGGCACCAGAGTCTGCGACAGGCCACACGTTGAACGAGAAGATGGACATGCTTGTGAACAGGCGATGAGCCACTGGAGTGGGCACCATCCGTTGCCCCTCCTGTAGACTACGCGGATGGGGTCATGCTCAGTGCAGTTCATGCTCAGTGCAGTTGACGCGCGGAACGCTGCACCCTGGCCGAAGTTTTTCTCCCACACTTTTTCTCAAAGACATGCGCACCCAGCAAACACGACTCGCTCTTTGTGCCTTGGCCATCCTCTTCGGCGGCATGGCGTTTGCCGAAGACAAGAAGCCCAACAAAATCGGCAACCTCGATCCCGAGATGGCCGACCGCAAGCAGGCGGACGACGGCCTCGCCTGGTACCCGGTGAGGGATTGGGGGGTCGAAGGGAGAATCCTGCCCGATCAACCGCGAGCGAGTTGGTTTGATCGGTTTCCCAAGAGTGCAGATGGGCATGTCACCAAGAACGTCTGGAACCTCAGCCGGCATTCGGCGGGCATGATGGCGCGTTTCCAGACCGACGCCACAGCCATTCACGTCCACTACATGCTCACGAGCGGCAATCTCGCGATGCCGCACATGCCAGCCACCGGCGTCAGCGGCGTGGATCTCTACGCCCGCGACGACGAGGGAACGTGGCGGTGGGTGCAGGTCACGCGACCTTCCAAGCAGGAAATGAAGGTGGAACTCGTGACCGGCCTGAAACCGGGCATGCGTGAATATGCGGTCTACCTGCCCCTTTACAACGGTGTGGAGTTTCTCAGCCTCGGCGTCGCGGCTGAAAGCCACTTTGAGCCACTGCCCCCGCGGGATCAGCCCATCGTGTTTTACGGAACGAGCATCACCCACGGCGCGTGCGCGAGTCGTCCGGGCATGGTTCACACGGCCATCCTCGGCAGGCAGTTTGATATGCCGGTTGTGAACCTCGGTTTTTCTGGAAACGGAAAGATGGATGCGGAGGTCGGTGAGTATCTGATCCAGATTGATGCCGCGGTCTACGTTATCGACTGCCTGCCCAACATGAATGCAGGCCTGGTTTCCGAACGATGCGTGCCTCTCGTTCAGCAGATCCGTGCTGCCAAGCCCGACACCCCGATCGTGCTGGTGGAAGATCGCCGAAATACAAACAGCTGGATCCTGCCCAATCGTGATGCGCATCACACCGCCAATCACGAAGCCCTGCAGACCGCGTTCAAAGCCCTCCGAGACCAGGGTGTGGAGGGCTTGTATTACATCGAGGGCGACCACCTCTACGGAGACGACAGCGATGGGGCCACCGACGGTTCGCATGCGAGCGACCTCGGCTTCATGCGGCAGGCAGAGGTGTTCGCTCCTGTGTTGAAAGAGGCCTTGGGGTTCAGAGAAGCCACCACCCGATAAGCCAGGGGCATCATTTCGCCGGCAGGACACTCTCGCCGAGCTGCTCGCCAAGCCAGATGATCCCGGCGGTGTCGAGCACAAGTTGCTTCGGCTGAGGCGGTGGAGCGAAAGCTTTGATGTGCACGATATGCTCGTCTGCTGCAAAGGCTTCTTCCAGCTGACGCGTGACATCGATCGTGTTCACAGACGGGTCGTCTGTGGGAGCCTGCTGGCTGATCGTCCATCGCAAGGCAGGGCGGTCGAGGTCGACGCGGCTGGCGTTGACCAGCGACATCACACGCTTTGCTGCACCGCTGCGGAAGGGTCCCCACGACATGTCGTTTTCACCGACGTGATAGAAGATGCCTTCAAGCGACACGGTGTGGCCTCTCTGCTCTAAGTCGGCAATCGTGTCCTTGATGAAGGCGATGAAGTCTGGGTAGAGATTGCGACTGACGGCCTCGCTGCCTTCGGGTGTCCAGTCGATGATCTGTGATCCACTGTGCGTGAACTTGGCAATCGCGATATCGCCTGGCATCTCTGCGAGCGTGGCCGCAAAACTGAGCTCGGGCCCGAAGGTGTCGTAGAGACCGGCAGGGCCGAGCGGTTCCCAGCCAGCGGACTCTTTCACCCCGCCACCCAGGCTGTAGCGGTAGGCGATCGAGAGGTTATCTTCCAAGAGGTCCGGGTGGGCCTTCGCCAGTGGCGTGTCTGCAGCGAGGTCTTGGACAAACGCCCGTTCGCCTTCCATGTTGCGGTGGCCTGCCAGCACATAGAGTTTGACGGGGGAGCCTTTTGTGTAGGGCCATTTCGTCAGTGGGCGTGGCCGCGAGGTGTCGTGGCCGAGTCCGCGGAGATAGGCCTCCGCGTAGTTGACCCCATGCTCGAGCTGCCCGAGCGTGCCGTAGTGGTAGTGCAGGCCAACGCCACCACCAATTTCGACGCCGACATGTGAGGTGGGCACATAGTCGGCTAGCGGATCGGCGTCTGTGACCGCCTTCTGGCCAAGGCTGATTGCGTACATCCGTGGACGCAAGTCCATGCCCCAGATCGTTTTGGTGCAGAGCTCACCAATGAAAAATCGCAGGTTGGGCTCGCCAAGGTCGCGACGCCAGCAGGCGAGAAAGTTCTTGAGATTCTTGCCGTAGTTCGCCATGTAGTCAGGATTGAACATGTCGTTCTCGCCCTGATGCCACATGAAGCCCTCGAGCCGATAGCTGACGCCGCGGTCTTTGAGCGATGCAAGCGCCTCACGGACCTGCTTGAGGGCGAGGGGATACATCTGGAATCCCTCGGGATGGTCGGGGTTCCAGTCACCGCCTAAGTGGGTGCCACCAGCGGCCACCTTGATGATGGCAATCGGGGCGTCGATGGTGTCTGTCACGGTGGCGGCAAAACTCAGCTCCGGGCCAACGGTGTTGTTGAGAGGCCGCAACGCCTCCCAGCCTGCGGAGATATTTTTCTGTTCGCGGCCAAGGCAGTAGGAAAACAGCACGTCGTCTTGGGGTGCTTCGAGACCGGCAAAAGGCGGAAACCGCTTGATGTCGTCCACCTTGGAGTCAGAGCCAACCATGTTCGATTGGCCAGCGAAGATGAAAACTCGGGTGGTGGTGGTGTCGTCAGGCGGCGCTGCAGCACCTGCCGGGGCCGCGATCAGCAGGCAGGCTGTGGCATACGCCATCAGGAGCGAGCTGACACGGGCACACGCGGACAGCTGAGGTCTCAGTGGCAGGCGACCGCGTTGGGTGTGGCAGATTCGGCGGGACAGAGTGTTCATTGACGGTCCTTCTTCCGCTGTTGCACAAACAGGTCATGGAGTTCCTGGCACACCCCAGGTTGGGCCTCAGCGACGTTGTCTGATTCGTCCGGATCAGCCCGAAGGTTGAAGAGCTGCCAGTCGCT
>JADHNY010000042.1 GCA_016779265.1 Pirellulales bacterium | reverse complement strand
GAGACGACACCAAGGGCGAACTGGGCCTGCGGCGGGCTGAGACGACGATCATCGATGGCACCATCAATGACGGCGATGCAGCCAAGGCGAGCCTGCCAGGGGTCACGATGGCTGAGGCTGCCACGCTCGACGGTTTCACGATCACCGGCGTCGGCCACTACGACGACGTTCGCTGGCAGCAGCACCATGCCACCCAGGGGGAAGAGCAGGAGAAGGAGGCGATCGGCGCTCCGGGTGTTGCCGGCATTTCGATCGACAGGATCACGCACTGCACCGTTCGCCACAACATCGTGCACCACATCGGCTACACCGGCATCGGCATCGTAGGAGCCGAGGGAATCCGCGTCGCTCCCCACATCGTGGGCAACGTTGTCTACCGAAACATGGGTGGTGGGATTGGCGCGATGCGGGGCTCGTCTGCCGTGATTGAGGAGAATGTCTGCTTTGAAAACTTCTACGCCGGTATTGGGCATGAAGGTGGTGCCGATCCACTGGTGATCAACAACACCTGCTACGCCAACCTACGGGCGGGTATCGGGATCAGTGAAGGGGCTTCCCCGGTGGTCCGTGGCAACACCTGCTATCGGAACCGGCGTGCGGGGATCGGCATTCGCACCGGCAGCGACACCTGTCCTGTAGTCGAAGGCAACACCTGCTACGAGAACGACATGGCCGGCATCGGTGTTCGTGACGAGGCCGCGCCGATTCTTCGCCGCAACACCTGCCTCCGCAACGCCGCAGCGGGCATTGGTATGGAGAGCGGGGCGCGAGCGGTGGTGAGCGACAACGAGTGTCGCGAGAACAAGCTCTCAGGAATTGGTGTGCAGGACGGAGCGTCGGCGGTGCTGCTTGGGAATCGCTGCCTTGAAAACGCGACGGTGGCGATCGGCGTGCGGCATGGTGCGGAGGTCTACGCCGCCCACAACACACTCAGCCGCAGCGGAGGCATGCCTCCGCTCGTGGCAGTTCGGGATGGCTCAACCGCGGTGCTCGTCGACAACCGTCTGACGGGTGGCGGTGTCGCAGGCGTGTTGCTGGAGGGCACGGCAACGATCTCGGGCAACCAGTTTGACGGTAACGGACCGCGAAAGGGTGGCCCCCCAAACTTCGCGATCTGGGTGCAGGAAGGCTCGTCGCTGATCTGCAACGACAACCGCAGCGACCGCTGGCGGCATGCCGTGTTTGCCACCGGGGCCAAGTCTGTACGGGTGAACGACACCCGCGTGTCGCAGTTTCTCGGCACCGCGATCGTGGTCCGTGACTGCGAACAGGCGGCTGAAGTTGTCGGCACGGTGGCGTTCTCGGACAACCCGCAGGATCAGGCGGTAGAGGTGGTTGGCCCGCAGGCCGTTGTCGACAACAACACACGCGTTGCCCAGGTCACGGCCCCGGCGACCGCAGAGCCTGCAGAGGCAGCAGCAACGCCCTAGCGTGGGTGTGCTTCTGGTTCTTGTGGTCTGCCGGCAGCTCCCGTGCGAGCGAACCGTGTTCCTAGCGGGCAACTGAATCGCGAATCTCGCGGAGCAGCAGGATCTCTTCGGGCGGGGCTGGAGGCGGCTCATCGGCGGCCTGCCCTTCGAGTGAGTCGCGGGCCGCATTGATGATCTTGAGAACGGCAAATAACGCCACAGCCACCAGCAGGAAGTCGATCACTGACTGGATGAACGGCCCGTAGTTCAGAATCGGGTAGTTCTGAACGACCATCTCAGGCTCACCGTTGAGCATCACCATCGTGCCGTCGGGATTGAGCTTGGGTGATTTGGTGTTGATCGTGACCGCGAGATCGTTGAAGTGGACGCCATACCTGCTCGTGAGCAGGTTCAGCGGAGGCATGATGATGTTGGCCACCAGCGAACTGATGATCTTGCCAAACGCCCCCCCGATCACGACGCCGACAGCAAGGTCCAGCACGTTTCCCCGCATGGCAAACTGGCGAAACTCTTTGATCAGGCCCATATCGCACTCCTCCTGATGGGTCGGTTTTGCGGCGAGCGTACTGCAGGAACACCCACGTGCCTACAACATCCGAGCCCTGCGGACATCGGTAGTGGACAGGAATCCTGCCGGCAGTTGACGACACTCTGGGAAATGGCGACGGGTGTGTATAACGAGCGTCTCGCCAACGCGTGAGCGATGCCGTGTCGAGGATTTGTGACCGCCGAGCGTGCTGTCGGCCAGCATTTTGGTTGTGATTCGTGGGCGACCACTGCGATGAATCTTCAAAGCGATGACTTCCTGCGGCTTGAAAGTCTCGTGTATCGCCGCATTTCACCCCGTCCTGATTGGCTCAAGGCCTGGCGGAATGAGGCCAACTACATCTTGTTCTGCGCTCGACGGGCAGACGACGCGGATGACGTGGAACTGCTTGAGGAACTGGAAGATCAAGCGCGAGACATGGCCGACATGATCGAAGGTCGGCTCAGGGCTGAGGGACTTGAGTAGATGTGTACGTTGGTGGAGAGGAAATCAACCACAGACTGCCGCAGTGTTCTTCACGGCGACTTTTCCACTCATGGCATATGGAGAACGCATGGGCTCAACTGATCCCCGCTCGCAGCTGCAGTTTTCCCAGGTGTCTGTCGACCTCATCCTGCCGCTGCGGCATCGCATGCTGCGGCAGGGAATGCCGTTTGAGTCGGCAAGGTTTCCAGGGGATGCGGATGATGCAACCGTTCATTTCGCAGCGGTGCAGACCGCCGACGAAAAGGCAGTCTGCTGCCTGACGCTGATGGCTGCGGAGTGGGAAGGTGCAGCGGCCTGGCAGCTCCGCGGGATGGCGACGGCATTGGAACTGCATGGCCAGGGGATTGGGCGGCAGTTGTTTGACCACGCGTTGTCGGAAGCGAGGCGGCGGCATCCAACATGGCCGCTGTGGTGCAATGCACGCACCTCAGCAGTTGGGTTCTATCAACGGGTTGGCTGGGAGGTGGTCTCTGACGAGTTTGAGATTCCCTCTGCCGGCCCACATGTCAAAATGGTCTACAGCGGAGCATGATGCTCTGCCGGTTTGTTTTGTAAACGCTTCGAGGGAATGTAATGGGAGTTGGTCGACTGCTGCGGGTGTGTGTGACGGTTGCAGGCATCTGGGCTACCGGGATGGCTGTGCCAGCCTGGGGTGATGAACGAGACGGCAGCATGCTGCGGGCGACAGTGCCGGTTGTGGCTGGCGATGGTGCGTTTCACTCACAGAGAGCGCTTGACCGGTTTCTCGATGTCTGTGGGGCTGAGGTCGGCTACTACGCGGTGCAACTGGAGAGTCAGCGCGAGATCGCTCGCGAGGCGGATCGCCCTGTCTGCCTTGGGGGGATGACCAAGGTCTTCTGCCTGACCGAGCTGTTTCGCCAGGCGGAGGCTGGTCTCGACCTCGACACCACACAGCTTCTGGTGCCTGGACATGGGCGGGTGTCGCTGCGGCAGGCCGCGAAACTGATGATCGTGGGGCGAGACAACGCCGCTGCCGATGCGTTGGTGAACGTCCTCGGCCGCGAGCAGGTCAATGCCGTGCCCGCGTCGCTTGGCATCCAAGGCCTCTCCGACACACCGCTGCCGGAGGAAGCCGGCCTGCATGCCGCACTCGATAGCAGGCTCGACCGGACAGCCCCTGCTGATGTCGGGCTTGCTGCGCACGGCACCGCCCGTGGTATGGCCGAGTTTTACGAACAACTGTTTGCTGAAGAGGTGGTCTCCAAGCGTGTGAGTAGGCAGCTGCTCGATGCCCTCAGTCAACATGCCACCTCCTTCTCCGACGACTGGCGGGATGCCTTCACCTTCAGCGGTCAGGAGGGAAGTATTCTCTGGACGAGGCCTCCCCACCATTACGGGATGATGGGCTGGGCCCTGTTGCTGACTGGGTCGCAGGACGCGGGTGGCGAGCTGCGGAGCCAAACACGGCGGCCGATTTCGGTGTGCGTCTGGGGAGAATGGTTTCCGGCATCGATGTCAGCCCAGCAGCAGCGTGCGTTGCTCACGCGGGTGACCGACTCCCTGATCGCAATCATGGAAGCTCCGCAGCGAGCTGCCAAACAGCTCGAAGCCGGGCCGATCCTCAATCAGCTTTGACCGAGACTGGCAACTGTGACCGAGCCAGGCAGCTCTGGGTAACAGGGCCGCAGGGCTCACTACAGCGATCGGGTGATCGGCAAGATGGCTAGCTGCAGTGGCAGCCGCCGCAGCCGCTCGGCTGATGCAGGGCGAGGCGGGCTTCGATCGCCTGGCTTGTGGGCGTGATGGCGAGGCCGCCGAGGGCGGTGCAGCGAAGTTCACGCGGCATCTGCTCTGACACCGCCTTCGCCGCGGCGATCACTTCGTCGAGCGGAATCACCTCGGCAAAACCGGCCAGTGCCATGTTGGCTGAAGCCAAGGCATTGGTCGCTGCCATCACGTTCTTTCCCAAGCAGGGCACCTCGACCCGATTGGCGACCGGATCACAGATCAGGCCCAGCATGCTCTGCAGGGCCATTGCGGCGGCGGCGAGGGCCTGCTCGAGCGGGCCCTCGACGAGCGTCACGATCGCGGCCGCCGCCATGGCGGCCGCGGAGCCACCCTCTGCCTGGCAGCCTCCGACCTCAGCGGCAAACGACCAGGCGGAGGTGATGAAGATGCCGATGAGCCCGGCCGCGAGCAGGCCGCGAGCCATCGCCTCATCGTCGAGGTCTCGTTGACGGGCGATCGTGATCACGGCGGCAGGCAAAGCGGCACAGGCACCGGCCGTCGGAGCCGCCACAATCACGCCCATGGAGCTCTTCACTTCCATCAGCGCCGTGGTGGCAAGCACGATTTGATTGAGTGTTGCATCACCGACGAGCCGGCCCTCCGCGAGGGCGGCACGGTAGGCGGGAGCCTGGGCTGGGAGCACCCGATCGTCGTAGGAAGTGCCGGCGATGCCTTGGTCGATGGAGTCTTTGAGAATCCGTACGATCCGCACCATCTCCGCGAGCACCTCTGCCTCGCTCAGGCCACCGCGGGCCGACTCATAGGCGACCGCATGCTTCCAGAGCGGCAGGCCCCGGCCGGCATCCGAAGCGAGGAGCGCCTCCGCGGTGGTGAAAGGAGCGTGGGTGGTGCCGCCGGAGAGGACTGGCAGCACTGCCACGAGGGCTCTGCTTTCCGTGGCGAGGCCCTGCTCGACCGCACCGGCTACAACACCAGGTGGCAGAGGCATGCGGCTGCGGACGACCACCAGTCTCTGACCCGTCTCACCACACACCTCGGTGGTGTCTGGTGGCGTCTCGGAGAGCTGTTCGGTGAGCCACTGTGAGAGTGCAGCCGCATCTGCTGCCGTGGGAGACCAGAAGAGACTCACATGGAAGTCGCCATGGAGGGAGAGCGGCACGTCATCGATGGCGATCACCTCGATCATCCCGCCACCGGTCGAGATCGCCCGCAGCGAATGGGTTGTGTCGCCGCGGGTGAGCGTCAGCCGGTAGGTGTTGGGATGGGGATCGCCGACATCGACGGTTGCAAAGGTGACGCTGCAGCCAGCGTCGCGAAGGGATTGGTCTCCCTCTGGCAGCCGTGCATCACTCGCTTCCCAGCCGAGCAGTCCCCCAAACAGGCCCATGTCAGAGCCCTGCGAGGTGTGGGTAGTGGGCAGCGAACCGGCCCGGTCAAACTCGGCGAGCACCGTGTCTGGCAGTCCCCCCATCAGGTCGCGGGCGAGCCGGCCAATCCGCAGAGCTGCGGCACAGTGCGAACTGGAGGGGCCACGCATGACAGGCCCGATCACATCGTTGAAAATGCTCGGAAGCATCAAAGAGACCCTCGGTAATGCGGACAGTGGCCATTTCGCTATTCGCGGGGACGGTGCGATCCACTCGATCGTATAGTATCGCCATCTCATGAAAGGAATGCGTCTGATGCGGCATCTGCTGACCCTTCTCGCCGTGGCCTGTACGGCTGCCCTGCCTGTCACCAGCTGGGGGCAGCATGCAGCCCCCTCGTCACACATGGTGTTTGACGACAACTTCCCTGGCGACATCGTGATCATCTCGGTGCGGGTGCCGGCGGATGGTGAGGCGGTCTACACCTACTACGAAGGACTGGGCTGGCGGGGAACGGCCGCCGGGTATGCCGGACTGCAGGCACATCCGCGTGGGCACAACTTCATCTGCTCGGTCTGGGATAATCCCGCTCATACCGCTCCCATCACGGCTGTTCATCGTGGTCCCGGTACCAAGACGGAGGGCTTTGGCGGCGAAGGCACCGGCCTGAAGTCGTGGAACTTTGAGCTCGGCTGGGAGGTTGACGCCTGGTACACGCTCGTGGGCCGCACCTGGTCGGTCGGAGATCACACGCAGCTGGGCATGTGGGTGCATGCTGAGCCGACTGGCGAGTGGACGCACCTGGTCACGTTTGATGTGGCTGTCGCTGATGCTCGGTTTGAAGGGGGCACCGATGCGTTTCTGGAAGACTGGCTCGACACCGGCAGTGAAGGCCGCACAACGAATCTTCGTAATGGCTGGAAGCGAAAGCTCGACGGCCAGTGGTATCCCTTCGCAGCTGCCCGCTACTCGGTAAACGCCTGGGACCTGGAGCCCGGCAAACGCTCATTTGCCTTCCGTGATGTCTGGGACGGAGGCATCCGAGGAGAAGGAGACAAGGCCTACTACTTCATGTCTGCTGGTGGCAAGGCCACGCCCTCCACGACCAATCCGTCGACGCATGCGGTCCCCCGACGCGAGGCAGAGCCTGCGTTTCCCACGGCGGTGCTGCTGGATTGCCGGGCGATGCAGACCGACCAGGGCTGGAACCTCACCTGGGCTTGTGAGCCAGCCGCCGCCCCACCGCACGCCTTTGTGCTGGAGACGCTTGGCGAGGGGAGCAACCGCGTGCTCACTCGTGAGCAGGTTATCGAGCCCCATCGCCGGACGTGGGAGATTGCTTCAGCCGGGTCTGCGGGGAAGCCGCAGCCAACGCGGGTGCGACTGAGCTGTGTCGATCTGTTTGGACGTGTCTCGGAGCCGGTTGACGTGGCGTTACCATAGCCTGCGTCTGCTCCAGCCGGAGCGTGTGTCGTGAAGAGTCTGCTGTCCGTTTGAGAGGTGTTGCCATGCCACCGCGTCTGCTGTCTGCCCTGCCCTGCTTGTGCCACCGAGCCGCACACGTGTGTCGTGTCAGCTGGAGTGGATTCGCCGCTGCTCTGGTGGTCGCGGCGAGCACGTCGTCTGCTGAGGTGCCGATGATCACTGCCCACCGTGGGGCGTCACACGACGCGCCGGAAAACACCCTCGCTGCCTTTCGGCTCGCCTGGCAGCAGGACGCAGATGCGATCGAGGGAGACTTCCGGCTCAGCGCTGATGGCGAGATTGTCTGTATTCATGATGCCGACACGAAGCGGACCTGTGGTGTGCAGTTGGTCGTGGCTAAGACGCCCTTCGATCGGCTGCGAGACCTCGACTACGGACGTTGGAAGGCGGTCTCCTATGCGGGAGAGCCCTGCCCAACACTGGCGGAGGTGCTGGAGTCAGTGCCCGCTGGCAAACAGTTCTTTGTGGAACTGAAGACTGGTCCTGAGATCGTCGCCCCGCTGACGCGGCTGCTTGATCAGGGCACGATCGACCTCGACTCGCTGGTGATCATTGCGTTTGACGAGGAGACCGTGGCGGCCTGCAAGCGGGAACTGCCAAGCGTGAAGGCGCACTGGCTGACTAGCTTTCGGGAGACTGAAAAGGGCTCTGGAGAGTGGCTGCCGACAGCTGCCATGATTGCCGAAACGGTGGCGAGCTGCGGCGCTGATGGTGTGGGCATGCAGGGCCGACGCGACACGATCGATGCGGCGTTTGTAAAGACGCTGACCGATCGTGGTGTGGGGGAGTTTCATGTCTGGACGATCGATGAGCCGGCCGACGCCCGCTACTTCGCCGACCTCGGCGCGATCGGGATCACGACCAACAAGCCAGGGTTTCTCCGCTCATCGCTGGAGGCGAAATGACCGGTCACGCGACACAGCCCGCTGCAGCCGTGCTGCGACTCTCTGCTGACGATAACGTGGTCGTGCTGGTGCGGTCGGTGGCTGCCGGGGAACGGATTGACGTCGAGGGGCAGGAGGTGGTTCTGGCAGTCCCGCTCGGCCTCGGCCACAAACTCGCTGCCCGAGCGATCAAGTCGGGCGAGAAGATTCTTAAGTACGGAGTAGCCATCGGTTCCGCCACCTGCGACATCCCCTGTGGCGGACATGTCCATCTCGACACAATGCAGAGCGACTACCTGCCCACCTACACCCACGATGAGGGCCGTCGCTTTTCGGCATCCGCATGAGCATCCTTCGCAACGACGCCTATCTCCGCAGTGATGGTCGTAAGGGGATTCGTAACACGGTGCTGGTCGTCTATCTCGTGGAGTGCAGCCATCATGTGGCTCGCGAGATCGTGCTTCCCTACCGTGATCGCGGTGTGCATCTCGCCGGCTTTGGCGGCTGCTTTCCCAACAGCTATGCCTTTCACATGCTGGTGGCGCTGACCACCCATCCCAATGTGGGAGCGGTGCACCTGGTCTCGCTGGGCTGTGAGGGCTTTGACCGCCGCGGTCTGCTGGAGCGGATTCGCGGCAGTGGCCGGCCGGCTGAGCTGACGGTGATTCAGGAAGCCGGTGGCACCCAGGCGTCGATTGAGCGTGGGCGGGCGTGGGTCGAGGCAACACTCGCTGAGATTGAGTCGGTGCCGAGAGTGGCGATGAGCAGCGACGAACTGATCGTGGGCACAATCTGCGGCGGTAGCGACGGCACGAGTGGGATCACCGCCAATCCAGCGATCGGCGTCGCCTTTGACCAGCTGGTGGAGATGGGGGCTGCCTGCATCTTTGAGGAGACAGGAGAGCTGATCGGCTGTGAGCAGATCATCTCTGAGCGGGCGGTGACCGAGGAGCTTGGTCGTGAGCTGACCCGCTCGATTGAGAAGGCGGCCCGCTACTACACGGTGCTCGGGCATGGCAGCTTCGCCCCTGGTAATGCCGATGGCGGGCTGACCACGCAGGAAGAAAAGAGCATGGGGGCCTCCTCCAAAAGCGGCACCTCGCCGATCTGCGGGCTACTCAAGCCTGGGGATCGGCCGTCGGCCGGTGGGCTCTATCTGCTGGATGTTGTGCCGGACGGTGAGGTGCGGTTTGGTTTTCCGAACACGAGCGACCCTGCGGAGATCATTGAACTGATCGCCTGTGGCAGCCACCTGACGCTGTTTTCCACTGGCCGTGGTTCTGTGGTGGGGTCGGCGATCTCGCCGGTCATCAAGGTCTGTGCAAACCCCGAGACCTACCGTCGCATGCAGGGCGACATGGATATCGATGCCGGCCGAATCCTGGAGGGGCGGGCTTCGCTGGCTGAGGTGGGGGCGGAGATCGTGGCAGCCACGCTGGCCACGGCTGCGGGTGCCGAGACCGCCTCGGAGCGGCTGGGGCATCAGGAGTTTGTGTTGGGCTACAAACAGTTTGAGCCGGTGGGCCCTGCCTGCCATCCCAGCGGTCGCTAGTTCGACTGGATCAGGCCACGCAGGTAGCCGATCGCAAACAGCTTGCCGAGCATCTCGTAGCCGGGTGTCTCATTCGACTCGCCAGCCATCGACGGCGCGTGATCAGGCCGCAAAGGGCCGGTGAAGCCGACACTGCTGAGCTCGCGGATCACTGCTGGCATGTCGATGTCGCCGTTGTCGTGCCAGGTCTCGGTGAAGTTGTCTGCGGTGCCGCGGACGTTACGAGCATGCACAAAACGGATGTGTGGAGCGAGGTCGCGGATACCCGCCACCAGGTCTTCGCCGGCGGGAAAGAGCGACCCGGTGCAGTAGCACAGCCCGTTGGCCGGACTCGGTGCAAGCTCCACCACACGCCGCAGCGCCGCGTTGGAGGTGATGATCTGTTCCTGGCCACGCACCACCGTCAGCGGTGGATCGTCGGGATGGAGGGCCAACGACACGCCGCATGCTTCCGCCACTGGCAGCACCTCGTTGAGAAACCGTTCGAGGTTGTCCCACAGCTCGGCGGCTGAGGTTTTCTGATCCGGCACGCCGTCGGCGTCGGTGATGTTGTGGTCGACCTGGCTGAGGTCGAAGGCGGTGGAACGGGAGCCGCCACGCTCCGGTGAGGTGCAGGTTGTTCGCTGCCAGTCTTCAGCGGGCATCCAGTTGTAACAAGCCACCTGCATGCCCACCTCGGCCATGTCGCGGAGAAGCGACTTGAAGCCGGCGAGTTCCTCTTCCCAGCCGGGCAGCCGATGCACAAGGCGACGGTGAGGGATCTTGCGTTCAAGCACTGTCAGCCGCATGCCCGCTGCCTCGACGGCGTGTCGAGCGGTCTGCAACGCCGCCACACCGGGGCCCTGGTAGGGCAGCACCACTTCTTTTACGCCCACCTGAGCGGCGAGCGCGAGATTCTGCTCGGTGAACGGATTGACCAGCATCGAGAGTTTCATCGGTGGCATGCTCACAGGGAGGAAGCGAGAGATTTACTGCGGTGGGACGGAGTGGCTGGAGGCACCGGCAAGAAAGCCATGATGACGGGCCATCCAGTAGGGCAGCAGGTAGACCGTGCCTGAGGCAAGTGTCCGGCCGTCACCGCCTGAGTTTGGCTGCCAAGGGTTGTGGTTCCAATGGTTGAAGTGCCGTTCGTCCACAGGGATCACGAAGCCATCGGTCCGCAGGAAACGGTCGCGAACATCGATGCTGTCGCCAGGCACACGCAGGAGGTCTGCCCGATCGGCATTGTGGTGAGCCCAGTTGAAGCGGTCGAGCGGAAATCTTCGGAGCGTCGTGAGCGTGTCCTCGAGCCAGCCCTCGGTGGGCGTTAGGCTGCGTGTAGACCAGGGATCGGTGTGTTCGTGGCCGATGCCAAACACGGCGTAGCAGAGGTTGAAGAACGGATTCTGTTCGGCCGCCTCCAGCTGCCAGGCTCGGAAGAAGGCGAGACGGTAGCGATCTCTGATCGCGGCGTCCGGCTCGTAAGCCAGCAGGTTGTAGAAGGCCATAAAGGCCATCTCATCGTCCGACTGATTTCCGCTGCCGATGCCATTTTGCAGTTTCGGGTTCATCACGTTCTGCGCGTAGCCATGCTCGTCGCGGAGCATGGCAGCCGTTTCGAGATAACGTTCGTCACCGGTGATGTGAGCCGCGGTAGCCAGGTAGGAGAGCATGCTCAGGGAGTTGAGACCCCGCTCAGGTGCCCAGACAAGATCGTGGTTGAGAGACTCCGGCGCGTAGTTTGCCCAGCGGGTGGGGCCGGCATGGTCGTGCATCCGAAAGCCGTGGCTGATCAGGTGTTCGATGTTGTCCCGCACGATCTCGCGAACGCGTGCCTTCTCCGCTTCGCTGTCGGCCACGAGGTCGTAGTAGAGACCGTAGAAGAAGTAGTGGCCGTCGAGTTCGTCGGAGCTGGTGTCACTCTTCCACCAGTAGCGTCCGTCTTCCGTCTTGGGCCAGCGGGGCTCGTAGATGCGCCAGAGGGCGTCTCCCTGCTGCTGACTGCGGCGTTGTCCCTCCAGCGTGTAGCCAGGCCGCAGATTGGGGTCGGGCTCGCTGGTAGGCACGACGGTGCGGGCAATAAACCCGCGGGGTGCTGGATGGCTGCCGCCACGTGGCGCGATGCTGAGAAACCGCAGGGCCTCAAACGCCTGTGTCGCTCGCTGCTTCGCTGCCGGATCGCCCGTCGCTGCAAACGCAAAGCACTCCCCTGCCCCATACATTGAGGTCCAGAGGCCATCGTTATCGCTGTCCCGCAGGACACGCCCCTCCGTGCTGCCTGGCGTTGGGCATTGGGCCTCAATCACATAGCCAAACTCGGTGCGACGGTGGTGGCGATCGATCGCGGCCTGGTAGAGAGCAGCCTTCCGCTCGAGCGTGAGTGGTGTGAACACGAGCCGGGCAAGTCCGCCAGCTGTGGCGACGTAGACATCGTCTCCCACGGCCACAAGTCCGCGGACGCCATCATCAGGCAGCCAGCGGAGGCCTTGTCGGTAGGCCCAGTGCTGACCATCGAAATGGATCAGACCGTGGGGCGTGCCGAGATAGAGACGACCATCGGCGGCGACAGCGGCAGCCGTAAAGTCCGTCGACGGCAGTCCGTCTGCCGGTGTGAAGAGGGTTATCCCAGTGGCGGCGACACGGGCCACGCCATGCTGATCGGCGATCCAGGCCACCCCGTCCGCATCATGCACGACCAGCGGCTGCTGTGGCAGCCAGGAGCGGGTGCCGTCGGAGAGTGTGGCCATGCCGAGTGCCCGGTCAACACGGCTGCTCCATGGCAGTTTCGCAGGGGCCAGGCCGCTGGCTCTCTCAGCAACGTCACGCCGATGCCGGTCAGGCCGCGCGGTCGCGGGAGACTGTGGCATGTGCTGCCAGTCGTCGCCACGGCGGCAGTGCCAGGTGTCGCCCACGCGAATGCACAGCAGGCCGCGAGCGTCCACGGTGACATCGTCGACGTCGTTGCTCGGGAGCCCATCGGCGGTCGTGAGAAACACGCGGGCCTCCTGCGGGAAGGGCGTGTCTGCGACTGCCTGCCAGAGGCTGGCCGGTGCTGCGAAGGTGTTGAAACCATGCTCAGCAGGGCTGACGAGGAACACTCCGCAGACGAGTGCCAGTCGCGACCACGCCTGCCAGCGGCCCCCCCGGCAACCGCTCGGTGCACTGCAGAGTCTGCCGCAATGTCGCGTTCGCCGCGTCGCCCCACTCATGCCCAAGGCCCTCCCCAGCACCGCTCACGATTCCCAGAGGCTGGGAACCTCTTCACTGAGCGGATCGCAGCAGGATACCCGATCGGATCTGCCCTGCGACACGCCCTGCAAGGGGCCTTCGAGGCAGGCCGGCCGGCTGGGGGCTTCGAGTTACCGATCGTTGTGGGTGATCGACTCGATCTTGCCGTCGCGGAGGCTGATCACCGTCTTCGCGCGGGCTGCGATGTCAGGCTCGTGGGTGACCATCACGATCGTACGGCCAGCGTTGTTGAGCGCGTCGAGAAGGTCCATGATCTCGATGCTGGTTGCTGTATCGAGGTTGCCTGTCGGCTCGTCGGCGAGGATCACATGCGGGTTGTTGACGAGCGCCCGCGCGATCGCCACACGCTGCTGCTGACCACCGGAGAGCTGATTGGGCCGATGGCCGAGCCGGCCGGAGAGGCCGACGAGCTTGGCCAGCCGTAGGCAGAGCGCGTGCCCATCTGGATTCGGCGGACGTTGGTAAGCCAAGGGGACGGCGATGTTTTCCACCACACTCAGCTGCTGGATCAGGTTGTACGACTGAAACACAAAGCCGAGGTAGCGGCCGCGAACACGGGAAAGTGACTCATCGTCAAGGGTGGCAACGTCATTGCCACCGAGCAGATACTGCCCGGTCGTCGGCCGATCGAGGCAGCCAAGCAGGTTCAGCAGCGTACTCTTGCCCGAACCGGACGAGCCCATGATTGCCACGAAGTCGCCCTGGTGGAAATCGATCGAGACGCCGGCCAACGCGTGCACATCCTCACCACCAAGCCGGTAGAGCTTGGTGACGTTTCGCACACTGGCGACGACGGCGCGGCCGCTGGCAGGAGGGGCCTCTGTCGCAACGCTACTCATGACGGAGGGCCTCGATCGGGTCCATGTTGGCGGCACGGCGGGCTGGGTAGATGCCAAACACGATGCCCACGCCGACGGAGATGCCAAAGGCCGCAACGATCGACCAGGGCGCGATCAGCGGCTCCAGGTCGCGAATGTTTGGCGGCAGGTTGCTCCAGACTTCGGGAAACAGCTCAGAGATCGTCTCTCGCACGATGGTCACGGTGGGACCACAGAGGAAGCCCACCGCCACACCCAGCAGGCCGCCGGTGCCAGAGAGCACAACGGTCTCCCAGAGAAACTGCTGCACAATCTCGCCCTTGGTAGCGCCCAGCGCGCGGCGGATACCGATCTCGCGGGTTCGCTCCGTGACGGTGGCAAGCATGATGTTCATGATCCCGATGCCGCCTACGAGCAGCGAGATGCCGGCAATCAACAGGAGCAGGACGTTGAACATCGTCCGCATGGTTTCTGCCTGCTCAAGCAGTTCCTTCGGCACGACCACGGCGTAGTCGAGCGACTTGTGATAGCGGGCAAGCAGGTCGCGGATGATGTCGGCCGAGGAGTCGACGGAGTTCATGTCGTCGACGACGGCGGTGATCTGATTGAGCTCGATCGTTTCGTTTTGGAAGGTGCCGCCGCGAACCGTGATCACCTGATCGCCGATGCGAGCTCGAAACGTGGAGAGTGGGATATAGACGTCTTTGTCGTACTGCCGGGCAGCCAGGCTGCCACCGATCGCTGCGGAAGCCGTGCGTTGCTCCGCGACGCCGATCACCACATAAAACTCCTCACCAATCTGGACAGCGCGGCCAAGTGGGTCTTCGATGGGGAAGAGCTTCTCAGCGACCTCATAGGCGAGCACCGCCACGTTGTCGAGATACTCCATGTCGGCCGCCGACAACGCTCGACCTCGCTCGATGGCAAGCCGATTGATGTCGAAATACTCAGGCGTGCAGCCGACGAGACTGGAGTCGATCGCAAACTCACCGTTGCGGACCTCGCGGCTGATTTCCCGCATCGGCATCGCCTTGGTGATCGTTGGCACATTCACCAGCAGTCGGTCGTAGTCGTCACGGAGTAGTCCGTAGGATATGCCTGATCGGCTGCCCGACTCACGGTTCGCCTCCTCGGTTGGCTTGATCGTGCGAACGATGATGCTCGTGGCACCCAGGTTTTTGATCTGCTGCTGGGCCTGATAGCTGACACCCTCGCCGAGCGCGACAAGCCAGATCACGGCTGTCACGCCGATCAGGATGCCTAGCACCGCAAGAGCTGAGCGGAGCTTGTGAAGCAGGAGACTGCGAAAGCCAAGCCTGAGTTGCTGAATGAAGTTCACGCGGTGTTCCCCGGTGGTCTAAGCGGCCTGGCCTGCAGGAGACTGCCCTGGCTGGGTGCCACTGGGACGCCCCTGCCCTTCACCGCTGCCACCACGTTGCGAGCCACCCTGTCCACCTCGCCCGCTGGGAGGCCCACCGCCGTTCCCACGACCTTCACCACCACCGCGACGCTGCCCTTCACCACGGCCACCAGTCTCGCCGCCTGCCGCAGCCTCGTCACCGTCGGCATCAGCAGAGCTGCTCTTGGCGGGGCCATCACCGAGCAGGCCACGAGGATAGAGAAACACCCGGTCGCCTGGTGAGAGCCCCTGCTTGACTTCGACCAGCTGATCGTTGCTCAGGCCGATCTCCACCGACCGACGTTCAAAGCCCTCCTCGGTGCGGACAGCACAGACAAACTCGCCGCTCTGCTCAATCACCGCAGCAACGGGAACGGAGATCACGCTGGCCAGGTCAGCCACGACAATTTCGACCTCTGCCGTGAAGCCAGGACGCAGCTGCTCGGTCGTGCCGTCAATCGTGACCTGCACGACATACTTCTTCGCCGTCGAGAACCAGTTGGATTCGGGGCGGTTGGCAACGCCTGTGACTTCACCGGTAAACTCGCGACCCTGCACGCGGACCTTGGCCTTCATGCCAGGGCGTATCTTGTCGACCTTGGCCTCGTGGACCTCCACGTCGGCTCGCATCTTGGTCAGGTCGGGGAGCTGTAGGATCACCTGCCGCTCACGAACCATCGTGCCTTCCTTGATCTCCGCCTCACGGTCGCGATTGCGTCCGTTGGCGTAGATCACGAGGCCCGCCTTGGGAGCGGTGATCGTGCACTGCTCAAGCTGGGTGTTGAGACGATCGAGTTTTGCCTTCTCAAGGTCGAGCGAGGCCTGCTCGCTGTCGAGCCGGGCGGCGGCGGCATCGCGAACACTCTCGAGCTCGGTGATCATCTTTGGCTTGGTAAAACGATTGAGCACGTCGAGGGAGATCTCGGCGGTGCCGAGGTCGAGTTCTGCCCGGTCGACCGCAGACTTCTGGGCTTCGAGCTGCTGCGGTGTGATGTAGCCCTTGCGAAACATCCGCTCGCCATAGGAGAGCGTGTTGCGAGTGGCCTGCAGGCGTTCAGTGGCAGCGGTGACGTTTGACTCCGCCATCCGCAGTTCTTTCTTGAAGGTGCCCTCGGTGTATTCTTCGACGGCGATCACGGCAGCGGCGTGATCTTTCTCCGCCTGAATCATCGCCGCTCGGGCCTTCTCATAGGCGATCTTCTGAGCCGAGACATTCTCGGAGATGGTCGAGGAATCGAGCCGCACCAGTTCCATGCCCTCGGTCACCTGCGCGCCGTCATCGACGAGTGACACGATGGTCGCACCGCCAGCGACGCCGCAGGCGATGTCGACGTTTTCCGCACTGACAAGGCTGCCTTCTTCCGTAACAGAGATCACGAGGTCGCTCTGCGCGACACTTACGCTGGGCATCGCATCCAGAGCAGCCGCGTCTTCGTCAGAGCCGATGTAGGGCTTGACGTACGGATAGGCCACCGCCCCACCGCCGGCGAGAACGAAAACGAGCAGCAGTTTCCAGGGGATCTTGACGCCTCGTGCCGCAGGTGCGGCCTGGGCTTCGGCTGCCGGAGTGCCGAGGATGTCCGCAATTGCTGCGGCGTCGGTCTTGCCGGACGGCTGAGACGATGGGTCGCCCGACGATCCGTTTGTGGACGTTGTTGTTTCCAGCATGTGGCCCCCTTCACGAAGCAGCGATGCTGCCTCTGCATGGCTGAAGCAATACCGCCACCCGGCCCGCGGATGCCCGGATGCGTCGCTCCTCTTTTCCTTCGTCCATTATTCCCGCCCAACTTCCCGAGGTCCACGCTTCTCGGGGTTGGGACGGTCTGGCAAAGGCTGCCGGGGCAGAGGCTGGGGCTCAGGGTGAGGAGAGAAACGACGGAATCAGGGATGCCCAGGGCTTTTCCTGCTCCTCTGCGGCCGAAGCTGGGAGGATACCGCTGGCCGCCTCTGGGGCGGGCATGCGGCCCGGCTCTTCGGCTTTTTCGTCGCTTTCCACAGGAGGCAGAGACCTGGCGGCAACATCGGGCAGGCGGGCGGGCTCACCATCGAGGATCTGCACGTCAGCACCCTGTGGGAGTGGCGGCGGCGGAGCGACTTCCTCGAGGTGGTCGAGCCACTCCTGTGGCACGGCCGGCGGCAGCGGCAGCTCATCGGCCGAGGCTCGGTCGGCCGTGGAGAGCGGCTTGTCGACCCACATGCCGTCGTCGGTGAGTTCCATCACGCCGAGCTGCTGAGCCAGCGATGCTCGTGTGGCGAGGTAGTTGATCCAGATGCTCGTCAGGGCATCTTGCGAACTGCGGAGGTCATTGAAGGCGTAGATCAGGTTCAGCGTGGCTGTCGGAGAAAGCTGCCCAGCGGCCGCCTCGCCGACTTGGGCCGAGCCATCGAAGCTTGGGGGAGGCGGTGGGTCGGCCGGCTGGCTGAGTGTGAGGCGAGTCTGGTCAACACGACGAATGGCGATGATCACGGCCCGACGCTGCGTTTCCAGGTTCCGCTCGCTCAACTCCAACTGCCGCAGCGACTGCCGCAGCGAGAGCTTGATCCGGTCTTCGTAGACAATCTGCTGCCGACGCACCTGCTGATACTGGATGATCGCCTGACGAAAGTTGTTGCGTTCACGTAGACGGGTGAGTGGAGCGTCAAAGCGTAGGCTCGCACCCATGCCACCGGTGGGAGCTCGCAGTCGAGCGGGATTGTTGCCCGTCGTCCGAATATCACCGTCGATTTCTACATCGAGACCTGCCAGCAAACTCATTGCGTTGTACTGAATCAACCGCCACTGGTCGACCAGAGCTGCCCGGTTGTTCATCCAGTCAAGGCGATTCGCACGGGCGATCTCAAACGCCATGTCGGGGTTGATCCGTTCTGGTGAGATGTTGATCGCTTCCACACGGGCCCGTGCCTGAATCAGCGACATTTCATCCACTGAGGCGGCGATCTCGCTGACGAGCTCAACAATGGCATCAGCCGTCGGACGAAGATTCTCCTGCGTCAGGCTGGTGGCGAGCAGTTCGATCTCATCTTCTGCTGAGTTGATCTGCCCGAGCAGTCGAACCAGGTCGTCTGAGAGGAGTCGCAGTTCGCGATCGAAGGTCTCGCGTTCGGTGGCTCTCATGCCGGCGATACGTGCTGAAGCGACATCAGGCACGATTGACAGGTCTTCCCGCACATCGGCTGCCTGCTGCTCGACCCGGTCACGAAGCACATCAAGGTTATCAAGTGACGCGGCGATGAGCTCGCGGCTTAGCTGGTCGCGAATCCCTTCGGTCTGAGGGGATGCCTGCGTGCCTTCACCTCGGCCCGTGTCCTCGCCATCGAGCGGCGGTGGGAGTGGAGCGGGCTGCCCTTCGAGGGCTGGTGGCACCAGTTCCAGGGCGTCTGGGTCGTCTGCCAGAGGATCCTGACGTGGGTCTTCGGTTTCTTTAAGTGGCTGGGCAGCACCAAAGGAGTAGACCCCGAGGAAGTCGCCGATATCGTTCTGCAGCAGCTGCATTTCAGGGCTGATGAACTGAAATCGCTTGATGAAACTCTCGTCGAGGGCCATGGCGGTGTCGGAGGGCATGTTGAGCGTGCCCACCTTGTACGACTCAAACTGATTAACGAGCGACGTCTTGGCCTGCATCAGGCCGGCTCGGCTCGTCTCTACGCTCTGGCGAAGCTGGTCGACCTGGTCGATGCCCACAAGGCCGGCTTCGAGGTTCGCGTCGAGGAGTGCTAGGGCCCGTTCTTGGCTAGCAAGGTTCTGTTCGGCGTTGCGGATCTGCTGGCGGCTCTGCAGGAGACCGTAGAAGCCACCAACATTGCCCGCACCACCGCCAGCGAATCCAGCGCCACCGGTGCCGCCGCCGGCAGTGTTGAGGCCGACACCGTTGCCGCCAAAGAACACACCGCCGATGTTGCCGAAGCCACCGATGCCCGTTCCAGAGAAGCCTGCAAAGCCGGTGCCGCCCGCGAAGCCACCACGACGTTGCAGGCCCGGAGGTGACGAGCCACCAAACACGACCTGAAGGTAGAAGCCCTGGCGGTAGAACTGCAGGCGACGCAGGTTGGAGAGCAACGCTCGTTCGGCGATCGTCAGGGTCTCAAGAGCGATCGAACGCCCCGCGTTTCGCAGCAACGGCTGCACGAGGTTGAAGTTCAGAATCGAGACGTTGGCGTACTGGTCAGGACCAGCGAACTGCCAGACAACTGAGTTGAGCAGGCCGACCACCGCTTCACCTGCGGTGGCAAAGTAGCGTCGTGCTGTCAGGCCGGTCTGGGTCGTCCATGACGTCAAGGCCCCACCCGCAGCGAGTGGGCCGCGGTTCACGTAAGACGTCTGGTTCCCATTAATACCGCCACTTCCTCCGACGAACTGCACGTCGAACCGGAAGCGTTCGGTTGTGGTGTCGAGGGCAGAGAGGTAGAGCGTTTCAAGCTGGTCCTGCCAATCGACGGAGTTGAGGTATGCCAGACGCATCGCGGATTGTTCGTCGAGTTTGATTGCACCCGACTCGGTCAAATCAACGACCTCATGAACGCGTGCCCGCCAGGCTGGGTTGTCGAGCGTTGTGCGGTCACCGTTGATATGCCAGCGAGGGAAGCCCCACTTGCCATCGATGCAGTGCATGTAGCGGTGCGACGTGGGGTCGTCCGGCGGCATCGGTGGAAACACCTGGTTGTAGGCGTCGTAAAACCGACTTCGCTCATCCTGACGAACGTTGTAGTTGGCCGGCACGGCCCAGCGGGGGTCGCACGACTTCTCCGCGAGCAGCGTGCTCACTTCACGGTCTGCCTGCAGGTAGTACTTGCCACGCGTGCAGCCGGTGCTGACCGCAGCTGTGAGTAGTGCCAGAACGAGAAGAGCGTGGGTGCGTGGCATGAGTGAAGTCTTGGGTGTGTGCATCATCAGCGGTGGGGCGGCCCCTCCTGGTGTGCTGTATCCCGCGGCATCAACGGAGCACTTCGCGCTGAATGTGCACCGCCGCTATCAGTGCTATCGGCGTTCGGGTTAGGCGGACTTGAAGGATCGTGGTGGAGGGGTGGCGTGCGCAAAGTTTTTGGCCTGGGCCGAAAAAACGCTTCAGGAGGCCGGGCCCGCGCAGCCGATACTCCCGACGTACTCTTCCCCGTCCTTCAGGGAGCCGGAAATGGTTGTGAAGCGTCCTCTGTCGCGTTTGGTGGCAGTTTTTCTCTGCGTTGGTGCAGCGACGTTTCTTTCTGCGAGGCCTGCGGCTGGGCAGGTTGGGCTGACACGACAGCCGGATCCGCTTGGGTATCCCGAGTCACTTGGCGATGAGGCCGACAAGATCGCTTCTGAGGCGGCGGGAACCATCTGGCCCCGGCAAAAGCGGGTTGATGAGCCGCAGGTGCCTGGTGGTCTTGATCCTGTGCGAGGGCCGGGCTATTCGGAGTTTCCGGGGGATCTGCTGAGTTTTGGCAAGGAGCCTGCTCCTGCGTCCCACTGTGACTGCAATATTGTGGATGCAGCCTGGATGGGGCCGGGCGAACTTGCCTACCATCTCTCGCCCAATCGCCTCTCCTGCACGCGTGACCATACCCGTGTGTTCCGCAACTGGCTGCTGGGGCGAACCTGGGTGACTGCCGAATACCTCGTCTGGGCCACGCAGGGGCAGTCGGTGCCGCCGCTGGTGACGATGAGCCCGGCGGGCACGGCGGCGAGTGACATCGGTGTGCTCGGCAAGCCCGGCACTGAGCTCGTGTTTGGTGGTGGCGGGGTGGACGGGATCATGCGGTCTGGAGCCCGGCTCACGGCTGGCTACTGGTTTACGCCGCGGCAGGAGCAGGGCATCGAGGCGAGTTGGTTTGGGCTGGAGACGGCCACGGAGTCGCAGGTGTTCACGACTCAGAAAGGTGATCCCTGGCTTGCGCGGCCTTACGTGAGTTCCGACACGGGTGACCCGGCAGCGTTCGTGCCAGGAATCGGGCTGCCTCAAGATCAACTCACGCAACAGATTGCTGCGTCCGTGACGTCACAGTTTGGCAGCGTGAACGTGAGCTACCGCCGCAACCTACTCGACAAGGAAAACTTCCACCGCCGCTATCTGCTCGGCGGCTACCGCTACCTCATGCTCGATGACCGGCTTTCTGTTGTGAGTACCGCGACCGCTCCTCTCATCGGCGATCCCACGAGCATCTACATCAACACCGACAACTTCCGGACCTTCAATCAGTTCAATGGAGGTGAGTTTGGGCTGGTCGAGCGATGGTGGCGAGATCGTTGGAGCCTGCAGGTGCTCGGAAAGGTTGCGCTCGGGGCCACGCAGATTGGCACTGGGATCGGCGGCTCAACCGACAATAGAACGCAGGAGGCGACCGAGACCAAAGTTACGATTAACAGGAATGGCGTGTTGGCCCAGCCGACCAACCCGGGCAACACCAAGTCGTTCTTTGCAGGCGTTGGCGAGTTTGGCGTCTCCGCTGACTACGCCTTCTACTCCCAGTTCCGCGTCAATGTGGGCTACTCGCTGATCTATTGGACAACCGTGGGTCGCGTGGGTGATCAGGTCGACACGTTGGTCAACCCGGAGCACTTTACAAGTGATACCGCCGTCGCCCCTCCCACCTTCGACCTCTCAACAACCGGCTTCTGGGCCCAGGGCGTGAATGTGGGGTTTGAGTATCAGTTCTAAGGCGGATGACTGAGGAGCTTTCCGCTAGCAGAACCGGCCCATCAGCTTCTCAAGGGCTGCGCTGCCGGGGCAGAGATCCTCGTGACCCAGATCGACCAGCGGGGTCGACGTGGTCTTCAGCACGTCGTGCATGCTGCGGCTGCTCTCATCGACGAACAGCAGGCCAGTGGCGATCTCGCCACGACTCTGACAGCCGCTGATGTGCTGGTAGGCGTTGGCACGATCGGTTGGATCGTAGCTGGGATCGGTGCTTCGCAGGCGGACCGTGCCGCCGTCATGCAGCTGCACGACGCGGAGGTCGCCGTCACCGTTGGCTGGTCTGCCGTCAGCATGACCGTTTGTAGCATGGCCATTTCCGTTGCTGCTGCCGTTGGACAGCCCGGTGATCTCGATCGGCTCGCAGACCGGGATGTAGTCGGCCTCGACTGCCTCAACGTCGTGGTCGCGGGTGTACTTGTAGCTCTTGGTGGAGCCTTCGTGGTTGTTGAAGGTCACGCAGGGCGAAATCACGTCAACCAGGGCCAGGCCGCGGTGCGAGATGGCCGCCTTGATGATCGGCACGAGCTGCCGCTTGTCACCGGAAAACGACCGGCCCACAAACGTGGCACCGACAGACAAGGCCAGCAGCACGGGATCGATCGGTGGCTGCTCGTTGACCTCCCCCTTCTTCAGCTTCGAGCCGATGTCGGCCGAGGCAGAGAACTGGCCTTTCGTCAGGCCATACACCCCGTTGTTCTCAAGAATGTAGATCATGTTCACATTGCGTCGAATCGCATGTGAAAGCTGGCCGAGGCCGATCGAGAGGCTGTCGCCGTCGCCCGAGATGCCGATCACGCTCAAGCCGCGGTTGGCTGCCGCCGCTCCGCTTGAGACCGATGGCATGCGGCCATGCACGCTGTTGAAGCCATGCGACTGCTTGAGAAAGTAGGCGGTGGTCTTCGACGAGCAGCCGATGCCGCTCATCTTGGCAGCCCGATGTGGCTCGATTCCCAACTCCCAGGTGGCCTGCACGATCGCGGCGGTCACGGAGTCGTGGCCACAGCCGGCGCAGAGCGTCGACATGCCACCTTCGTAATCGCGAAGCGTGAGGCCGAGGGCATTCGTCTTCAGTCGTGGATGCGCGACGACAGGTTTGGCGATTGATGTCATGCGGGAACTCCTGCCGGAGCCCCGGCCACAGCCTCAACAACCACGCGGGCAGTCAGCGGCATGCCGCCGTAGTCCAGAATCGGAATCATCGAATCCTTCGGAATCCCAAGCTCAATCATCAGTAGGCTGCGGAGCTGACCGTCACGGTTCTGCTCGATCACGTAGGACGTCTCGTGCGACTCGATGAACTCCTTGACCTCTTCCTGGAAGGGAAAGGCCTTGATTCGCATCACATCGACCAGGATCCCCTGCTCTCGCAGCAGGGCCTGGGCTTCACGGACTGCCAGGTCGCAGCCACCGATGGTGACCAGGCCGATCTCGGCCCCTTCTTGCGTGAGCACGAGCGGCTCCGGCACCAGCGTGGCGGCGTGGGAAAACTTCCGTCGCAGCCGGTCGACCAGTTCGCAGTAGGCCGCGGAGTCTTCGGTGTAGTCGGCGTGCTGGTCGTGGCCAGACCCACGCACGAAATAGGCACCCTTGCCACCGACGCCCGGCAGCGTGCGGGCCGCAACTCCGTCGCCGTCGACGTCGCGGTAGCGAGAGAATCGTTCGATCTTCTCAAGGTCTTCTGCTGTCAGCACCTTGCCGCGGTTGGGTGTGTAGCTGTCATCCCACGTCAGCCGCTTGACCATCCAGTCATTCATCCCGATGTCGAGATCGGAGGCAACAAAGATCGGCGTCTGCAGCTGGTCTGCCAGATCAAAAGCCTGCACCGCCATCTCAAACGCCTCGCCGGGATCGGCGGGGAACAGGATCGGATGCTTCGTGTCGCCGTGCGAGGCGTAGGCCATCGACAGAATGTCGGGCTGCTGCGTGCGGGTTGGCATGCCGGTCGACGGGCCACATCGCTGGATGTTGAAAAACACCGATGGGATGTCGGCGTAGTAGGCGAGCCCAAGAAACTCCTGCATCAGCGAGATGCCTGGGCCTGAGGTGTTGGTAAAGGCCCGAGCACCCGCCCAGCCTGCACCAATCGTGATACCGGCGGCTGCCAGCTCGTCCTCGGCCTGGAGGATGGCAAACTTCCGCTCACCCGTCTCCTCGTCAACGCGATACTTGTGACAGAAGGCCGTGAAGGCTTCCATCAGCGAGGTGGACGGCGTGATCGGATACCAGGCTCCCACCGTGGCCCCGGCATAGAGGGCACCGAGAGCGGCAGCGGTGTTGCCGTCGATCAGAATCGAGTCACTCGTTGCGTCCATCGGCTCCAGTCGGAATGGCAGCGGACAGTCGAGCAGTTCCACCGCCGCGTCGTAGCCGATGCGGATCGCCTTGTGGTTGGCGTCGAGCAGCTTCGGCTTCTTGCCAAAGGTCTCGTTGAGGAGGGAGTCGATCACCTCCATGTCGATGCCGATCAGGGCAGCCAAGGCCCCGGTGTAGACGATGTTGCGAAGCAGGGTTCGCTCGCGGTCGCCGGTAAACGCCTCCACGCAGAGCCTGCCAAAGGGCACGCCCAGGATCGTGATGTCTTCCCGGTTGAGCGCCTGGGGGAGCGGCCACGAGGAGTCGTAAAGCAGGTAGCCGTCCGGGCGGATTTCGGCGACATCCTTGGCGTAGGTCGCCGGATTGAGGGCCACCGCCATGTCGATCTCGGCCGCGCGGGCGAGGTGCCCGTCGGCGTTGACCCGGATCTCATACCAGGTTGGCAGCCCCTGAATGTTCGAGGGGAAGAGGTTCTTGCCAGTCACCGGGATGCCCATCCTGAAGATGGACCGCATCAGCAATCCATTGGCACTCGCAGAACCCGTACCGTTGACGGTGCCAATCTTGAATGCGAAGTCGTTGACGCCGTTCATACGGTCGCGGGAACCTCTTCATGACAGGAGGCGCCAGCCTTGGGCTGGAGGAGATCGAACAGCTGCATATCCCATGCAGCAGTGGGACACCGCTCGGCACACAGTCCGCAGTGCAGGCAGACATCCTCGTCCTTAACCATCAGCCGCTCAGTCTGCGGCAGCGGGTCAGAGTGGTAGATGTCTTGATCCATGTTGACCGCGGGCACGGTCAGGTGCTTCCGCAGTTCGGCTTCAGTCGCCTGAGGCTTGGTGATCGTCAGACAGGCCGTCGGGCAGACATCGATACAGGCGTCGCACTCGATGCACTTGGGTGCATTGAAGCTCGTCTGGATGTCGCAGTTGAGGCAGCGTGAGACTTCGGTGGCCACCTGCTCCGGCGTGAAGCCGAGCTCAACCTCAGTCTGCAGGTCACGGAACCGCTTGGTGAGTTCCTCATGCCGCATCACCTGGCGACCGGAGGCATCAAAGCCGTTGTCGTAGGCCCAGCTGTGCAGACCGTTCTTCATGCTCAGCAGGTTCATGCCCTGTGGAGGACGGTCGGTGACCGGCCTGCCCTGGCAGTGGAGGTCGATCGAGATGGCCGCCTCATGCCCGTGGGCCACGGCCCAGATGATGTTCTTCGGGCCCCAGGCCGCATCGCCACCTAAGAACACCTTGGGATTGGTGCTCTGGTGGGTCTCCGAATCAACAACGGGCATGTCCCACTTGTTGAACTCGATGCCCAGGTCGCGTTCGATCCAGGGGAAGGCATTGTCTTGACCGATTGCCAGGATCACCGCGTCGCACGGGATGATCTCCGTGCGGAGGACCGTGCTGGTCTGCTTGCCGGCGGCGTCTTCGGTCCATTCCAGGACGTCAAACTCCATGCCGACGAGGGTGCCGTTCTCCACGACCATCCGCTTGGGGGCGTGGTTCTCGATGATCTCGACGAGCTCTTCCTCGGCGTCTTCCAGCTCCCAAGGCGATGCCTTGAAGTGCTTTCGACCTCGGCGAGCCACGACCTTCACGTCGGTTGCACCGAGCCGCTTTGCACTGCGGCAGCAGTCCATGGCGGTGTTGCCCACGCCGATGATGATCACGCGGGGCTCAATCTTTTTGATGTGCTCGAAATGCACATTCGCCAGCCAGTCGATCCCAATGTGCACATGCGCCGGGTCGTCATGTCGGCCAGGAATCTCAAGGTCTTTACCCTTCGGCGCACCGCTGCCGACAAACACCGCGTCAAAGCCCTCGTCAAGAACCGCAGCCAGGCTCGTGACGTTCGTGCCGTACCGCATTTCGGCACCCATATTGATGATGTAGCCACACTCATCATCGAGCACCTGGGCCGGCAGCCGGAACGATGGGATGTTGATCCGCATCAGGCCGCCGGGCTTGTGGTTTTTCTCAAAGATCGTGACGGAGTAGCCCAGCGGCAGCAGATCGTTGGCCACGGTTAGCGAGGCAGGGCCCGCACCGATCAATGCCACTCTCTTGCCATTCTTCTCTGCAGGAGCCTTCGGCAGGTGCTCGGTGATGTCGTCACGCAGGTCAGCCGCCACTCGCTTGAGTCGGCAGATCGCCACCGGCTTCTCGTCGATCCGGTCGCGACGGCAGGCAGGCTCGCAGGGCCGGTCGCAGGTTCGTCCCAGAACACCCGGGAAGACGTTAGACGCCCGGTTGAGCAGGTACGATTCGGAGTATCGGCCTTGGGCGATAAGCCGTATGTAGGCCGGCACGTTGGTGTGTGCCGGGCATGCCCATTGGCAATCGACGACCTTGTGGTAGTACCGCGGGTCGGAAACGTCAGTAGGGTCCATGATGCGAGGCTTGGAAGCGAATCCCCGGTCCCTCGTGAGAATCAAATAATCCTCGCAGTGTCGCTCCTATCGGCTCGGCTGACAAGCCGAAAAGATTGGAGGAAAAAGGGTGGCGGCTTTGACCGACGTGAAGCCCGCCTGCAAAGCCCCCGCCTGCTCGGTGTGCGAAAGCGGATCGCTACGCTGAGTCGGCAGGCGGACGCTACGCTACGGGCATCAGACGTCCCGCAAACCCTGAGTGGATTCTCGTGCTTCACCGCCGTCCGATCACGATCCGCCACAGCATGCTGCGGAACCTCACGCTGCTGATCGTGCTGACGAGCGGCACGATTCTGGTGGCGACCTGGATCCTGGGGGCTTCGGCGGTGGAAGACCTCTCGAAGTCACTGATCGAACGGACGGCCAGCCGCACCGAAACCGAGCTGGACCGCTTTTTTGGCACCGTTCAGAGCAATGTGATGATCGGGGTCGACTGGGCCCGCGCGGGGATTCTGGACGCGACCGACCACGAGGCCCTCAACACGCTCTTCGTGCCGATTCTCAGGCAGTATCCCCAGCTCTCGTCGATGATGGTCGCCACGTCGCGAGGCGAGGAGTATCTGCTGCTGCGCGACCCTCTCGATCCCGATGCCTGGACCAATCGAGTGGTGCGGGCAGACGACTGGGGCACGCGGGTGTTGAACCGCCGCTGGAACACCCGCACCGGCGACGCGGAGGAGAACTTTGGAAAGCTCGACTACGATCCGCGACGGAGGATCTGGTATCGGGAGGCACTCCAGGCCGCGGCCGGCGAAGAAGTGTTTTGGACGGAGCCGGTGATTTTTTTCATCACCAAGGATCCGGGGATCACCGCCGCCACGCACTGGGTCGCCG
>JADHNY010000183.1 GCA_016779265.1 Pirellulales bacterium | reverse complement strand
CTCACGTGCGGAGGCAAGCTGCTTTGTCAGCTCGGCGATGGACTGCTGTTGTTGGGCGATCTTGGCGTCCTTGCTCGTCACGCTTGAGTTGAGGTCGTCGAGCGAGTGTTGCTGGGTCAAGATCTGGGACGCTTGCTCTGCGATCTCGGCGTCACGCTCTGTCACGGAATCGCCGAGCTCAGCAACGGTTCCGGTGAGATCAGAGATCTCATGACTCTGGGAGGCAACCTGCTGCTTGAGCTCGAGGCTTTGGCGATACGACCCAACGCGTCGAAGGAGTGGTAGTCGCCTGAGGAAACCTTTGGCATCGACGGTTTCTACAGAGATCACCAGAAGGGTAAGGAATGCGATGGCTGCTATGGTAAGTCGCTTCATTGTGGTCGTCTCGGCGGTGTGGCTGGGATACGAACGGTGAGTGGACGGGCGTTCTTCAAAAAATAATACCTCGAACGGCTTCCAGGCGATCGAATGAGTCAGCACGCACAGCTCATAGTGTGCGTGACGAGGCCAGAAGGTCCTTTTTAGCGGGAGGCGTCTTGCCGGCGGCGTCTCGCGGGACGGCCCGAATCAGGTAACGCGTTGGTGATCACATTTAGGTAGGGCCGGTACTCAGGCATCTCTCGCCAAAAGTCGTCGCGGGGAGGCTGGAGCACCCGGCCTTCGGGATAGTCATCGCCCTCCGCACTTGCCTCGACAGACTGCAGCATCGCTTCGGCTTCGGTTCGCAGACGACGAAAGAGGTCGGTTTCTTCAGAGGCGAGGTCGTTTGTCTCGCTGGGGTCGCTTTCCAGGTTGAAGAGTTGCCACTGGGCAGGCTGACGGCCTCGGCTGATGAGCTTGTAGTCGCCCTCAATGAGGGCTGCTTGTGTCTGGAAGAGAAATGGAATGCCGTGGGTTCGACTGGGTGTTTTGCCAGCCAGCAGCGGTGCGATGCTTTCGCCATCATGGACGGCAAGCATTTCCTCTTCCGGTAGATCGAGCAGATCGAGGAGAGTTGGGAAGATGTCCATTGTGGAGGCGGGAAAGTCGGTGACGCTCGGGGTGATGTGCCCCGGCCACTCGACAACTCCAGGCACTCGGATGCCACCCTCAAAGAGCTCCCCTTTGTGTCCACGGAGTGTGCCGACTGCATCGGGGTCGAGCGTCAGCCCTCCGTTGTCACTGCAGTACCAGACGAGCGTGTTGTCTTCGATGCCGAGATCGCGCAAGCCTTTTCGTAAGACGCCGATACTACGGTCAATGCCAGCAATCTCTCCGAGGTGGTGAGCCAGTTGTGTGTCACCAAGTCCCGCCCGATCTTCCGCCAGTGACCGCTGCGGACTGTGTGGCGATCCGTACCAGATCACCGCCAGGAACGGCCTGTCTTCAGAGGTCTGCTGCGAGATGTAGGAGATCGCCTCATGCACGATCACATTTGACGAGTCACCGTGGTGCTGCTCGAACTCGCCTTGGCGACTCATCAGTGGGTCGAGATCAAAAAAGTTGGTGACCGACAGCCACGTGTCGAAGCCATAGCGGCCCGGGTGATTGGCATCATCACCAAGCACCGGCACCCCCGGCCCCCGCACCCCGTTGAGGTGCCACTTCCCAAAGTGCGCTGTGGCATAGCCGGCCTGCTGAAGTGCTCTTGGCAGTGTCTTTTCCTGGAGGCAGAGGTTGTGCCCGTGTGACGGGACGCCGGTTCGCGTGTGCGTTCGACCAGTCAGCACTGAAGCCCGCGTCGGTGAACAGACCGGGCCGGCCGCGTAGAAACGGTTGAACCGCAGGCCGTTGGCGGCCATCGCATCGAGGTGTGGCGTCTTCAGGACCGGATGACCGTTGTAGCCAACCTGCCCCCAGCCCTGATCATCTGCCATCACCAGGATGATGTTGGGCCGCGGCGGTGCTCCCCACAGGTCGGTCGAGAGCCCGCACGCGAGAAGTACGAGAAGGAGACGTGGTGTCATGGATCAGACTCGGAGGGGTCAGCGGTTGCCGTAGATCGGCGGCTTCCAGTCTTTGGGGAGCCGGCCCTGTGGGCGGACGCCATACGCGTCTGCTGGAATGGGGTGGTCTGCAGCGTTTTGAAGCGGAAGATCGTCAGGGAGGTGTTTGATCTGAAAATCCTTGTACTGGATCTTCATTTCAGGTCCGACGTGCACCTGCACTGCCAGCACACCCTCGAGAGCACGACCGGTCTCGTCGAAATCAAGCAGGTCAGCGGTCGGATGGTCATCGATCCAGTGGCGATGATGGTTGCCCTCGACGACGACGCGATAGTCGTGCCAGCTGTCAGGAGCAAACTCCTTCACCGGCATCGTACCTACGACCCATGGCTGCCCGTCGGTATCGATGATGACCCGCTCGCCGGTATGAGACAGGATGCGTCGCCCCTTTTCTTCATAGAGCATGCCGTTGTAGGTGGGCGTGTTGGCGACCACGTCGCACTGATAGCCGGTCACGATGTCGATCCCGAGGTCTGGTCTCGACTGGCCGCGGTATTGGATGCCACTGTTGCCGCCAGCGGTGACTTTGACTTTCACACGGAGCTCAAAGTTGCGAACTGTTGAGTCCTTCCAGGAGAGAAACCGGTTTGACTCGAGTGTGCCGTCGGTCACGCCCGTGATGGCTCCGTCCTGCACAGACCAGAACTGCGGGTCACCCGTCCAGTGCTGGAGCGTTCGCCCATTGAAAATACTGATGAAGCCATCCTCGTCTGGCCGCGTGCCAACGGCTCCCGACGCTTCGGGGTAGGGCACCGTGGAAGGTGTGAAGGGGCCTTTGAGGGGCTGGAGCGGACCGCCGAGTTCAGACACACGCTCGGCCGTACGACGGCGGAGCTGCTCGAGCGTTTCAGCGTGTGCTGGATCGGCTGCCAGGTTGATCAGTTCATCGGGATCATTCTCGAGATCGTGGAGAAACTCAAAGCCACCGGCATCGATGTACCGTACGTACTTGAAGCGGTCAGTGCGGATGCCCTCAAACGCAGGGATGCGGTTGCGAACAGCAAAATGTTCGTGAAACGAATCGGTCCTCCAGTCCTCTGGTGTCGGGCCCATCAATACAGGCTCCAAACTGCGGCCTTGGTAGTCAGCCGGCGGCTCGATGCCCGCCCAGTCGAGGAAGGTCGACGGTAGGTCGAGGTTGAGAGCGGTCGCAGAAGACACCTGGCCCTGCTTTTCTTTAGGAAGCCGCGGATCGACCACAATCAAAGGCACTCGCAGCGATTCTTCAAAGTGTGCCCACTTGCCGGCGAGCCCGCGATTCGCGGCGAAGTAGCCGTTGTCGGCGGTGTAGACGATGATCGTGTTGTCGGCGAGGCCAGCCTGTTCGAGCGCTTCAAGAAATCGGCCGATGGCCTGATCGATGCCGCTGACCATTCGGGCGTAGGCCCGCATATTCGTCTGATACTTGTACGGTGTGTTCCACCGCCAGAAGAACCGCTCGCGGTTGATCGTCGTCTGGAGAAAATCAGGAAGGCCGTCAAAGATCGCCGGGTCACTCAGGCGTGGCGGCGGGAAGGTGACGTCGTCATACATGCCGGCGACCGCCCGTGGCCAGGGGAAATGGCCGATGCCTGGGCGACGGTCGGCGTCTTCGGCATGGCAGGCGTTAAACCAGAGGTTGATCGCGAAGGGACGATCGCTCGGCTGTGAGCGGACAAAATCAATTCCGCGGTCAACGATCAGCTCTGTCTCATGACGCAGGCTGCCGTCTGGTTGTTGCTTGTAGTAGGGATTTCTGCTGATGGCCTCAAAGACATCAAAGTGATCTTGGGGGCGGTAGCCTGCGGGCATCTTGGCGTGCCACTTGCCGAAGAAGCCGGTGCGGTAGCCATGTTCGCGGAGGAGATCCGGGTAGAGAGTGGCCACGACTTCGGCCCGTGCGAGCTCATGATTGCCGGGAGTGCCATAACTGCGGCCTGTTCGGCCCGTGAGGATGCTCGTGCGGCTAACCCAGCAGATCGACTGGCTTACGAAGGCATTTTCAAAGCGGGTGCCACGGCTTGCGAGACTGTCGATGGTGGGCGTCTGGATCAGCTGATTGCCGTAGCAGCCGAGGGAGCTGCTTGTCTGATCGTCTGCGAAGAAGAAGACGATGTTTGGCGGAGTTGGTGCCTGGTCTGCGTTGGCCATACCGCCCGCTGCACACACGAGGCAGGCGAGCAGGAAGAGGGGGATGATTCGTAGGTGATGCATGAAAGTCCTGACAGGCCGTAGAGACATGGCGATTGCTGGACACGGGCGCGAGACGCATTTTCCCACGTTCCCCCTTGCCCCCCATGAATGATGCTGGGCATTAGGGTAGTGTTTCTCAGCGGCCCATGCCAAAGGCTGGGCGACATGGGCCTGACCGCAACGAGAAATGTCCTTATCTTCACAGGATGGAAGGTCTGGTATGAGAGTCAACGCGTTTGTGCTCACACTGATGGCTGGGGTGTTGGCGGGCCTTGCCTCAGTGGTGGCTGCCGAAACAGCCGGCGGAGTTGACCTGTTCAATGGGAAGGATCTGGCCGGCTGGGAAGCGAATACCCACCCCGACTCGTTCTCCGTCGTTGACGGGTTGCTGAGGGTCCATGGTAAGAGCGGGATGTCCCATCTTTTTTACGTTGGCGACACCGGTGAGGATGTGACGTACCGCAACTTTGAGATGACCGTGGTGGCTCGCTCGGAGCCGAACTCAAACTCAGGAATCTTCTTTCACACGGATCGTGAACTGAGGAACGGGAAGTATCTCAACAAGGGGTATGAGGTTCAGCTCAACAGTGCTGCTGCGGAGAAGCGGAAGACAGGCAGCCTGTATGCAATCGTCGATGTCGACACGTCACCGGTCGATGAGACCGAGTGGTTTGAGCTGCGATTTCGCGTTGAAGGCAAACAGATTGGGGTGTGGGTCAACGACCAACAGGTGGTGGACTACACCGAGCCGACCGAGCCCCAACGCGAGCCTTCACGGGCCAAACGGCTGATCGATCCCGAGGGCGGGGCGATCGCGCTGCAGGCTCATGATCCTGGCAGTGTTTTTTACTTCAAGAAGATCCGAGTGGTTGAACTGCCATAACGGATGCTGCGGTCGCTTCGGATTCTTGCAAAGTGAAACTCTGCGAGCGGCAAATCTGGCGGGGTGTCAGTCGCCTGCTGGGGCTATGGCATCGATCTTCGCTGCCAGAATAAAGTCATTCTCCGAAAGCCCACCGATCGCGTGAGTCATGAGCTCGATCCAGATCGTGCGATAGCCGACCAGGTGGAGGTCGGGATGGTGCTGTTCGCGTTCTGCTAAAGCCCCCACGTTGTTCAGAAGACGGATGCAGTCGCGAAAGTTTTTCAGGGTCCAGTCGCGGCGGATTCGTGTGCCTTCATGCGTCAGTTGCCACTGCGGCAGGGCCGCAAGCTGGGCCTCAGCTTCCGTTGCCGAGAGCTTGGGAACTCCGCCCTCGCAGGGAACGCATGAACGAGCGGCGAGGTCACTGGCTGAGGCTGAAGGGGTCATGTTTGATTCCACAGGGTTGGAGCGTTTTGAGGTTGGTTGCCCGCACGCGTGACTGCCCGAAACGAGCACTGCCCGAAACGAGCACTGACCGTAACAAGCACTGCCCGTAACAAGCACTGCCCGACGGTCACAGCAGCTCAGCGATGGGGTGACCCTGATCTACCAGATACTGCGGACGTCCGCTCGGATCTTCGAGCG
>JADHNY010000182.1 GCA_016779265.1 Pirellulales bacterium | reverse complement strand
GCAAGCGACGAGACCGAGTGCGAAGACAAACCGCGGCGTAAACGGAAGGGCTCAGAAGGATGCGGAAGAAACCGCTCAGACGGAGCTACGACCTGATCCTGAAATCAAGAAAGGCATGAACCGATTCCGAGAAACTCGGGCGGGCTGCCAGATTTCAGGTGCTGCGACGTCAGTCGCACGCGGTCAGTAGCTGACTCCTTCTTACATCGGCCAGAAAAACTGCTTTCCGGCCATCACTTCACATAAATGTATCGGCCATCTGTTGGCCTGTCAACAACCCATTAAAAAAATTTTCGGATATTCCGAAAAACCCTCAAAAACCTCGCTTTCACCGCCAAAATGCCTGCGACGAAAGCCAACTCCTCAGCCACGGAGTACGGCTGGGAGCATTTTTGTCAGCCCCCAGCTCGCCCCAAGCATGCTTTTCGCCGTGTAGACGTCGATAAGGCTCCGCGTCAGCATCTTTCCCCCAGAGTGCCAGGGCAGCCAGGCTGGCTTGAGCGTCGGTGCCAACGGTGCCCGCACAATCGTGTTGTGCACCAGCGGTAGCATCAGCGGATCGTGGACATACCCAATCCCGCTGCCTGGCTCCGCGACAGTTCCCCCAGGAAGTCCGCCCCACGGCACACCAGCGAGGGCATAGCCGAGTGCAGCCCAGGTATTCACGCTCACCACGCCAAACCCGAGGTGCTCGACCAGCAGTTCGGCCCGCCGCCATTCCCGTGGGTCCCGAAATGCCGGCATCGAGACATTGGCGGCCAGCGTGCCCGGCAGCGAACGGGCCAGATCGAGGGCCTGGCCGCAGAACTCTTCAAGTGACGCGGTATCAAGTGGAATCTCAGCCACAGCCGGGAAAAACCACTCCCTGTCGAGCCACTGCCGCTCGGCCACCGGATCGAGTCCGGTCTCAAACGTCCAAGGCAGACAGCCATCCTCCGGCAGCGGCCTGCCAGTGAGCTGCTCGTAAGCGGCCCCACTCCCAGGAAACCAGGCGGCTCGTCGCGGGGCAGCGTCGAGCCGTTGTCGAATCGCAGCCAGCAGCTTCTCACGCCCATCCCAGCCCCGGCAGGTGACGACAAGCTTTGTGGCAATACAGTTAAAAGAGGTGTTGTTGATGATCGAGCCGGCGATCGCATCTGCCTGCCGGCTGATCGCAAAATCGCTGTAGTTCCCAGGCACCACAAACCAAGGGGTCACGTTCCCCAGTTCGCAGCTGATCGGCACATCGAGCCCGCGGGCCGCGAGATCGTCGCGAATGCGGTCGTAGGTGGCACGGCCACCCGTGAGATGCACCTGTGTCACCCGCGAGCAGCCCACCGCCTGAGCCACCACTTCCGGCCCACCGGCCACCACTTCCAACAGCCCCGCCTCCACCAGCGGCGCGAGGGCTTCCTTGAGCACTCCTGCCAGCGGGGCGTGCAATGGATGCAGTTTCAGCAGCACCGCCCGGCCGTGGTCAAAGATCTGTGAGATCGCATCCGCCGCCGAAAGCCCGGTCACATTGCCAGCCCCGAGCACAACGGCCACCCCACCGCTCTGCGGACGCCGCTGCGTCTCCTCACGCCACAGCCGCATGAACGCCGCATTCGCCTCATGCCCTGGCCCGCCGGTGTTGACGCACCGCACCGTGGCCCGCGTGCCTGGGAAAACCGTGCCGTCGTAGAGCCCCGGCCAGGGCACAACATCGACTTCGATCCGCTCAACATGCTCATCACCCTGCACACCAGGTGGCGGCTGATGGGCCACCTTCGGCCCACCAGGGAGTGGTGGAAGCCTGCCCGCGGCGAGCCGTCGCCAGACATCACGCGTGATCATCAGCAGCCGCAAGGTAACCAGCGGCCCAGTGCCCGTTTCTTCAGCGAGCACCGCCTCACGGGCAGCGGTGGCGTCGGCCTGCTTGATCGCCGCAGCCTGCTGCACCCAGCGGTCAGCCACCGCCGCCGTCGATGCCATGCAGGCCTCGGCGAGTGCTGCTCGACGAGCCGCTGACGCCGCAGCCAGCTGATCTGCTCCTGCAGCCAACGCGGCCACACGGTCGTTCTGGTTTGATTCACACGTCGCGGTCGCCATCGTTCGCTGCCGCCACTGACGGCCTCCGTAGGTGCCTCGTCGTTCAGCCTGCCGTCAGCCTCTGCCCGCCCTCTGCTCCGCCCGGAACGGCTATTTACCAATGCAGTGGCGGGAAAAAATGCGGTCGAGCAGGTCATTCCCCAGTTCTCGACCAATCGCCTCATCAAGCGCCGCGAGCATCTGGGCCAGTTCTGCCGCCAGCACAGCCTCATCGAGCGGCAGAGCTCCCGTGAGCATGCCAAGCCCACTCTCGCCTGCCTGCAATGCAGCCGTGATCGCCGCCGCCATGCGGAGCGTCGCGGGCGAACCTTCTCTGCGTAGTATGACAAGTTGTGCGTCAATCGACTCCCGCAGCTGAGACACGCCCTGCCCTGTCTGACTGCTCGTAGCCAGGCGTGTCGACAGCGGCCCGTCGTTCACGCTCACCAGGTCGACACGATCACACCGCGTCCAAACTGCGATTTGAGGCGGCCCTTGAGTCGTGCTGAGGACCGCTGGCTCTGCCGTTGCGGCATCGCTTCCATCCGCGCACGCAATCACGAGATCAGCCCGGGCGAGTTCGCGTGTGGCCGCCGCCACCGCATCGCGTCGATCCTCCACCGTCTCAAACCCTGCCAGATCAACAAGCACAAACGGCAGCGGCCCGTCGAGCTCCGCCTCAACCCAGTCGCGTGTGGTGCCTGGCTGATCAGCCACCAGAGCTCTGGCATCCCCAAGCAGGGCGTTAAACAGGCTGCTCTTTCCGACATTGGCAGGCCCGGCGAGCACGACCCGGGGCAGGCCCGCCGAAGCGACCGCCGCCCGCTGCTTGAGATGCACCGCCATCTCACGGAGTTCACCGAGGAGGCCATCGAGCCGTGAGGCCAGTGCCGCCTCCACCGCTCCATCCCCCTGGCCTTCGGCTACCTCATCCCCAAAGTCGATCACCGCCTCAAGGTCGCCCAGTAGATCGAGCAGCCTTTCCCGCAAGGCCTCCAGCCGCCGACCGATCCCGCCTCCTGCCGCATCGAGCGCGGCCTTGAGGTCTTCCGGCGAGCGAGCGTCAATCACCGCCAGCACCGCTTCGGCCTGCACCAGATCGAGACGGCCCGCAAGAAAACTCCGCAGGGAAAACTCACCTCCCTTGGCGAGTCGGCAGCCTGCCCGACAGGCTGCGTCCACCACTGCCGCGACCAGCGGTGGTGCCCCGGGCAGTTGCAGCTCCGCCAATGGTCCACCCAGCGGACCTGCTGGCCCTGGCCAGACGAGCAGTTCGCACGGCAGCCGGCCATAGTCGTCAACCAACGTGGGCTCAGAGATCACTGCCGGCACGCACCGGGGAGCCTCCCCTGGCTGCGGCCAACACGCGTCCACCGGCTGACACAGCCGCGACATAACGGAGAGCGTCTCAGCCCCAGCGATCCGCACGATCGCCCGCAGCCCTGCCGTGGCCGCCGTTGCCGGCGCGACGATCATCTCATCGGGGGAGCCAAACACGCCTCGCCCTCCAAGCGGTGCTCACGCCAATCGACTATCGCTTCTTCTTGCGAGCGGCTCGCTTGTCCTTGAGGGCTGCCACCGCCTCGCCAGCCTTGCCATTGCCGGCCGGCGAGAAGGCCACATCGATGGTCTGCCCACCAGCAGCAGCCAGCTTCGGCACCGGCAGCCAGACACGCTCGGCGATCCCCCACAGACTTGAGGCAATGAAGTAGAGACAGAGCCCACACGGCACCTTGAAGAACATCAGGGCCATGAAAAACATCATGTACTTCATCACCTGCTGCTGCACCCGCGACTGCTCATCAACAGCCGGCGGCATGAACAGCTTCTGCTGCCAGAGGAAGAGACCGATGGTCAGCAGCGGCAGCACGTTGAGGAACGGCCCGAGCCAGCCCTCCGGAGCCACCAAGAACGCCGGCATCACGTCCGACCAGTTGAGAAACATATCGGGAGCAGCCAGGTTCGAGCACCAGCGGATCGCGGAGCTAAACAGCGGTGCCTGCCGCAGTTCGACGTCGGTCGCCAGCGAGCGGTAGAGCCCCATGAAGATCGGGATCTGAATAAACACCAGCACACAGCCTGAGGCTGGGTTGTAGTTGTGCTTCTTCCAGAGTTCCTGCGTTGCTCGGGTCCGCTTTTCGGGGCTGTCCTTGTACTTCTCGGCGATCGCCTTCATCTCAGGCTGCAGCACCTGCATCTTCTGAGCCGAGAGGGCCTGCTTGCGGCTGATCGGGAACATCGCACCTCGCACGATCACCGTCAGCAGGATGATCGCAATTCCATAGTTGCGGACAATCAGGTGCAACACATGCAGGATCCCGATCAGCGGCCTCGCCACCCAGCCAAACCAGCCGTAGTAGACGAGGTCAGCCATCGTTGAACCGGCAATCCCAAACTGCTCAAGCAGGGCGGGCTGCTTTGGTCCTGCGAAGATCTCATAGCGGTGTGAGACAGGCTTGCCGGCGGTGAGTTCGATCGGCCGACTGATCAGCCGGCTGGTGACGTTGGTCATCTTGCGACGGGCAGGATCCTCAAACTCCCCCACCACCAATGGTCGCACCTCATCGAGCTGCGGTGCCTGCTCCCCCTCCATGTCTGGCAGCAACGCCGCAGCGAAGTAGAGCGCGTCGACGCCCGCAAACGACAGCGGCTTCTCATCGAGCACCGCAGAACCGGTGATCTCCGCATCCTCTTCGGTCAGCGTCAGGCTGCTCATCACCGTGCTCGGCTCACCCGCAAATCGCATCGCCACATCGCGAACGCCGAGCGAGCCCCACGATCGTGAAATTCGTGACGCATACCACCAGCCTTCGGTGGGCAGGCCGGTCGGTCCGTCGAGCGCGTAGGTGACTTTCGTGCCGTCAGCCTGAGCCTCCAGCGTGATCACCAGTTCCAGCCGATATGGGCTGGCGGCGTCGGCCGTCTCGGCGAGCAGGCGATACTCCTTCACCACCGTCAGGCCACCGGAGAGTTCTCGACGAAAGCGAACCGCATTGTCATCGACCCGCTCGGCATTCCAGTCGACACCGGCCATCTGGAGTCGGGGGATCTCGCGGTCTTCCGCGGGTCGGCGGCGGTCGTTCTCGGCGTCTTCAAGTCGCTCCAGTGACATCAGAAACGAGAGCGGATCTGTCGGCTGCCCGTCTGGATCGTCAATCGGCTCCGCCATCCGTTCCGGCCGGACCACTTCCAACGGCCGCCACCGCAGCGTGGCCAAGAGCGTCTGCGGGCTGCCATCGCGGCGAATCTCCAGTTCGATCTGCTGCCCAGGCTTCGTGGTCGCGAGCACATCCGCGAGGCCGCGTGGATCTGCTGTGGTCGCCCCAGCTGCCCGCACAATCACGTCACCCGCCTGCAGGCCAGCGTCCGCAGCGGGCGTTCCTTGGCCAACGACATGCACACGACAGCCCTCGGCATCTGTCGTCAGAGCCAGGTGGCCGAGATATCCAGAGCGATCTTCCTGATCGTGGAATCGACTTCCTGCCAGTTCGATTCGCTCCACCACTGCGCCACGACTGCTGAGGGTGACGAGCATGCCGGATGGCGACTCTGGATCGAGCGAGCCGAGTGTCCAGCGGGTGCGGGCGGCGGGCGGGGCTTCCGCGTCTTCGCCTTCGGCGGCCGTCAACTGGGCATCACCATCGCC
>JADHNY010000181.1 GCA_016779265.1 Pirellulales bacterium | reverse complement strand
ACCTTCTCCGCCCCCGGGCGGGCCATCACCCCTTCGCTGGCGTTGCGGAGCACGCTCTGGATGTAGTCAATCACCTCGGCAAGTTCCGCAGCCTGAGCAGGCCCAAGCCGATCGGGGAGAGGCGGGGGCTCAGCAGGCAGCAGGGGCGACCGCATGCCGCTGGCGTCGGCAACCACATCAGAACTGCGGGCGATCCGCTCGATCCGCTCGCTGATCTGACGCGCGTGGTCGTCGTTCATCGAGGCGTGGCGGCTGGCAACTTCCGCGATCCGCCGGTCGATCTCGGTGCGAGAGCCAAACAGCAGCAGCGAACGCCCCAGGGCGATCATGTCGCCGTGACGAACAATCCGCACCTGCACATCTTCGCCGTTGACCTTGGTGCCGTTGGTGCTCTCAAGATCCGTCAGGATGACCTTGTCTTCGTCTTCCTGGAGTTTCAGGTGGTAGCGGCTGATCCGCTCGTCATTGAGCTGGATCGTGTTGCCTTCCTCGCGACCCACACTGACGGGGGTGGAAAGGCGTTCGAAGACCTTCCCCCGGTCGGCGCCATGGAGTACGCGGAGCGTGACAAATGCCATTGAAAGACCTACTTCTCCCCGAAGGCCGCAGTCTCTCAGCCGCGGCCTTGTGCTCCCTAATCATACTTTACGCATTTGGGCCGGGCTTGGGTCAGGGGGGCAGCACAACCGCCATTGCCGGGTATACTTGGGCTCGACGCGTCCGTAGCTCAATTGGATAGAGCATCGGTCTTCGGAACCGAGGGTTGCAGGTTCGAGTCCTGCCGGGCGTATTTCACGCTTTTATGACGCGTTTCTGCGTCCTCGATGGTCATCTCTGCGACCTCGGCATGCGACGCCACCCTGCACAGGCAAAGGCCCGGTCACTCGGCCTCGAGCGACTCTGGCTGTTCCGTCGGCACGTCCTCATCATCGCTCGGGTCAGCCGTGCCGCCGAGCCAGGCGACGATCCTGCCATCTCTGTCGAGCAGTTCGATCCTTCCGCCGCCGGCGGTGGCTGCGTTGGTGTCGCCGTCAGCCTCCCGACCGATGTGGACGAGCACCTCCCGGTCTGGCCCCACCACCACGATCTCCTGTGTCGAGAGCACGGCGCACTCGAGGCTCTCCACCCGGGCTGAGAGAAACTCACCTGTCGGGACAACGATTGCCCGCACGGCGAGGCCGAGCGAGAGAAACAACAGCGGGTAGACCGTCCAGCGTTCACGACTGGTCATCGCGTTCCTTTGGGTGCGTGGCAGTGGCGGCTGGCAACCTCAGTCACCATGCAGCTGCCGCAGGCGACCGGAGAGACGCAGGATCAGCTGCACCCGCTCAAACTCCTCAAGCCAATCGGCCACCACCGCAGCAATCGAGTCGTCGGCATGCACGAGCCCCGTCGGGCAGCTCGGGCCGAGCTGAGCGGAGGCCACCGCACGGTAGGCGGCGAGCGTCTTGTCACCGTAGAAGACCACGGGGTGGTAGTCCTCACTGAGGAACTGCACGACCGGCACGCGGTTGCCACCGCAGACCTTCAGCAGGGCCGCCACATCCTCATTCACATCGCGGTCGAGATAGCGAACCTCAAGCTGCGGACAGGCAGCCGCGAAGTGCTCGAAGATCGGGCACTGATTCACGCAGTCGCCACACCAGGCGCCAGCCAGCACCACGACCGGCATCCGCCGTGTGAACGATCCGAGCAGTTCCTTCTGCTCGTCGGTCAGCACCACCTTGCCACGAAACGCATTCCACCGCTCACGCTGATCAGGCGTGGCGTGGGCCTCGAGAAAGGCTTCGTAGGGAAGGGCTTGCTCGAAGGCTGACTGCCACAGCTCAGGCGTCGGGGCTGCAATGGTGGGGAGCGGATTGGACGGGGAACTCACGGCGGCAGCCTCCAAAACTCAAACAGGGGCATTTTTTCAGATCGACCTCGCAGCACCGACTGGGGCCGAGGTGGTGGCGAGCATACCGTGCAGGGGTCGGATTGCGGAACGAGGAAACTTTGGCAAGAAGCCTGGCAATCCCGGCAAGAAAAACACGCGGTGGGCCGCCGATTTTTTTCTGTTTTTTTGAACGAAAAGCCGCCTTGACCCCCCCAAACACGATCCCTACTTTCCGCCCAACGTTGATCGACACGGATTCGTGAGAGCGATCAACAGACAACACGACGACGCGAGTGCGTCACCCGCACCGCAGACCGACCAATCGCTCCCGGAAACGGTTCAGGTTCTCCGCCCCCCTGGGACCTGGACCGTTCCGGGGGCCTTTTTTTTGCGTGCTGATCGCCGCCCGCAGCCGCGGCGACTACAACGGAAACAGCAGTCGAAGCGTTCCTGCGATCCGTTTTTCTCGTCCTGCACGCAAAAGGCCCCTCATGTCCGGCACACCACAGGCCCCGTCGCAGGCCTCGCCCCTCAGTTCCGAGCAGCGTGCCGACGGTTCGGTCACAGGCGGGCCAGGGCAGGCACCCGAGAAAATCATCCGCGGCATCATGCTGGCGCTGGTGGGCTGGGGTGTGATCCAGGCGTTGGGAGCATGGATGTTCAACTACGACCCCAGACGCGGCCTGCTTGTGCTTGTGTGCGTGGGGGGATTCCTGGGCTTCTGGCTCGCAGCTCTTTCTGTCCGCAGGCGGCGACTGCAGGCGAAGTGAACGCTACCGCAGCACTTGCAGCGATGCCGTGAAGCGGCTCTCACGGGGTGAGGTTCGGGACGCCGATTGCTCGGCCGTAGACGATGAGCAGTTCGTCGAGAGTGGCCCGATAGGTGGCCTGCAGTGCGTCTTCAGCAGAACTTCCCTCCTTGACCATCTGCACAAACTGCGAGAACCGCTTGCGATCTCGTGACACGAGAAAACGCACGAGGCTCGAAGCAACCCCGTACTGCAGCGGTGCAATCCTTGCCCCGGGATCGTCCGCGAAGAAGTTTTCCCCGACGCGGCCACCGGCCCGCATCGCTTCGAAGGCTGCCGCTTCTTTGGCCCGAATCTGTCCAGAGCCTGGCACCACCTGACTGCCGACCCACTCCGCAAGCCCCTCGTTGAGCCAGGAGGGAATCCGGGCCGGCGAGAGCCAGCGATGGTTGAAGCCGTGGCTGGTCTCATGCACGAGGGTGTGGGCGAATGCAGCGGGATCGTTGCCTCGGTAGCAGGCCATCACCACCCGGCCGTCGCTCCGCTGATGGCAGAGCCCATGCACACCCTGTGGCTGGGTGTTCATGAAGCGGCCTTCAAACGCCAGGAAATCCTCTTCGCGGGTGAAGGCAAACACCAGGCACTTGCCCTTCCAGACCGGCTCTCCCTGGGGAATGCCGTAGAGCGTGCAGAGGAAGTCGTGCATCGAGTCGAGGCTCGCCACAAACGGAGCCACCTGCTCCGGCAGGATGTCGGTGGCCACAAGAAACTCATGCGTCTCAACGAGTTCCAGCGCCGGGAAGGAGCCGCGGACCTGCTGCACAAACGCCGTGAGCTGCTCCACCTCCGCGGCGTGCTCCTCAGCGGTGAGTGCCGGCCAGGGCTCAATGCCATGCTCCCGCATCCGTTGAGCCGATTCGCGGAGTTCTTCCTCGTAGAGCTCGCGTTGCCTGCGAGCAAACGTGTTTGATCGCCCACGATCCGCCGCCTGATAGAGCACCTCTCGGCCAGCCATGATCCGTGAGATGCCCTGCAGCCGCACACTCTTCACGCCGGTGAGCCCCTCAGGCACCAGCCGCAGCGCGGTGATTTCACCAAGCCGTGTGCTGATGCCCTGCAGGGTGGGCCGCACAAAGCGGCCACCGGTGCCCAGCTCCACAAGGTCGAGCACCTGACCGACATAGGGCGTGAGCTTCGCCTCAAGCTCGTCAGACGCCTTGATGCCCTCAGCAGAGCCGGTGCGTCGCGTCTGGGCAATCGCGGCAGGAGCCCACAGCAGGAGCATTCCCGTAACTGCAATCAGCAGCACGCTCACGAGGCGGATGAATCGCATGCAGCCTCCTCGCGTTTCGCCCGATTCCTGCGGAGTGCCGTGCTGGAGATGTCCATGCGAAACTCGCGGCTGGAGACGAAGTAGCACTTCTCGCGGAGCAGCTTTGGCATCTTCAGGCTTGCAGGCTCCACAAACTCGCCTTCCTTCTCACGCCCAAACACGATCAGCCCCTCCACCCGGTCGCCAATCTTCCGCACCGCCTGCCGAGCCGCATCGGCTGAGCCGCCGTAGAAGGCCGGATCGAACAGCCGCAGGAAGGTGTCAGCGCCCATCACGAAGGTGGCCTTCGGAAAGACGTCGGTCTTCTCCAGAAACGTTGCCGCTCGGGTCAGCCAGACAGACCGGTCGGTGTCAAAGGCCGCCAGGCGACGCGAGATCTCCTTGTAGTCGACTGCCGGCTTCTCGACGTTCGTCACCGAGATCTCGTACTGCACAGCCCGCTCGGCAATCTCCTCGGCAATGCTCGCCATCTGGCAATGGCCTTCGTGGAGCGGATCGTAGGAGCCGGGAAAGACCAGCATCCCCGGCTGCGGTTCGTCAGGCTTCTCCGCGGGCACGCCGCGGTGATGCTCCTCATGCTCCTCGCGTTCAATCGCCAGCACCGCCCGGCTGCGACCAGCAAGGAGTTCCTGCCACGCATCTGGTGCGGTGAAGGCGGCGTTGTCTCGATGCTCGCCGTCTCGCAAAGGCAGCACCGGATGGGGCAGCTCTGTCGGCCCGACCGCTGCCGGCAGCATCGCCTCAAACGCGTTGGCATCAGCGAAGTCGCGGTTGCAGCTCGTGGCGAGCACATCACAGACCAAGGCCGCTGCGAGTGCTTCTTCTTCCTCTCGGCTGCGGGCTCCCTTGGCGAGTCGCAGCGACGAGGTGCCCGTTGAGTGCAGCGTCTGCACCGCCACATGCACCCGATGACCGCCCCGCTTGGGTCGGTTGGTGGCCAGGCTCGCTGTCACCGCTGCCCCCACGGCCTGCTCGGCAGCCACGCCGGCAGCAATCGCTCGCTGCCAGGCAGCCACGGCCAGACGTCGGGCCGCTCGCGGTGAGCAGTACTGCTCCTGCGGTCCACCGAGCAGCTGGTCGACCGCACCACGGGAGTAGGGCACGAGCCCTTCGACGAGCACATCACTCGCCCCGGGCGTGCCCGCGAGACTGCTAATGGCCTGCGAGCCGCCACCGGTCGCTGCGATCACGAGCTTGAGATGTTTGGTGGCAAGCGCCGCAAGCATCGCCGCGGGATCAAGCAAGTTGTGTGCATCGTCCATGGATTTTGGCTTTACCTTCTCGCCGCATTCTACGCGTCTTCACGAGGCCTTCGCGAGCATGCCGCCCGGCTTTCGGGATCGCAATCGAGCCTGCAGGAGGAAGGTGCCGATAGTCACAGCAGGAGGACGCATGATGCGGGTGATGCAGAGAGCAACGATTCTGGGGATTGGGGTTCTGAGTGTGGCAGCGGTTGGTGCGATGAGCTTAGCGGCCGCCTCTGACCTCGGTGGCATCGCCTCTGTGCCACTCTCAGCCGGGGATCCAACCGACGCACCCGAAGTCATCCCTACACCCGGCACGCTCAGCGGATACTGGGCCGCAACGGTCGAGTGTCTCTACGCCCCCGGTGAGCCGAGGGCACTGCCACCCTGCGTGCCCCCGCCACCATGCCATCCCAGTGCTCCGCCGATGCCCTACGACCTGGTGGGCGTGGCCGGCGTGCCAAGCTGTGGGCCGATCTATCGAGGGCCATGCGAGCCACGAATGGGCACGCACGACGATCTCCCCTTCTGGCGGCTGCATC
>JADHNY010000180.1 GCA_016779265.1 Pirellulales bacterium | reverse complement strand
GTGATGGCGAGACTGACATCTATGGCGTGCTCTACCGGCCACGCGGCACGGAGGATGACCCAACACCGCGACCTGTTGTAGAGCAGATCTATGCTGGGCCGCACGGGTTCCATGTGCCGGTGAGCTTTTCGGTGAGCCATGGGCAGCAGAAGTTCACCGACGAGGGCTTTGTGCTGGTACGGATCGATGGCATGGGCACCAACTGGCGAGGTAAGGCGTTTCATGATGTCTGCTGGAAGAACCTCCGAGATGCGGGTTTTCCAGACCGCGTTGCCTGGCTGCGTGAGGCTGCCGCAGATCGGCCCTGGATGGACCTAGCCCGCGTGGGCATCTTTGGGGGCAGCGCCGGCGGGCAGAACGCGCTGCGGGGCCTGCTCGACTTTCCCGAGGTCTACAAGGTCGGGGTGGCTGACTGCGGCTGTCACGACAACCGGATGGACAAGATCTGGTGGAACGAGCTCTGGATGGGCTGGCCAGTCGACGAGTCTTACGAGCACAGCAGCAATGTGGTCGACGCCCACACGCTCACCGGTGAGCTGATGCTGATCGTGGGGGAACTCGACCAGAACGTCGATCCTTCCAGCACGCTCCAGGTGTCGGCGGCCCTCGTGAAAGCGGGCAAAGACCACGAACTTGTTGTGATTCCGGGGGCAGGCCACGGAGCGGCCGAGACCAGGTATGGCTCGATGAAACGGCTCGGTTTCTTAAAGCGACATCTGGAGCCTGCGTCACTTCCCTGACGCACTCACCAGGCATGCCGCTTGTCATTGGGAGGGAGTCCAATGCGACGCGCCACAGCACTCATGACCATGTTCGTCGCAGGCCTGGCGATCAGTGCCCGTGCACAGGTGCCGCTGGTGGCTGACGACACGGCTCAGATCACGCTTGAGGTGCGGTTTTTATCAGCGCCGGGCAGCGTGTTTGAGGACCTCCGCAAACAGCACACGCTGCGGACACCCGCGGCGCCGAGCGAGCTGGTGCTGGCCAACGTGACCGATGAAGAGCTCGCGGCCAGTGGTGGCGTGCGGCTGGTGTCTGCGACGAGTGTCGTCGAAACCCGGGCTCCGGTGTTTGCGGAGCCGATCGGTGACCAGGCGGTCCGGCAGTTGCTTGCAGCCGTCCAGGCAGACCCGCGTGGCACGATCATGCTCGCACCCAAGGTCACGATCTTCGATCAGCAGACGGCCACCGTGGCTGACATCACCTCCCGCCCCTTCGTGGTTGGGCTGAAGGATCCCGCGGGTCCTGGTCCTGAGGTGCGGGCGTTTAAGGAGGGCACGGAGATTCTGGTGCGGTGCCAGGTGCGTCCAGAGGATCGCGTGCGTGTCGACTTTCGTGCGCGGCTCTCCGCGATCAACGACGTTGGGCTGCTCGAGACCCAGGCGGCCGCTGCCACTGTGCAGGTGCCCCAGGTGGAGGCGGAAGATATTCAGCTCGCAGTCGAACTCCCCACCAACGGCACGCTGGCCGTCCACAGCGTGCTGAGCCGCAGTGCCATCGATGGTCATGCTCCATCGGCACACGGCCAGGGTGTGCCGCTGCTCGGCGTGCCTCTCCTCAATAAGGTGCCCTACGTGTCAAAACTCTTTCAGAACACGCCTCCGCCAGCACGACAGGAGCTGGTGATTCTGCTCACGCCACGGATCGTCACGGCCACGCAGGTGGACGAGCCAGCCCGGCTCCCCTAGGCAGCGGGCCGATACGGTGGAAAGTCGGTGTGGCCCTCGGCACCGGCGGGTGAATACCACGTGCTCATGTCGGAGGGGCCGGCCAGCGGCCAGTCGTTGGCGAACCGTTCGACCAGGTCTGGGTTGGTGATGACGGAGCGGCCAAACGCGATCAAGTCTGCAGCACCCTCGGCAACTGCCTGCGTGGCGGTCTCAAAGGTGTAGCCACAGTTGCCCATCAACGTGCCGCGAAAGACCTGACGGAAGTCGGCCAGCGTCATCGGCTCGCCAAGCTTGTGGAAACCAAACGCCAGGCCATGGAGGTCGTACGGTTGGAGGAGGGCCGGGAGCGTCATCTCAGCTCGCTTTTCCAAAGATCTCAATATCGTCTACCCATGCTTCGCGGTTCACAGCCAGCCTGATCCGACCCTTGGTTGGATGATCGATGCCCGGAGACGAAAACGATCCAGCGGTCGTGCCGTCGATCGACACGGTCATGGTGTCCCCCACGATGCGAATCTCCAGGTCATGCCAGGCATCTGCAGTGAGGTCGAGCGGAATCCGCGTTTCCTTCGCCGCGATCAGTTGCTTGTCTTCGTCGGTCAGGGTTTTGGCTTTGGAGCGTTCCCGTACATCGAGCCGCATACGGCCAGTCTTGAGGTCGCGAAGCTCGAGGCCGCCCAGCCGGATCCGCGGCATGCAGATATGGCCAGCATGGACCGACTTTTCCTGCATGTCGGCGATGTTGATGCCGAGGTCGTCACCTTCGCCGAGCTTAAACCGCAGGCGAATCACCACGTCATCAAACGCCACGTCCTGTGTCACCGACACCCCATGGTCAGCCACGTCGGCCATCTTGATGAACATGGCCCCATCCCGCAGAAACACCTGCTTCACGCCCTGGGCTCGCGATCTGCTGTTTGTGCCCCAGTTCTGACCGGGTTGTTCGATGGCTGGGTCGGCTTCCTCCCGATCAAAGTGGTCGGTGAAGAGGCGTTCGGGAAACCCGGCGGGAGGCTCGCTGGCGGTGAGCACTCCAGAAGTTCCGAGCATCACCGCAAAAAAGAGTGCCGGGCCGACAAGCACCTTGAAACACAGGTTATAAGAGCCACCGAGAAAGTGTGCGTGCCGCATTGCGGGGTCCTTTGAGGGTCGTGGCGTCGTGCGACGGCCGTTTTCTGGCGTTGTTCAGTCGCTGCGGTGTCCCAGGCGTTGCAGAGTCCTAGGCTTTACGATGTCTCTATAGATGGCCAGCGAAACGACGCTGCGGCAGCAGTATAGACCGTGAGATTTGCCGCCGTGGGGCGGTCTGAGCAACAATAGAGATGTTCCCGCTGATCGACGTTCTCTCGGCTTCTGGTCTTTGAAGAGAGACCGTCCGCGGCTTGGCAGCAGTCCAGCCGGCGACGCGGGTGACCCTGTAGGAGGTGTCCCATGGGTTGCTCTGTCGCATCCCGTTGTTTCCAGTCATCAACGACTGCCGTGCTGCTCATCGCTGGGTGCTGCTCCGCTGCTGCGGCCGCGGACAAAACGATCGCATTTGATCGCGATATCCGCCCGCTGCTCTCTGAGAACTGCTACGCCTGCCACGGGCCTGGCGAGCAAGAGGCGGGCCTAAGGCTTGACTCCGCAGAGGCGGCCACTGCCGTCCTTGACAGCGGCGGCCAGGCGATCGTCGCTGGCGACCTTGAGGCGAGCGAGCTGATGGCGCGGATCCACTCCGCCGACCCCGACGTCGTGATGCCGCCGCCGCATACCAACAAGACGCTCAGTGCTGAGCAGAAAGATCTGCTTGCCCGCTGGATCAGCGAGGGGGCCGAGTTTGAGCTGCACTGGTCGTTTCAGCCGATCTCTCGGCCTGCCGTGCCCGACGTGGCAGACCCCGCGATCACCAATCCGATCGACCGCTTTCTCGAGACCCGGGCGAACGCTGAGCAGATGCCGATCACCGCTGAGGCGGATCGGCGGACACTCGCTCGTCGGCTGTCGTTTGCCCTGACCGGCCTGCCGCCGTCGCCCGCTGAGGTGGACGCGTTTGTCAACGACACCGCAGACAATGCCTACGAGCAGTTTGTGGAGCGACTGCTGGCGAGCCCGCATCACGGCGAGGAGATGGCCCGCCACTGGCTCGATGTGGCCCGCTACGCCGACACGCACGGCCTGCATCTCGACAATGAGAGGCAGATGTGGGCCTACCGCGACTGGGTCGTGGAGGCCTTCAATAACAACCTGCCATTTGACGACTTTCTGATCTGGCAGCTTGCCGGCGACCTGCTGCCCGATGCCACCCGGGAGCAGCAGATCGCCACTGGCTTCTCACGCTGCAACGTCACCACGAGCGAAGGGGGCTCGATCAACGACGAACTGCTCTTCCGCTATGCCGTTGATCGCACCGCCACGGTGACCAACGCGTTCCTCGGGCTGACCGGTCAGTGTGCGGTCTGCCACAGCCATAAGTTTGATCCGATCAGTCACAAGGAGTTCTATTCGCTCTACGCGTTCTTCAACTCCGCGGCGGACCCCGGCTTTGATGGCAATGTGCTCGTCACCGCCCCATCGATCCCCGTGCCCACGACCGATCAGGAGACGAGGCTAGCAGCACTGGAGGCGGCGCTTCCCGAGCTTCAGGCCGAACTCGACGAAGCCGTGGCTGCAGTGGACTACACCGATCCAGCCTCGCTCGATCCCAAGCCTGAGCCGGTGCGGACTGAGTCGATCTGGCTCGACGACAGCTTTCCCGCCAACGCCAAGGTGCAGAGTTCCGGCGGTGAGATCCGCTGGCTCGCAGGAGATGCTGCAGCGGGAGTCCTTGCGGGTGGGCAGAGTCTGGAAAGGACAGCCACCGGCATCGCCCAGGATTTCTACCAGGAAGGTGCGGAGCCGATTGAGCTTCCCGCGAATGCCGAAATCTTCGCGCATGTCTGGCTCGACCCTGAGAATCCACCCAAGGCGGTGATGCTGCAGTTTCATGTCGGTGGCTGGAATCACCGCACGGTCTGGGGTGAGCCGAATGCGATCGAATGGGGCGAGCTGGGGAAGCCCACCCGCCACCACGCCGGTGAGCTGCCTGCGACCGGTGAGTGGGTTCGTCTCGCGGTGCCGGCGTCGGCGATGGAGATGGCCGCGGGCACCAAGATCACCGGCTTTGCCCTGACGCAGTTCGATGGGCATGTCCGCTGGGATCTCGTCGGCATGGAGAGTGTCAACGATCCCACCACCGACCCCGCCCAGTCGCTGGCCGCCTGGTGGGCAGCCCGCACGGAGAAGGAGAAGATCGACGACGTCCCCGAACCGCTGCGTGATCTGGTCCGACAAGGGCAGGAGAAGACGACCGAGCCCGCCGACCTTGCCAAGGTGCAGAGCCACTGGATGCGGAAGGTCTGGGCGGCGAAGCCTGAGCCGCTGGCGTCTGCCGTGACTGCCGTGGAAGGCAACGAGTCGGCGGCGACCACGCTCCGCAACGAAATTCCCAAGACATTCGTGTTTAACGACACGCCGCAGATGCGGGAAAGCTTCGTCATGGAGCGAGGGGCGTACGACAAGCCGGGGGAAAAGGTGGAGCGGGCGACTCCCGCCTTCCTGCCGCCACTGGAGGTGGCCGACGACAAAACACCAGACCGGCTCGACCTCGCCCGCTGGCTGGTTCTGCCTGAGCAGCCGCTGACAGCGCGGGTCGCGGCCAACCGTCTGTGGCAGCAGTTCTTCGGAATGGGGCTCGTGAAGACCAGCGAAGACTTTGGCATGCAGGGAGAGCCGCCAAGCCACCCTGCCCTGCTCGACTGGCTGGCGGCGGAATATCGCGAGAGCGACTGGGACACCCAGCATCTGGTGAAGCTGATCGTGACCAGCCGTGCCTTCCGCCGTTCGAGTGAGGCGATGCCTGAGCAGGTGATCAACGATCCCGAGAATCGGCTGCTCGGCCGCGGCCCTCGCTTTCGGCTCGATGCTGAGCAGATTCGTGACAACGCGCTGGCTGTCTCCGGCCTGCTGGTAGAAATGATGGGTGGTCGGGGCACGCGGCCGTATCAGCCGCCCAACATCTGGGAGCCGGTGGGCTTCGCCGGATCCAACACGCAGAAGTACACCAAAGACAGCGGCGATGCCCTCT
>JADHNY010000179.1 GCA_016779265.1 Pirellulales bacterium | reverse complement strand
CGACAAAAGGCCCGGCTCCTGCGAGTCGGGCCTTTTGCGTGCGCAGAATTCCGGTGCGAACATCCGAGCCGAACTGGTCGCCGCGGTTGTCTTTGCCGGCTGATAGTGGTGCCAGTAGGGCCCATTCGACAGCCCGTCCACAGAGCAGTAAACTTTCGGTCGCGAGGTTTCGCTCGCCGCTTTTGTTCTTCAGGTAGCCGCTCGTGAGTTTCTCCCACTGCGTGTGACCGACCAGGCGTTGGCCTTGGTGTCGTGTCCTGCTCCGCTCTCGCGGAGACGTGGTTGAGTTGCTCGTCGTTTTCACGCGTCCCGTTACTCAGGGGACGTCCGTGCGCGGTCCAGTCCTTCGATGCACATCTGGGAGGCTGCATGCCGCCGCATGGAGGTGGCTTTGGGCCACCCGTGGTGCATCTTCGAGCAGTCGCCGCCGTCGCAGTGGCTGAGAAACAAGCAGTTGGCCGTCTCCGTGGCCCCTTTTTTGTCTCTTGTTTCGCTCTTTGTGAGGTGTTGCTTCATGCCAACCACGATCTCCGTCTGTGGCCAGAGTGCCACGCGACCTCAAGAGCCGTCGCATTGGCTGGCCTGGCAGTGTCGTTGTCTTAGTGTATGGCCGAACACAAGGCGGCGACGCTGGTGTGTTGTGGTTGGCTGGGGCGTAATGCTGGTGATGCTCTCGGCCGCACGGGCTGAGGTGCCGTCGACTGGAGCCGGTGGCAGACTCGATGCCTCCGATGCGTTCACCGGCTGGTATGGGCTTGCAGAGCCTGGAGATCCGTCAGCTGGTGATGCAACCTCCACGGTGGGGGCAGGCACGTTTGACATCAACAGTCTGCTCGGAGCAGACCGCTACTATCAGCACGCCACACCGATCACAGGTCAGAACACGATCACCACGAATCTTGAGGCGGGCTTTTTCTGGAATGGGCACGAGACACTCCAGCATGTCGTGACCAACACGACAAACTTTGTGGCGGATGCAGCGGAGTCGTGGCAGGGGGCTTCGATCCCTGACAAATACGACAGGCATGCCACCTGGGCTTCGATGCTGATCGGTGGCCGCTCTACCGCCGGTGGTGATGCCGTCAAACAGCAAGGCCTTGCCTACGGCACCGATCTTAGGAGCGGGGCGATCGCATCTCAGTGGAATGGGAATGCGTATGCGCTGAGCTTTGACTTCACCGTCGCCTCATTTGTCACGCCCTACGATGACACGTTTGGTGTTGCGGATGTGGTCAACTCAAGTTGGGGCTTCTCTGGAGATCCCTCGGGCACCGATCCGTTTACGGTGATCATGGACGCCTACGCGTTTCAGAACCCAACGACAACCTACGTGGTGAGTGCTGGCAACACAGGCTCAGCGGTGAATACGGTCGGCTCGCCCGGGGCGGGCTACAACACGATCACCGTCGCCGCCTTGACGAATGCCAATACCTACGACGTGGCAGCGAGTTTTAGCAGCCGCGGCCCACAAGACTTCGGCTATCGCGATGCGACCGATACCCCAGTGATCACCACGGGTGTCCGTGCGGCGGTCGACATCGCTGCGCCGGGGGCGTCACTCGTGTCGGCGTTTTACGGTGGCCAAAACGGTGGCAACAACATCACGTTGGATGGCACGACCGACGATGGCTCGGTGGCGACTGCCTATTCCAATGGGATTGCCGGGACGAGTTTCTCCGCGCCGCTGGTGGCTGGAGGTGCTTCGCTTGTGGCCAGCGCGGCAAAGACACTGCCTGCACTCTCGGGGAATCCCGCAGCGAGTGAAAGCGTCGTCGTAAAGGCCTTGCTCCTTAACGGAGCCACTAAAACCACCGGCTGGGAGAATGGCCAGCAGCAGGTGACCGTCGGTAGTGACACCTTTATCAGCACCACCCAGTCGCTCGACTGGGTGACGGGGGCTGGGAGGATGAACCTCGATGCTACGTTCGATCTGCAAACGGGCGGGCAGATCGACGTGGCGGGCACCGCAACGGGTGATCTGGGGGCCGTCGTGAAAACCGGCTGGGATTATGGCGAGTCGGTACTTGGAATCGACAATGATTACGTCATCTCAGAGTGGCTGCGGGGAGGAACCACCTTCACCACCACGCTGACCTGGCTTCGCAATCGCACCTTTCAGGCGGCGCTGCTTAACTACGAGGATGTGGCTCAGGCAGACCTCAACCTCTCGGTCTGGGCGGTCGATGGCAATGATCAGTTCACCACGCTGATCGCCAGATCTGAGAGTCTCTACAACACGGTCGAGCATCTCTCCTTCACGCTGCCCAACTCAGGGTTTTATGGCCTGCGGGTGGAGTATCTCCTCAACACCTTTGACAACACTGCCGGCGGTGTCTGGGGTGATGCTCAGAATCCCCAAGCCTACGCCGTTTCCTGGCAGGCTGTTCCAGAACCGGGAGGCTTTGCCCTCATGGCGGTAGGGCTGCTCGGGACTCTGGTCGCCCAGCGACGCAGGAACCGTCGTCGACAAAGGCTGCACTCCGACTGGAGGCCAACCTGCGGACACACAGACATCGGGTGTAGCTACACGATGCCCGCACCTCCGACGACAGCTCGAGACTCAACAGCTGAACCGAACCCAAGCAGTCAAGGCCACCGTCAGAAAGTGGCTCTCGATTCACCAACAGGCTCGCGACTCACGAACCGGCGAACCCGTGTGAGCCGAGGATGCCGGGAACTCAGCCACCGAGCAGGCGGGTACGACGGAGGCGACGCTCAGCACGCAGACGAGCTCGCCGCTTCGTCTCGCTGGCTTTCTCAAAGAACTCACGGCGACGCATCTCCTTCTTGATGCCACTTCGCTCGACCAGTTTACGGAAGCGACGAACCGCCTCCTGAATGCTTTCCCGCTCCCGAACTGTCAGCTTGACCATGAGACCCCGTATTTGAAACGACTCTTGCCCACTGCCGCATCGCGGGGGGCTCGTGTATGAAAGGATTGTCTAAAAGGACCGTCTATGCAGCTTTGGGAGCAAGCTCATTTTGGAGCGCACCCGAAGCCTGTCCGCCTCCTTCAGCGGAGCGTCGCAGTATACGTAAGTCGGCTGTAGCCGTCTATCGCGTCCAGATTGCCTCGCCAGACGGCCGTTCCGTCTGGTTCCCAGTGCGGTATTCTCTGCGTATCGCCCCCTGTTTTCGACGAGAAATGCGAGTTCTGAGATGCCAGACGCCGGCCCCCTGATCGAGCAGGTTCGCCTCCACGATGGGGACGTGGTCCGGGAACTGGTCGCGGCGGTGATCTTTCTGGTGGCCTACCTGCTCACCGCCCCCCGGCTCCGCAAAAGGCTCGCGATTGGCTCGATGGTGCTCCTGGGGCTTGCGCCTTTGCCGCTGCTGGTCAGCCTGCTCTTTCCGGAGGAGCGGGCAAACAGCGGCTACGCCTTGTTCGGCGTGCGGTTTTTTGTGTTGGCGTCGCTCTTTCACTCTCTGCTGCTTGTGGCGGCGGTGAGTGTCTGGGAGCGGATTGCAGGCCCGATACAAAAAATCTTCCTGGATGTTTTCCGCTGGCTCACGGTGGGGTTGTCGTTTGTGGTGATCCTGCTGGAGGCGGGCGTCGATCCGGGGGGCATCTTTGCCGGTTCGGCGATCATCTCGGCGGCGATTGGTTTTGCCAGCAAAGACACGCTCGGCAACCTGTTCGCTGGCCTCGCGATCCACGCGGAGAATCCTTTCAAACTCGGCGACTGGATTCAGTACGACGACAATCCGTCGCACATCGGCGAAGTTGTGGAGATCAACTGGCGGGCCACCAAGGTGATCACCCTCGATCTTGCGTATGTGATCATTCCTAATGGCCAGCTAGCACAGGCATCGATTCGCAACTTCACGCAGCCGGACCGCTGGTCACGGAGAAGTCTCTATGTGGTGACGCCCTACAGCGTCTCTCCACAGCGGGTGCAGCAGATCATCCTGAGTGCTCTTCGAGGCAGCTTTGGGGTGCTCGACACACCTCCCCCCTCGGTTGTGACGAACAACTTCACTGATCGGGGTGTTGAACACTGGGTTCGGCTTTTCACCACCGAGTTTGACAAGCGCGACAAGGTCGACGGCATGGCTCGGGACCGGATCTGGTTTGCACTCGCCCGGAACGGCATTGAAATCCCCGTGGCGACGCATGCCATTCGACTCACGCAACTTCTCTCGGTCGAGGAGCCCGCGGACGACTCGGTGGCTCAGCGGCTGCAGGCGTTGGAGCAGGTTGAACTGCTTGAACCGCTCGGCCGGGAACGGCTCGAAGCATTGGCTGCTGTGGCGACGGATCGCCAGCATGCCGGGGGCGAGCAGATCGTGCGTCAGGGGGAGCCGGGCTCAAGTCTCTACATTGTCCAGAGTGGCACGGCAGAAGTTCGCTACCGTGGAGGCGACGGCGAGGAAAAGCAGTTGGCGATCTTCAAGCCGGGAGACTTCTTTGGTGAGATGTCGCTCCTGACGGGGGCTGCCCGCTCGGCGACTGTCACGATGCTTGAAGAAGGTCGGCTGATCGAGATTGAAAAAGCAATGGTGGAGCATTTCCTCCGGGAGGAGCCAGAACTCGTGCAGCGGTTTGGAGCGGTGCTTGCCAGACGGCAGGATGAACAGGCCGCCATCTCGCTTTCATCGAGTCAAAAGGCGGAGTCCCATACAGATTTCCTCAGCAAGATCATCGAGTTCTTTACGTTGTGAGTTCTTGCCAGGACCGCGACCGCCCTGCCCTCTTCTCTCCAAAATCTGTACGAGACCGTTATGCGAGTTGAACTGCTGCCGTCGAGCGTCGGGCCAAAGTCGTCGGAATCGGGCGACTCGCCGCAGTTTCTCGTGTCGTATCTCGTCAATGACTCGGTGGTGATCGATGGCGGTGCAATCGGTCTCCTTGCAGATCTCGATCGTCAACGAAAGGTGCGGCATGTGTTTGTGACGCACGAACACATCGATCACATCGCATCGCTGCCGATTCTGCTGGAAAATGTCTATGAGCGTGGCCCGAACTGCGTGGAGATCCTTGCTGCAGCGGATGTCCTCGACTTTTTGCATCACGACATCTTCAATGGCCGGGTCTGGCCTGATTTCTTCGATCTCTCTACGGCGACCGATCCTTTTCTGAAGGCGACGCCGCTGCAGGCGGGAGCCTCGATCGAGCGAGCAGGCCTCACCATTACGCCGCTGCGGGTGGATCACTGTGTTGACACGCTCGGCCTCGTTGTAGATGACGGTGACGCCGTGGTTGCGTTCCCGTCCGACACAGGTCCCACGTCGATGCTCTGGGAGCACCTCAACGCTGCCCCGCGGCTTGATGCGGTGTTTCTTGAGGTCAGCTTTCCCAATGCCTTGCACGGCCTCGCCTGTGAGACGGGCCACCACTGCCCCGCGACCTTCGCCGCAGAGGTGGCCAAGCTAACGAGGCCTGTTCGCTGGATTGTGGTGCACCGCAAAGCACGCTTCGCCGCCGAGATTCGCCAGGAACTCAAGGCGTTGGCGATTCCCGGGTTGGAACTCGTTGAGGAAGGCCGCGGGTACGAGTTTCCCTGAGCTGATTCCTCGCCAGTGCGAAGCTCCCGCCACCGCAGAGCGACGAAAGCCTCAGCTGGCATGGGGGCGACGAGCGTCAGCGTGGCAGCGGCGTTAGGCTTTCGCCCGAGCTTGTTTGCGACGCTCATGCTCAGAGAGCAGGATCTTTCGCAGCCGAATCCCATCAGGCGTGACTTCAACGAGCTCATCGTCGTCGATGTATTCCAGGGCCTCTTCGAGTGACATCTTTCGTGGTGGCTTGAGCAGGATGTTCTTATCGCTGCCGCTGGCCCGCATGTTGGTGA
>JADHNY010000178.1 GCA_016779265.1 Pirellulales bacterium | reverse complement strand
CATGTCTATGCGGTCTGGGACTTTCAGAGCCTGCTGAAGGCTGTTCAGCAGCGGCTCACCTGCACCAGCGTGCCCTGGCTGCCCACGGCTGATCCCGAAGCCCGGCGGCTGATCAACGAGATCGTGCTCGACGAGGAGTCTGACGCCCTTCCAGACGGCGGCTACGCCTCTCATTTCGAGATGTACCTGGAGGCAATGCGGGCAGCTGGAGCCGATACCGAGCCGGTTGAACGGCTCCTGAGTCTGCTTTCAGGCGGAACCCCGCTTTCACACGCACTCACTGCCGCAGGCGTGCCCGGCCCCGCAGCTGATTTTGTTCGCCGGTCCTTCGAAGTGATCGCTACGGAATCGACACCAGCCATCGTGGCAGCCTTCACCTTCGGCCGCGAGGACGTGATTCCCGGCATGTTTCGGCAGTTTGTGGCCAGACTCGCGGACCACGACACCCTCTCCTGGGGCCCCTTCCGCTATTACCTCGAGCGGCATATTGCCCATGACGACGAGCACCACGGCCCGATGTGCCACCGCATGATTGCCCGAATCTGCGGTGAAAATGCGGAAACCTGGGCCGAAGCGTCTCAGGCCGCCCAGATGGCGATCAAGAGCCGTCTACTGCTGTGGGACGCCATCGCAGACTCCTTTGATGGCTCTGCGACGGACTTGCGAACGCCACAACCGCTCGAATCCTAAAAAGCCGCAAAAAACCAGTGTCCCGACGCAACCAACCCCTTGACAGAGTGGGGTAATTGCGTGCAAGAATAGAAGAAGGGCAGGGCTTTTAACAGTTTTTCCTTCCTTCCATCTACTTCCCTGTGCAGCGGGCGCATGCTCCCCTTCTTGACCGACGAAGGGTGCTTAAAGGATCCGCACGCAAGCGTCACTTAGTCATACGAGGTTGAACCTATGAGTCGAGCACTGTCAGCCCGCGTTTTCCGGGCAGATCCGCGCAGAGCAGCGGGCTTTACGCTCGTGGAGCTACTTGTTGTGATCGCCATCATTGGCGTGCTGGTGGGGCTGTTGCTGCCGGCCGTTCAGGCGGCTCGCGAAGCCGCCCGTCGCTCCAGCTGCCAAAACAACATGCGGCAGATCGGTTTGGCGGTTCACAACTATGAGTCGAGCACTCAGACATTTCCCTCGACAGGCGTGAAGCCTGACGGTCCGAAGTACGGCTACTGGGATCCTCTCAATGCCAATCGTGACAACTACGGTGTGAACACACTGACATGGATGTGGGCCATTCTTCCGCAGCTGGAAGAAACCGCAATCCAGTCCCTGCGTGGCAATGGCGCCGGGTATCTCGACCCCGCCCAGTCGCTCGACGGATCCACCGTGGCTCCCTTTGTCTGCCCAGGCCGAGGCGCTCGGCGAGTGGTTGCCAAGAATGGTGTCCTCCAGGCTTATGCCGACTATGCCGGCTACATGAATGATGACGTGAATGTGTCACGGCCGAACTTCTTCCACCCAAACCCTGGTGCCCGCGTCCAGTTCCAGGGCATCATCTCAGCCGGTGGCTACTCCGATCCCAGCACGGGCAACTTCGTGAAGATGGCGCCCGTCACGATGGGCTCGATCCGAGACGGCACGTCGCACACGCTGCTGGCTGCAGAGAAGGCTGTCCGCACGACTGAGTACCTCTCGGGTGTCTGGCCAGAAGAGTACGGCCAGTTCAACCCTCGTGAGCTCTATGGTGTGATGCGTTGCGGAACGTATCCGCCAATCAGCGACGCCCTCGGTGGTGCTATCCCTAGCGGCACGGTCCGCCGGGCGAATCCGCCATCGGACACGTATGAGAGAGGGTTTGGCTCATCGCACCCATCCGGCTTTCAGGCTGTGTTTGGCGATGGCAGCGTCCGCTCAATCAACTACGACGTGGATCTGACTGCCCTGAACCAGGTCGGCAAGCGGGCCGACAAGATGGGCCGCAACTCAGATCTCGATTGAACGTACGCCAGGGTCCTGGTTGAAAATCAACGGTATTTTCAATCAACCACTGGACCTCGAGCACACAACTGGGCGGCTGTCGGAGAGCCGGCAGCCGCCCTTTTTGTATCCTCTCGGGGAGGGTTCCCGTAGAATCCTCCATCAGATGAGCCCTTGCCTCACCGGCCGCTGCTCGTCACTTCAACTCACCGGCTCGTTTCCCCCCTGACTGTGGAGCACCCATTCGCATGACTGGCATCATGTCTCGTCGGCTTACCCTTTCCCTCGCGGCGACAATGCTCGCTGCTGGCCTCGCAGGCTGCGGCGGTGGCCCGGATGGTGACGAAATCCTCAAGGAAGCCAATAAGAACAACGGCGAACGTCTCGCCAACGCCTACTCCTTCTACCAAAACAAGAATGGTGCGGGCCCACCGGATGCCGAGACCTTCAAAGCCTTTATCCAAAGCGACATCCCCGCAGACCTCAAGAAGACGATGGACATCCCGTCTGGCAGCCTCGATGAGTTGTTTGTTTCCGAGCGTGATGGCAAGCCGTTCTTCATCCGCCCAGAAGCTCCCCGCCCAAATACTGGCAGCGTGGCTCAGGCGGTTGTGATTGAGACCGAGGGCGTCGGTGGCAAGATTCAGGTGTTTTTCACCGGTCCCAAGATGGAAGAGGTGCCCGCTTCTGACGCGGAGGCCTACAAGTCTGGCGACAAGGACGTGACGGCGGGCCCTCCGGGCATGGGACAGTAAGAGTCCCCGAGAGGCCTAGGAAAGGTGTCTCAGAGGCCCCAGGGGAGGCTTCCTGGGCCACATGAGCCCTGAGGCGACGCGTCGGAGGTCCTGAAGAAAACCTCTCCTTCAATGCAACAGAAAGGGCCGGCATCGAAACCCGATGCCGGCCCTGCTTTTTTGCATCCGCCGTGAAGCGACTCGCTGGAGCCTCTTACTTGGCAGCCTCGGCGGCCTTCCGCTCCTCAACAATCTCCTTCTGGATGTTGCCCGGCACCGCACGGTACTTGGCGAACTCCATCGTGAACACGCCCTGGCCCTGCGTCGCACTTCGCAGGTCGGTCGAGTAGCCAAAGGTCTCAGCCAGTGGCACCTCCGCGATAATCGTGGTCATCTCGCTCTCGGTCTCCGTGGAGACGATCAGGCCACGCCGCTTGTTGAGCTCACCGGTCACAGGCCCCTGGAAGTCGGCTGGAACCTCAACTTCGATCTTCATGATCGGCTCGAGCAGCACAGGCTTGGTCTGCAAGAACGTCTCTCGGAAGCAGGTCCGGGCACAGATCTGAAAAGCCATGTCCGACGAGTCAACGTCGTGGTAGGAGCCGTCAGACAGGACCGACTTCACACCCACGATCGGGAAGCCGGCAATCGGCCCCTTCTCCATGGCAAACCGGAAGCCCTTCTCCACCGACGGGATGTATTCCCGAGGCACGCGGCCACCGACCACCTTGTCCTCAAAGGTGAAGTTCTCTTCGCAGTCCTCCGGCATTGGCTCGAGCGAACCCACGATGTGGGCAAACTGACCCGAACCACCCGTCTGCTTCTTGTGCTTGTAGTCATAGCTGGCTAGCCGCGTGGGAGCCTCGCGGTAGCTCACCTTCGGAGCACCAACCTCCACGTCGACCTTGAACTCTCGGCGGATTCTCTCAACGTAGATGTCGAGATGAAGCTCACCCATGCCGGCGATCACGGTCTCCCCCGTCTCATCGTCGGTGGAAACACGGAAGGTGGGATCCTCCTTAATGAATCGCTGCAGAGCCTTGCCGAGCCGGTCGAGCCCATCGCGATTGGTCGGTGTGATCGCCATTTTGATCACTGGATCGGCCACATACATGCTCTCCAGCACGCAGAACTTCGGCGTGTCGCAGAACGTGTCACCGCTGGCACAGTCAACGCCCATGATGGCCACAATGTCGCCAGCTTCGGCGAAATCAACCTCTTCCCGCTTGTCAGCGTGCATCCGCACAATGCGGCTAAAACGCTGTTTCTGCGTGGTTCGCTGGTTGATGTAGCCCTCACCCTTGCGAATTGTGCCCTGGTAGATCTTCATGAAGGTCAGCTGACCGTACGGGTCGTCGACAATCTTGAAGGCCATGGCAACGGTTGGCTTGGTCGGATCCGGCTTGAGCTCAAACGTCTCGTCGGGATTGTCCCACTGCTTGGCAACGACGGTTCGCTCTTCTGGGTTTGGCAGGTAGCGAACGACCGCATCCAGCAACGGCTGCACGCCCTTATTCTTGTAGGCACTGCCGCAGAAAACCGGCGTAAATGACTGGTTTTGGACGGCGTCCTTCACGACGGCGTGGATCTCGTCATCACTGATTTCTTCCTCGGAGAGCAGCTTCTCCATCAGCGAGTCGGAGTACATCGACAGGCCTTCGAGCAGGTTGTGCCTGGCCTCGTCCGCCTCTGCCTTGAGGGCCTCGGGGATGTCTTCCACCCGTACATGCTCGCCGTTATCACCGTCGAAGTAGAGGGCCTTCATCGCCACGAGGTCGATCACACCCTCGAGCTTGTCTTCCTTGCCGATCGGCAGCTGCATCGGCACCGCATCGGCACCCAGCTTGTCACGCAGTTGCTGCACCACCCGAGGGAAGTTGGCCCCGGTGCGGTCCATCTTATTGACGAAAGCCAGACGTGGCACTTTGTACCGCTTCATCTGACGGTCAACCGTCATCGACTGGCTCTGCACGCCACCGACGCTGCAGAGCACGAGAATCGCACCATCGAGCACACGCAGGCTGCGTTCCACCTCAACGGTGAAGTCGACGTGGCCGGGGGTGTCAATCAGGTTGATCGCCGTCTCGTGCCACTTCACGCTTGTGGCGGCCGAAGTGATCGTGATCCCACGCTCACGCTCCAGGTCCATATAGTCCATGGTGGCCCCGTCGCCACCACCCTTCACCTCTTGAATCCGGTGAATTCGGCCGGCATAGAAGAGAATTCGCTCCGAGAGCGTGGTCTTGCCAGAGTCAATGTGGGCGGAAATACCGATATTGCGAAGCTTCGACAGGTCCATGGGAGTCGTTCACCCCGGAATGGGGTGGCGTGAGGGAAGGTGGGAAAGGAAAGGTGGGAACGTCCAGCGAATATACTCACGGCCCGGGAAACGTGACAGATGGATGCAGAATCCCCTATGAGCAGCCCTTCCTCGCCGACTCCGTCCTCCTCCTCGCCCACCGAGGAAGGAGCCACCCCGCCGGCCGTCGACAATGGCCCGAGCAGACCGTTTTTGGCCTGCCTTTTGCCGCTGGTCGTGTTCCTCCTGTGTGGCAGCCTGGAACCGTCTGCCGGCGAGCCTGCCAACTGGCTCGGTTTCGGTGAGGGCGACTACCCGCTGCTGTACACGGCGCGGGTCGCGGTGAGCCTTCTTGCTCTGGCCATTGTGGCTCGGGATGTGCTGCCCTGGCTGGGCCGTCCAACCTGGTGGCCGCCGCTGCTCGGGGTGGCGTTGGTAATCCCCTGGATCGTGCTCGCGGCCCTTCAGCGGGAGGCCGGCTGGGCCGCGATGGCCCCTCGTGCCGGCTTCGATCCATTTCGCCCATTTCTCAGCGAGGCGGGCAGCTGGGCCTTCCTTGCAGTGCGATTCACAGGCCTTGTGCTGGTGGTACCCATCGCTGAGGAGCTCTTCCTACGCGGCTTCCTGATGCGGTACGTGATCGACGAGGAGTTTTGGAAGGTGCGATTCGGCATGCTGACAGCCTCCTCGATGATTGCCTGCACCGTGTATGCCGTGCTCACCCACCCTGGCGAGGCGATCGCCGCTGCCGGCTGGTTTGGCATCGTCTCAGGTGTGGCAGCTGCGACCCGGCGGCCGATCGACGCGATCACCACCCACGCCGCGACCAACCTGGCCCTGGGGATCTACGTTGTCAGCACGGGAGCCTGGTGGCTGTGGTGAGCGACACACCTCGGCACTGTCT
>JADHNY010000041.1 GCA_016779265.1 Pirellulales bacterium | reverse complement strand
AGCACCTGCGGAGTTTTGCTGTGTTGTCGTCAACCCGGACTGCTGTTTCTGCCTTGCTGTGTCTGCTTACCTGGACGGGCTCTGCTGGCCAGTTGCCCGTCGCATGCGCGAACGACACGGCGAACGAAGGGGCGAGCTCGCTTGCCGCCGAGACTGCTGACGATCCGCTGCAGCTCCCACATCCGTTGGACGCGGTGTTTTCACCTGAGTCTTGGCGGGCGGAGCGGCGAATCACTGATGTGCATGTGCATGTGGAAACGCGACCTGAGCGGCTCGATCGGGCAGTGCAGATTCTCGATCGCGCTGGAATCGGCACTGGGCTGTTGCTCGGCGTGGGGACTGTCACCAGTGGCGACGCGAGACTGAGTGGGTTTGCGGAGGCTCGCAGACTGGCCGAGCGGATGTATCCAGGGCACTTCCTGCACTCGATGCTGCTCGACTACACCGGCTGGGACCAGCCCGACTGGAGTGCGCAGGCTGTGAAACAGATCGAGGCTGGTCACGCGCTCGGAGCTGCCGGTCTCAAGGAGTTCAAACGGCTCGGCCTGTTTCTCAAAGATGGTGCTGGCAACCTGATCAAGGTGGATGATCCGAAACTCGATCCCGTCTGGAAACGCTGCGGCGAACTCGGGATGCCTGTCTCCATCCATGTGGGTGATCCCCGCGCCTTCTGGCTCCCCTACGACGAAAACAACGAGCGGTGGACGGAGCTCAAAGACCACCGCAGCTGGTGGTTTGGCGATCGCACGGCGCATCCACCTCGCATGGACCTGCTCAACGCCCTCGACCGCGTTGTCGCTCGTCACCCAGGCACAACCTTCATCGGCGTCCATTTCGCCAACAACTCCGAAGAGCTCGACTGGGTGGATGAGAAGCTCTCGCAGCGACCGAACTTCTATGCCGACCTGGCCGCACGTGTTCCGGAGCTCGGTCGACACGATCCTCAGCGTGTTCGAGAACTGTTCACAAAGCACCAGGATCGGATCCTGTTTGCAACAGACTTCCAGGTGTTTGACCGCTTGGTGCTCGGCTCGGGTGGTGATGCGGACAGGCCAAGCGACGCCGACGCCGATCTCTTCTTTGCCAAGCACTGGCGGTGGCTCGAAACGACAGACCGAGACTGGCCCCACATGACGCCGATTCAAGGCGACTGGACGATCAGCAGCATCAACCTTCCGCCCGACGTGCTCCGCAAGATCTACTTTGACAATGCCCGACGGCTGTTTTCCCGCTCGTGGCCGCTGCCCACGCTGACGGCAACCCGAGTGGAGGCCGATATCGAGCCGGATGGCGTGCTCAATGAAGACGCCTGGCACGCCGCGACACCTGTACGGCTGGAGTATGGATCGGCAGACAGCGTTGCTCACCCGCGTCTGAGCACGCCCGTGCGTGCCCTCTGGTCTGACCGCTACCTGATGCTCTCCTATGAGTGTCCGTTCACAGTCCTTAACGTGTTTGAGCCAGACCAAGCAGAGGAGCGGATTGGGCTCTGGGAGAAAGATGTGGTCGAGGCCTTTATTGCCAGCGACCCGAAGAGCCTTTCGCGGTATTGCGAACTGCAGTGGGCGCCTAATGGGGAGATGCTCGACCTCTCTCTCGAGGAGGGAGCACGCGACTTTGCCTGGTCAGCGAATGCCGAATCTGGCGTGCACATCGACGCTGAGGCAGGTATCTGGCGGGTGGAAACGCGGATTCCCTGGTCGGCCTTTGCAGCCACTCCCACAGCGGGTGAAAGCTGGCGGCTGAATCTCTTTCGGCATGACGTCGCAGGTCGTGCAGGGCTCGCCTTCTCGCCTACGAGCACCTCATCGTTCCACACGCCCGCCCGGTTTGGCTGGCTCGTGTTCGAGAGTGGGTCGGCGGAGTAGTCCGCTCACTCCCGCACCGCGAACGACGGCGCAAACGACGACGCGTATACTCTTCGTAGCGAACGATGGGTGCGAGAAGTGACGTTGCCGGACGGCGGCGGCGGTCGAGCCTATTCGCGGCATCGGTCGCCCATGGTCACGCACGTCGCTGAAACGCGAAGCCTGCTGCAATCAGTGCTCATTGAGGCCTGGTGCTCATCCACAGTCAGCGTTTATTTAAAGCCAGTGTTTATCCACAGCCAAGTGCAACGCCCAGCATGAACTCGCTCAACGGAAAACTGCTCGTTGCCACTCGCGAACTCGGCGATCCTCACTTCGCCAAGTCGGTGGTCTTGATGCTGCAGCATGAGGAGCAGGGAGCGATTGGCTTAGTGCTCAACCGGCGCAGTGGCACCCAGTTGGGGGCGATCTGGGATCAGGTCAGCGATGAGCCGTGCCCCTTCGATCTGCCTGTCATGACCGGTGGCCCAGTGGAAGGTCCACTGGTGATTGTGCATGCAGATAGCGACCTCACCGAGCGACAGATCATCCCGGGGGTTCACTTTGCCGCACACAAGGAGCTGATCACTCAGTTGCTCGCCAACGGTGACCTGCCGATGCGGATCTTTGCCGGCTACTCAGGCTGGGGTGGTGGACAGCTCGAGACAGAACTCGAGGAGGGCTCCTGGGCGATCACCGACGCTACCAGTGAGATCATCTTTGGCGACGAGGAGACGCTCTGGGCGCAGGCGAATAAGCGAATTGCCGACGACCACCTGATCCGTGACCTCGGCGTGAAGCATGTGCCGGACAAGCCCTGGTTTAACTGACTGCGTCTCCGTCATCCCCAGAGATCGCTCACTGTGACCGTTCCGTCAGACTCGCATCTTCCTCACGCTCCATGGGTTGCCCACAGCCAGCAGCTGCTGGAGAGTTTTGTACGCCTACTCGGGCGTGAACTGGTCGACCGCAGCGGCACGCACCAGGAGCAGGCGTGGCGGCTCTACGAGGCGGCCTTCGTCGTGGTCTCCGCCGATGCCTCCGCAGATCCGCTGCTGACGTATGGCAACCGAACGGCACTCGGGCTCTGGGAGGTGGATGTCGACACCCTGCTTGCCACACCGGCCCGACACACTGCCGAGCCGATGCACCGTGATGAACGACAGCAGCTCCTCGACCGCACGAGAGCCCAGGGCTTCGTGGATGACTACGCAGGAATCCGCATCTCTGCCACGGGCAAACGGTTTCGGATCGAACAGGCGATCGTCTGGAACCTGCTCGATGAAGCCGGATCCTACTGTGGTCAAGCGGCGACCTTCGACCGCTGGGTGCCACTGCCGTGAAGTCCACCTCGCTCCCCACGGACTGCCCTCCAGCCAGCAGGCCCAAGCTGGTGCTCCACGCTGGTACGCATAAGACGGGCACGACTGCCATCCAGAGCTTCCTGGCCAATCAACGCGAGGCGTTGGCCAAGGAGAAGGTGCTCTATCCAACCCTGGATGGTGATCCGCTCAGCCATACCTCGCTGCAGAAGCACATCGGGCTGGCCTGCACCGGCAGCACCACGGCCCCATGTGATGCCACGCTTGCGGAACTTCAGCTCCAGATTGCAGACGTGCAGCCGTCAAAGGTGATCCTCAGCTCGGAGCACTTCTTCGCGATGCCTCGGGACTGGATTGCTCCACTGCTGGCCGCTGTTCGCCCCTTGTTTTCATCGGTGTCGGTGGTGATCTACCTCCGCAGCCAGCGTGACCTGTGGGTCTCGCTCTACAACCAGCGAGCGAAGGCTTTGAAGGTCTTGCCGTCGCATCGGCTGTGGGGCAGCGAAGACTATCTGGGGCCGGCGATCGTGGAAAACATGTTCTACGCCGACTTCCTTGACGCCTTTGCTGACCAGCTTGGTCGGCAGCATGTGACGCCACGGCTCTATGACATACAGACGCTCCCTGGCGGCGATGTTCTGCCCGACTTTCTCACGGCCACCGGCCTGGAAACGCTCGTGGCACCGGCTGCTCAAGCCACTTCCCGTAATCCCTCACTCGGCTGGAAGGGGGTTGCCTTGGCACTGGCTTTGGCAACACGGTACCAGTCGCTCGACTCTCGGCAGGCGGTTGTCGGAGCCCTTCGTCGGGCTTTTCGTGCTGCCGAGCAGGAGGGACTCTCCGACTGGCTCGGCGCGACTCCCTGCTACCTCACGGAGGACGAGCAGCGAGCGATCCGCGACACCTACACTGCCAGCAATACGCGGCTGGCCGACACCTACTCCCTCGACTTTGACGCGTTCTTGCTTGAGACTCCACGGCCTTGCGAGCACCGTCGGCTGCACCACATCGACCCTGCCGAACTCAGGCAGATTCACGCGTTGATTCGTGACCAGCTCGATGCGGCTGGCCCGGCGAGCACCAGCTGACGGAACGCTTATCGCTGGTAGATCGGCAGGTAGTGGTAGCGGACGCTGAGGCTGAGGATCGCCAGACTGGTGGCGTAGATCCGTGACGCTCCCGACTCTTCGCCTTCCGGCTTCCAGCCACCATCCGCTTCCTGCCGTGGCAGCAGCACTTCCCGCACCAGCCGCTCTGCATCCGCTGCAGTGTCACCACCCTGCTGATGCATTGCCTGGGCGTAGTAGTAGGTGCCGTAGAAGAAGTACCGCGTGCCCCAGGCCGGAGGGTGCGACTTCAGCCAGGCGACCGCCTGCATAACAGGAGGGGCGTCGTACTGGCCGCAGACCTGCATCGCCAACACGCCTGCAGCGGTCATCGCATACTGAATGTCGCCACCACCAGGCGTGTAGGCAAAGCCCGACTCAGGACGCGTCGGCTGCCCCTTCTCATCAAGCGGCGAGGTGCATGATCGCCGCAGGTAGCTCACCGCTTCGGCGATGGCCGCATCTGGCACATCGAACCCATCCGTCTTGGCTGACCGCAGGGCCATCAGCTGCCAGACAGAGACCGAGAGATCAGAGTCGCCTGCATCGGGCGTGTATCGCCAGCCGCCCCGATGAGACTGAGGCTTGCGAACCTGTTGCGCTTCAAGAATGACAGACAGGCCCCCTTCACAGGCACGCTCGATCGCCTCATCCTGCTCGGCAGACGCTCCCATGCCGGCCATCTCGGAGAGCATCAGAGTTGTGATGCCATGCCCATACATGCGGGAGCCGTCATGCTGGCCAAAGTAGCCTTCAGATGTCCGCCGACGTTCATCAACAACAAAGTCGATCGCCCGACGCATGCAGTCGCCACGCGGCCCGGGCTCACTGGGCGTAACGCCCACACTTGCCATGGCCATCGTTGAGAGGGCTGTCATTGCCGTGTCGTACTGTCCGGACGAGATGGCTCCGGTGTCTTTCTGGTTTGCCTGCAGGAAGGCTATGCCTCGCTCGATGGCCTGCTGTGTTGCTACCCAGGTGGGATCGTTGCTGGGGAGCGTTTCTGCCGAACAGGGCCGCGCAGCAAGCAGCCCAAGCACGAGCAGACACTTCATTCTCAGAAGTGGACGCGGCAGGCGACCGTTCGTCTTCATTGTTGGCCTCCCTCGGATTGGCCGCGTTCTGAGAGTACGCGAAAGTAGTTCTCCACCTGACGGCGATAGCGAGGTGAGATGGTCGTGCGGAGGCTCTCCACCACTTCGCCGGCCTGCTGCTGGCGGAGCGTATTCCAGCCACCGATAAACACATCACGTCCGTCGGCTTCCAGCAGCCGCACATCTCCAACCTGATCGGCGGTCGCCGCCTCTTGCAGCATGCCGCTGCCCGACTGGGTGGCCATAGACGGGGTCGCCTGGGCGTCCATCATCGAAGGATTCTGCTGCTGTGAGGTGGGCGACCCTGGCTCGCCGCGCTGCTGTTGGAGACCACGAGCAAGCTGGCTCTGCGATCGCTGCAGAGCCCGTCTGGCCGCTGAGGGCTCACCCGACTGTCCCGGTTGTGTTGGGCTGCCCGGTTGCGACTGCCGCATCTCGCGATCGAGCTGGTCGAGCATGCGGGCCATCTCAGCAGGTTCGAGCAGCTGATTGCCAGAGCCACTGCTGCTGGACGCTTCTCCCGATTCCCCCGAGGAGCCTTCCCGCGAGTTTGTGCCGTCGTCCGAGTCAGCGGTGGGAGAAAGCAGTCGAGCGAGCTCGTCAGCACGCTGGGCAATCGCTTCGCCGGCCCGCGAGACCGCGTCGACGGCGGCTTGTGAAGCCTGCTGGCTTGCGCGTGCCGCTGGGGAAGTGGCCTCGCTCGATGCTGCCGCTTCAGCCAGTGAGGTGCCGGCCGACGCGGGCTCCTGACGGGACGTTGCCTCAACCCGCTGGGCAGCATCTGCAAGCTGGCCTGCCGTGGCGAAGCCGCCCAGCCGCATTTCATGAGCAGCAGCCCGCTCGAGTGAATCGGCAGCATCCGCCACACTTGCCGTGACCGTTTCCTGCTGTCGCGCGGATGACTCGAGCTGCCCTTGCGAGCCCTCCAGCTGCTGTTGCCAGCCAGCTTCTGAGAGCATGGTGCCGAGCTGATCGGAGAGCTGGTTGGCCCGTGCTGCGGCCTCGCTGGTCAGCCGCTCAGCCAGCTGTGCCTGCGGGTTGGCAGCGTCGAGAACGGCCGGCTGTTGCCCAGCCTCCTCTCGCGTCGCCCGTGCCTGCTCGAGGCGGCGTTCCTCACGCTGGCGGATGTCGGCGGCGAGACTGGTCAGGGCTTCCGCTTCCTGACGCCGCACCTCGGTGCGTTGCAGCTGCTCCCGCCGCGATTCTGAATCAGGGTCTTGCGACTGCTGCTGCCGCGCCTTGTCTTCCTGAGCCCGTGCCTGCTCAAGCTGACGGCCGGCATCCTGCACCAGCCGATCGGCTTCCTGAATGCGGCGTTCACGGGTGCGGAGGTCCTGGTCTGCCCAGCGGACATCCTGCTGATGCCAGCGACCACTGGCCACGGTCGCGTCGGAGAGAGCTCGCCGCTCTTGGTCTTCGGTCAGCTCTCGTCGCTGGGCCGTTGCCGTGGAGAGCGCTTCGCTGGCTTCTCGCAGCCCAGGGGCTGCAGTGTCGATCGCTTGATCGAGCCTGCTGGCGGCTTCGAACAGTTCCGGCACGCTCGCCGTGTCGGGAACCGAACGCACCGCCTCGACGGCCTCCTCGAGCTGCTTGGCCATGCCGGCGAGCTGCTCCTGACGCTCCGGCAGGCCAGCCGCTTCCGCCTGTCGCTGTGCCTCCTGCCCCAGCCGCTGCGCCACCCGGGCCGTCTGTTCTCCGATCAGCCGCAGCTCTGCCGAGAACTGCCGCTTCTCTTCCCGAACAGTCGCATCAGAGGACTCCACGTCGTGTCGCAGGGTGCGTTCCCGCTCTGCGGCAAACTCAAGAGCCTGCTGCGACTGTTCCGCCAGGCCACCGGCAATGTCGGAGAGAGCCTCCCTCATTGGCAGGTTGGTCTGGAGTTCTTCTTCGAGACGCCGCAGCAGGTCTTCTGGTGCAGTCTCGGCAACCTCGCCGAGCCGTTCCGCCTGTTCGTAGGCCTGTTCCAGCTCTGCTGCTGCCGCTGGACTCTGTCTGGCAGCCGCCTCCGCCAAGGACTCACTCCCTGCCTGCTGTGATGACGTGTTGGCAGCCAGCGGATCACGATCGAAGTGATCGGCGATCATGTCGAAGGTGTTCTCTGCCTCTTCGAACGCATTGGAGAGTTCGGCGAGGGCCTTGCCCTGATCCTGTCCCTGCTGCTGCCGTGCCTCCGCTGTGGCCTCTTCGACACGCTGTTGCGACGCCGAGACAAGCTCACGGGCGAGATCGGCATCGCGAGCCCGTTCCCGCTCTGCCGCATCGAGCAGGTCTTGTGTTGCAGCAGCATCCACGAGCGCCGACTGCAGCCGATCGATCAGCTCGTTGTCCTGCGGTGCCTCGTCGGGGAGGACTGCATCGAGATCGGTCGACTCACCGGCCGCCTCTTCCGCGGCCAGCTGTTCGGCCGCCTCGTGTTGCTGTGCCGCTCGTTCGGCAGCCTGGCGGGCGAGATCAGGAATCGACGGGGCGAAGCCCTCGAGGGTTGCCCGGGCCGCGGCGATCGGGCCCTGGAGTGCGTCAAACTGCTGCTGCAGGTTGCCCCGCAGGGTTTCCAGGTCGGCTGCCGCTGAAACGGTCTGGCTCACATCCCACTGCCGCGGCGAGACTTTGCGGCCGACCTCTTCGGCTGCCGGCGACCAGCGGGCGGCTCGCACCTGATCAGCCACCTCGGCCGGCAGGCCTGCCTGTCGAATCGCATTGGACGCATCTTCGAGTTCTTGGCTCGTGGCCTCCCAGACACGTGGCGTGGCGGTGTGTGCGGTCACGCGATCACCAGCATCTCGCTCACTCTCAAGCATCTGATCGACCCAGCTCATCGCCGTGGCAAGCCGTCCTGCGGCTTCTAAGGTCTGCACTGCCTTGGAGGTGTCTGTAAACGTCTGGCTGGCTGCTTCACTGTCAACGGTGACGTCACTGAGGGTGTCTGTAAGGCCTCGATAGGCAGCGCCAAGGTCGGCTGCGGCATAGGCCTGTTGTGGCCCAGCCTCCGCCAGCAACGCCGTGCGGCGATGCCTGAGCTGATCCAGTGTTTCCGCAGGGTCCTCACCATCACTCGCTGCGTTTTCTGTCGAGTTCTTCAACTGCTTGGCAGCTCGTGACACCACCTCTGCCGCGGTCCCGGCAAGCTGTCGCAGCTCACGCCGGGCCTGCCTCGTTTCACCAGAGAGTCCCGGAGAGATGCCATGCACGCTGCGGTTGGCCTCCAGTTGCGCGAGGAGCTCGGCTGCAGCGGTCTGTGCACGACTGCGAGCCTCCTCGTCTTCTGCTGGGACAGGCTTGCCGGCAGCTTCCTCGAGCCGGTCGGCCATCTCTTCGGCCCACTGCTTGCGATTCATCGCCTGTCGCACGGCTCCCCCTGAGAGCAAGGCGGTGTCCCGTTCAAGAGTGAGCGCCATCGCCCGCATGTGCACCGCAAGCAGCTGCTGTTCACGTGCGTAGGTCTCACTGCCGAGCATGTCTGAGCGGTTGACGAGTTCTTCCTGAAATCGTGCGGCTGCATCGAGTCGTGAGGCGGCCTCATCCAGCACATCTTGACTGGCCAAACTGCGAAACCTGCGGTCGAGCCGTTCGGTGTTTTGCCGCACCCGCTTGGCCTGCTGCACGGCGGTGGTCTGCTGGGCAGCAGCCTCGTCTTCAGGCAGCTGGAGCGACTGCTCAAGCGTTTCGGCGGCCAGTCGCAACGCGTCGGCATCCTCGGTTTCTTGGCGAGACAAGGCGGCAGCAGTGACCGCGAGTTCATCAGATGTGAGCGAGGCGTCCGTGTCGCGCAGGGCTTCATGGATCGTCTCGCGAATGGCAGCGGCCTGCTGCTCCAGGCGGTCGGCAGCAGCACGAAGGTCTGCGGCTGTGGTCTGCAGCTGCTCTGGCTCAGGTGCGTGACCATCCTTGGGTGTGAGCTGCTCAAGCACTGCATCCGCGAGCACCTCTTCAGTTTCTGCGGCCAGCGATGCAATCTGTTTGGCGATCTCGCGGCGTGCGGGATCGCGTGGCACGGCCGAAAGCTGCAGCAGACTCTCGCTGATAGCCCACTCAAGCGTTGGCGACTCACCCTGGAGGCCGCGACGGTCGACAGCGACGAGCTTGGTCTCCACGAGATCACCGGGCACCAGTTCGAGCCTCTCAAGATCCCATCGCACGACCACCGACTGTTCGGCAGCCGTGCTGTCAAAGTCACAAGCGACCGTTGTCCATGCTCCGCGATTGATGCGTGTCCACTGCTCCAACGACGTCAGCGGAAACTCATCTGTGATCTCGAGCTCAAGTAAATGGCTTGAGACGGCTGGCACGGTCGCTTCCTGCATCTCGGGCTGCTGCCAGACTATCTGGGGTGGTTCATCTTCGACGGCCGTCAGCCGGGCGGTGGGCGTAAACAGGCTCGGCATGCCCACCCCACTCACGAGGTCAAACTGGAGCCGTCGGGTGATCGAAACAGGCGTGTCGAGCGACCAGCGACCATCGGCGGCTTCGCTCAAGGCTGCCCGCATCGGCTCCTGTGGATCGGCTGCAGCATCGAGCCAGACCAGCTCCGCCGACTTCAGCGGCGTACTCGGGCTGATGATCCAGCGAACAGTCGATCCGATCACTGCAGCGACATCCCCCCGCTCATTCACCGTTGTGATCGGGTCCACTCCTGCATACGGAGGTGGCGTGACCACGATCTCGACCTCGTCCACCTGTGGCCGAGCCGCTGCCTCGAGCACAAACCAGGGCGTCTCACCGACGGGCGAGATGGCCCGGTAACGCTGCCGAGGCGTGTTGACGAGCCACTGGGCTTGGTAGGTCGTCGTCAGTAGAGACGCAGATTCATCGTCGCTCTTGCGAGGCTCTTGGAGCAGTTCGATCACCTGGCCACCGGTATCGCCATCGAGCGACTCAATTTCCAGTCGGACCGTCTCGGGAGCACCGAAGGCGGCGGTGGGAGGGAGAGTGAGGTCGAGGGTGACCGCCAGCCGTTCAGCGAGCGGTACGATCGCATCGGGTGATGCGGGGGAGCGGAAACGCAGGTCGGCAATCGAAGGCCGGGCGATGTTGGCTGAGGGAAAAAGCACCCGCAGCAGATGCTGAGGCAGGGCCAGGGATGGCGTGGCAAACAAGCCACCCACCACGAGCACCACACACAGAGCGACGACCAAAGGGCCCTGCACGCGGCGCCATGGCAGGATGGCCTTCGCGTTGAGTCCACGCATCTCACCAGCGACCAGCTGCTGGAGCGAATCACGGAAGGCGGGTGAGCCGAGCGACGGCCTCTCCTGTTCGCCAGCGAGTTCAACCGCTGCCAGAAGACGGTTCTTCAGCGTCGGCACCGCTGCCTCGACAAGTCGGGCGACCGCGGCTTTCCCGAAGCGTTGCAGGCAGGGCAGGGCGGCAATGACTCCCGCCACCACCAGCGTGACGACGAAGCCAGCAGCGAGCCACCAGCGCACCGTTTCGCTCAGGAGCAGCGTGCGGTCGGCCAATGCGGCTGCCAGGCATGCCGCTGCAAACACCACCATCAGCACAGCGAGCCCACGGGCCACCAGGAGTGTCATCCGTCGCCGGGCGACCCGCTGCAGGCCTTCAGCGGTCACCGCAGGAAGCCGCGTCGGAGGCATGTTTACAGAACTCATATCAGGCCTGCTTTCTTACGGAACCACCACTCGACACCGAGGAGCCCCGTCGCCAGGGCCAGCCACCATCCGCTCTGCCAGACTTCTGTCTCATTTTCCACCACCCGACCCGTACTCTCCAGAGCGATCTTGTCCCACATCTCCTCCACACGTTCCTCAGGCACGTACAGCCCGCCAGTCTGCTCTGCAATCTGTCGCAGCATCGCTTCATCTCGAGTCACGTCGAGTTCTTCCGCTGTGGGCACGGTGACCACCTCCACGCGAGTCTCGAGTGCCAGGGCAGCTGGTGGGAAGCCGGTGGCCTCGAGCCGGATGGTGTAGGTGCCAGGAGGGAGGGAGTCCCACTGCCCTCGGAAAAGCCCGGGAAGCGTGGGGTCAGTGACGAGGGCCACCGAACTGACAATCCGACCGTCACGGGAAGCGACCGCACGCACAAGCGACGCATCGGTGGGGAGGCCACTGGAATCACGCAGGAGGGCTCGCACGGGAACGGCGGTGCCAGTGGTGACCGTGACCGGGCCGCTGTCGAGGGCGGCATAGTCATTGCGAACCGCAAAGGGGAGCCGCATCGCAAACCGGGCTAGCTGATTCCACAGCCGCTGGTGAATCTCGTCGGCGACCTCGTACCGCCATCGCCAGGTCTCATCGCTGGCCAGATGCACGACACGTCCGCCGCCATACAGTCGCGTGGTCAACAGCGGCAGGCGGGCGGCGGCCCGTTGAAGATCCACCAGGCTCTCGGCTCCCGGCAACAGCCGTACCGGCACGATGTTGACGAGGCCCGGCAGCCGGTCCCAGGTGGAGCGGTTCGAGGCAGGCGATCCATCACCCAGCTGCAGGGCCCCAAGACCCGACGCACGCTCCACCACAACAGGCTTCCAGTCGCCACCACCAGGCAGCTGAACGGATGCCGTTGGCTGTCGCTGTACGGGAAACATCTCCCTTAGCGATGCGAACTCTGAGCGTCGCCAGGTATCCCGTTGGCCATCAATGACGATCCAGCCGGTACCACCTCGTTCCACCGCCTCGCGGAGAAATCGCAGCGAGGCAACGCCTTGAGCGTTCGCTTCGATCTCACCGGTGATCACGAGGTCGTAGTCGAGCCACGACTCAGGCGTTTCCGGAAAGGGGCGGGGAGCGTTCTGTTGGGCAAACCACTCCGGTGACTGCCGCGGCTTCATCAGAAACGCATCGACATCCCAACGAGGATCACGTTCGAGAGCATTGCGGAGATACCGCGTCTCCCAGCGACTGCGGCTATCGAGCAGCAAGACTCGCTGCCGTCGGGTTGTCACACCCACGAGTCGCCGTTGCTGCCAGCCTGGGAAGGTCGCCTGCTCGCCTGAAGCCGGCTGCACCTCGAACACCAGCGGCACGGCAAGCGTGTCGACCGTCTCGTCGGCCAGCCCCCCCTGCGGACCGCGGGCCATCAGCGATTTCACCACCGGCTCCAGAGGAAAACCGAAAGAGATATCTCGTGCGCCTTGGCCGTCGCTGACGAGTCGTCGTGTCCAGAGAGGACGGATGTCGGCACCGGCCCCATCGAGTCGAACCGAGAGCTGCCATGCTTCACCAGCGGGGCGGTTATCACGCAGTTCGAGGATGCCTTCGAGGCGATCCGAGCGAAAGAGCTCCTCGGGAGTGGTGATCTGGGTGATGGTCATCCGCGGCGGGGGCGCTGATGAGCCCATGCCGACGATCCAGACCGGGGCACGCTCCTGCGGCCAGCGATTGAGAAGGTCGAGCGGAGAGTCGCCCTGGTTGTGTCTGCCGTCTGTGAACAACAGGAGTGGCTCATGCAGCATCGATTCGCTTGCCGCAACGCTTTCCTCAGCGGCTGCCACGTCGCCCCTGTCCACCGCTTCGAGCGGCGGTGTCAACGAGGTCCAGCGGCTCCAGCCCTCGGGCGTCCAGGCTTCAGCTGCCGGGAGGGGGGGAAGGTCTTGGGTCGGTAGACTCTGCCAGAGCATGGCGGTGTCGTCACCAGTAAATCTCCGCACCTCAACTTCACCTTGGCCAGCCCAGATCTCCAGTCGAGGAATGTCGCCGCCGGCGAGTAAATCGACACTCCGCTGGTAACGGCTGACGGCCGGCCCCGCGTCGACCGTGTCGGTCTCCTGCATGCTGGCTGAACCATCAAGCCAGACGCGAAGGCGTGATGGCTCACCAACAAACTGACGGTGATGCAGTGAGGGCTCGAGCAGCATCGCCACGATCAGTCCCACCGCCGCCGCCCGCAGGCTCGGCAGCAGCCAGTTTCGCGGAGGGGAGAGATCGCGGGTTTCTCGGTGTGCCAGCCACCAGGCAGCAGCGGTCGCTCCAGCCACAGCAAGCAGTGGCCAGGCCAGTGGCAAATCGGTCAGGAAACGCAGCTGTGTCATCGGCCACCTCGTCGCGTGAGGCGGCCAGCCACCAGCATCTCGGCAAACAGCAACAGCACCACCACCGCCAAGAGCCATCGCCAGATCTCACGACCACCCTGGCGGTTGCTGTCGTACGCCAGGAAGTCGTCTACCGAGGTGTGCAGCGTGCCGCCGAGGCGTTGTGCGAGGGACGCACGCTCGGCAGCTGTGAGCGGGGTGAGGGTCGATTCCTGACGTCGTCGTTCAGGATGTCTGGCGACCGCGGAGGTCAGATCGAGTAAGAGCAACCGTTGCATCAGCGGCACGAAGACAGGCTGGAGAGGAAGGCTTCCCGAGGTCTCATCGGCCGTGATCGCCCACTGCAGCACACGGCCTTCACCATGCGAGGCTGCTATCAAGAGTGGTGCGCCGCTCTGCGTGCTCAGCAGCAGTTTGGCATCGGCGGGAGCTGCAGTGGTGTCTGCGGTGTCGGGCCATGGCTCCAGCTGCCGCCAGGATGTCAGGCTGGCGTTCTCCAGCTGTCCGTGCTGCGGATCATCAAAAAAGGCCAGCAACGGATCGGCATATGGTCCGCCGCGGATTGACGCCGCCGACGCAGCCTCTCCTGATGGATCTGCCTGCTGCGATGCCACCGCCAGGTCGCCATACCTCCAGGGCACGAGATAGCTCGCCGAGGCCGGCCCGAGCGTGTCTGCATACCACCCGGAATCGAGCGACTCTCCCGCAAACACGCACAGCAGACCACCTTCGGCAACCCGTTGCTCAACCGCGGCCACCACGTCGTCTGCCAGACGCGGCACATCAGCAAGCACGATCACATCACTCTCGGCAATCGCTGCCGGTGGCACCGTCGCTGCGGCCACGCGGCGGACCTCAGCGGCCTGGCCTGCTCCCAGCTCGCCAGCGGTGGCCTCCAGGGCCAGCTGCAGAAATCCAGTCTCACACTCAAGCAGACGTGGTTTTGGCTCGGGCTCAATCAGCAACACCTGACGACGCGGCAGCGTTTCGATCTGCAGCGTGTCCTGATCATCAGCCGTGATCTGCCCGGCTGGATCGTCAAGCTCCACGGATGCGACGTGCGGACCGGGCGTATCGAGGTTCACCGTGAACAGCAGCTGACTGCGGGCGTTTGGAGCCAGGTCGAGATTGCGGGACACCAGGTCGCGGCCATCGATCGCCAGTCGAAGCGGCACGGTCTGCAGCTGTTCGTTGCCATGGTTTTCCACGGTCAGCTGAAGGTCGAGCGGCTCGCCTGGCAGCGTGACCTCTGTCGAGATCGCATCAAAGCCGACACTCACGTTGGCCTGCGGCTGCACATCGAGTGGGATCAGATGAAGCTCAGGAATGGCAGGCAGGGTCTCCCACTGCCGTCGCATCGCCTCGAGGGCAGCTTCGACCGAAGCTCCCCAGTCGGCCCGCTGAAAGTCGCTCACCACCACCGCCTGTCGATGGGGTTCACGCGATGCCGTCAGCATGTCGCCAGCGAGCCGAAGCCCGCCGATCACGTCAGCGGCTGCGGACAGAGGCTCCAGTCGACGAATCGCTCCGAGCACCGGCCGTGGGTCGCGACGCGTCGGCTCACCAGCTGGGTGGGCTTCACCACCGAGGGCGACAACCGACAGTTCGGCCTGCCCTGCCAGCTGTCCGACCACCTCGTCGGCTGCAGACTGGGCCATGGTCCAGCCACTGAGCTGTCCACCAGGTTCTGTAGCACGCCCCTGCATCGAATAGCTGTCATCGAGCAGGAGCACCGTCGTGGAGCGTCCGCTGGCTCCTCCCACGGCAGCCGTCTGCACGATCGGCCGTGCCATACAGACCGCCAGTACGATCGGGATCATGCATCGCAGCAGGAGCAGCAGCAGTGACCGCCACTCAATGCGGCGAGCGTTCTGCAGGTCGCTCACATCGAGCAGGTGCATCGCTGCCCAGTCAACCGAATAGAAGCGTGAGCGATTGAGGAGATGGATGCCCAGCGGCACGGCAAAGGCAGCTGTCCCAAATAACAGCATCGCGTTGAGGAACCCCATCACACCGCCTCTCGACGACTGAGAAAGCGGGCGATCAGCTCGGCATGCGGCTCATCGCTGCGGCAGGGGACGTGCGTGATCCGTCGCTGCGTGCAGCCTTCGGCAACGGCGGTTTGAAACCGCTCCAGATTGCGGAGGTAGGTCTTGCGAAACGACAGCGGATCGACCACCCGCTCCTGGCCAGGTGTTTCGAGCGACTGAAAGCGGGTGCGGGTGGAGAAGGGAAAGTCGAGTTCGTCAGGATGCCAGACCTGGAAAAAGACGACTTCACTCGCGAGCTGTCGAAGCAACGACAGGCTCCGCAGCAGTGGCTCCACATCACCAAAACCGTCTGAGATCAGAAACACGACTCCCCGCCGGCCGACGCGGCTCGCTGCGTCGGTAAGGACCTCACCAAGACGTGTCTCACCACCGCAGCTGGAGTCGGCGAGGGCATGCATCAGATGCTCAAGCTGCGATACGCGATTCCGCGGCGGCAGCATCGTGCGGACCTGCGTGTCAAACAGTGAGAGCCCCACGGCATCGTGCTGCGATACGAACAGATACGACAGGCAGGCTGCCAGACGCGTGGCAAACAGGTGCTTGCTGATACCGGTGCCTTGCGTGCCCCGATAGGCCATCGATCCGCTCTGGTCGACCAGCAGCGTTGCCTTCAGGTTGGATTCATGTTCGTACTGCCGCACAAACAGCCGGTCTGTCTTGCCGTAGAGCTTCCAGTCGATGGAGCGGACTTCGTCGCCACGGACATACGCGCGATGCTCCTTAAACTCCACGCTGACGCCGATGTAGGGCGAACGGTGCATGCCCACATGCAGCCCTTCAACCACTCCTCGGGCATACCAGTTCAACGCCGCCATGCGGTCGTGGTCTTCAGCAGCAAGCAGGCGTGGCAAGGCAGGCATGGAGCCGATCTCTCAAGGCGTGCAGCAGGCAGCAGCTGGCTTACAGCGACTGCACAGCGGGCTCAGGCAGGCTCTCCATCGCCCGGCTGACGAGATCGTCGGGCGTGACGCCCTCCGACTGTGCCCGGAAGGTGGGCACGATGCGATGACGCAACACCGCTGCAGCGAGCCGGCGCACGTCAGGAATCGTGACATGGGTCCGCCCGGCGAGGAGTGAGGCTGCTTTCGCCGCGAGCACGAGCTGTTGGCCCGCTCGAGGCCCTGGGCCCCAGTCAACGAGTTCATCAACCCAGGTCAGCGGAGAACCCGCACCCGGTCGCAGCGAACGCACCAGGTCGAGGACATACTGCTTGACGTGATCCGCCAGGGGCACCCGGCGGACCGTGCTCTGGAAGGCCACAATCTGCTCACTTGTGACGACGGGCTCTGGAGTTGCCAGTGCACTGCTCGTTGTCCGCTCGATGATCTCCGATTCCTCGTCTCGGCTGGGATAGTCAACGAGCACCTGAAACAGGAAGCGGTCTCGCTGGGCCTCAGGAAGGGGATAGGTGCCTTCTTGTTCAATCGGATTCTGCGTGGCCAGTACGAAGAACGGCTCCTCGAGCCGGTAGGTTTTGCCACCAACGGTGACCGCATGCTCCTGCATCGCCTCGAGCAGGGCGGCCTGCGTCTTGGGCGGTGTGCGGTTGATCTCGTCAGCCAGCAGCATCTGCGTGAAGATCGGCCCCTTCTCAAACACCAGGTCACGATGGCCTGCCTCGGATTCCTGAATCAGGTCTGTGCCGGTGATGTCGGCAGGCATCAGGTCAGGGGTGAACTGGATGCGGTGGAAACTCAGGTGCATGGCATCTGCCAGTGACCGCACCATCAGCGTCTTTGCCAGTCCTGGCACCCCCTGCAGCAGGCAGTGGCCGCGGGCGAGGATCGCAATGATCAGCTGCTCGACGACCGCGTCTTGCCCGACGATCGCGCGAGCAACCTGCGCTCGCACCTGCCCAACAGACTCAACGAGTTCTGCAGCCCGGGCGAGATCCTCATCGTTTGGCGACAGTGTTGACGGCTCACTCACGTGCGACTGCTCCCAGGAAGACTCTTCATTCGCCGGCCGGGATGCCGGGGGGTAAAACGAGCAGTATCGCCCGCCCTCTTCGGGAAAGCGAGGGGCGACTCCAAGAGAGGGGATCTCGTGTCTGACCAGCAACAAAAGCCATGTGACGTACTCGCTACGCATCGCCTTGTCCCTGTGATTGCGATCGACCGCGTTGAAGATGCTTTGCCACTTGCCGATGCGCTTCTTGCCGCCGGCCTGCCGGTCGTCGAGATCACGTTTCGGACGGCGGTCGCCGCGGAGGTGATTCGTCTGCTCGCGACAGAGCGGCCTCAGCTTCTCGTGGGAGCGGGCACTGTGCTCGATCCTGACACCGTTGATGCCGCAGCCGACGCAGGGGCTCGCTTTGCCCTCGCTCCGGGCTGCCTGCCCGCCACCATCGAGCGAGCGAAGACGCGTGGCCTGCCGTTTATCCCAGGTGTGCAAACACCTACTGAGGTCGAAACAGCTCGTAGCCTTGGCTGCTTGTTGCTGAAGTTTTTTCCTGCGGAAGCCGCCGGTGGACTTGCGATGCTCGACGCAGTTTTTGCCCCCTACAAGCACACCGGTGTTCAGTTCATTCCAACGGGTGGGATCACTCCGGCGAACCTCTGTCGCTACCTGCAAAGCCCAGCCGTCGCGGCCGTTGGTGGCACGTGGCTCGCACGCAGCAGTGACATCCGAGAAGGCCGCTTCAACGAGATCACCGCACGCACCAAAGCTGCCGTACAGCTCTGCCACGAAAGCAGAGCCGATCCCGCGTTGTGATCAGCCACACGCATCGAGACAACAAAAGAGCTCCGCGAGTTGCACAGGCCCCACACCGTTGTTCCACTCAGGCCAGTCATTGGGGGTTCCACAACTGTGTTACTGTTCTCGCGAGGTGGTTCATGAACCGTGTGCAGGCTTCTGTCGGTGTCAGCGGTCTATCTTTCGTTCTGCCTCTGCGACGCGGCAGACCGCTGCAGGTTGTCTTCTGCCTGCTGCTGATGCTCACTGCGGCAGCCACGCATGCGGCCGAAGTGCACACCATCGACGAGACCTATCTGCCTGGCGGAGCTAATGCGTCGCTGCCGCCAGTTGGGAAGGAAGCCGACTGGATTCTGGGCGATCACCTCCTCCGCAACGACCGAATCGTGGCAGTGATCGCCAAGCCTGTGGCCACCCGCAACGCGAACATGACGGTCAAGAATGTCGGTGGCTGCGTGATCGACCTGACCCACGTCGAAGCGCAGAACGACCAGTTGAGTGCCTACTACCCCGGCGGCGGACGACTGACACTGAACCGGCTAGGCGTGGCGGCCTCAGGCGCCAGCGCCTCGTCGGCGGGCGGTGGCGGCCGGGTTACAGCCTCAGGTGAGCAGGTGCAGTTGATTGTCGTGTCGTTACCGACAGATGGCAGGCCGATGGTTGAGGTGACCTACAGCCTCACCGACGGTGACGACTTCCTGACGGTCACCACACGCTACAGCAATCCTCACCAGACGCCGATCACGGTCGAACTTGAAGACCGGATTCGAGCGGACCGCAGCTTTACCGCAGCAGCCGATGCCAAGGCCACAATCGCCTGGTGGGATGACGAGTGGTTCGGACAGGCATACGGCCTCGTTCCGATCGGAGCGACGCTCGTGGGACTCGAAGCGGACGGGATCAAAAAACGGAACGGCCGCGACCCTTTGCGGTACGCGATCGACGGCATGACTTCGGTGGAGCTGGCTCCTGGGGCATCGGTCGAACTCGTGCGCCGGCTCGTGCCAGCCCCCAGCCTGCTGGCCCTGCGAGCGCGTGCAGCGGAAATGGCTGAGCAGCCGCTGCGGTCGGTGGCGGTCTCGGTCATCGACGCCAACGGGGGCGTGTCAGAGGCAATGGTCGTCGCCAGCGATGCCGTCGGCCGCTATGCCGCTGGAAGAACAGATACCGACGGCCGACTCGCTCTGCAGCTGCCAGCAACGCAACAACAGGCAACGGGTCAGGGGGGGCAGCGCTGGTCGCTAGAGGTTTCCGCAGTGGGCCGTGGCTCCAAGACCGTGGGTCTTGCTGCAGCAACCGGGCCGGAGGAAGAGTCTCTCAGCGTGGAGCTGCCGCTGCCCGGAATCGTTGTGGCAACCATCAGCGACGCCGACGGTGGACCGATTCCCTGCAAGGTGCAGTTTCGCGGTCGTGGCGAGGATGCTGATGGTGCTGCAACAGCCGATCCCGACTTCGGCCCGGACAGCAGCCACACCGCGATCAAGAACCTCCGCTACAGCCATAACGGTCGCTTTCGACAGGAGATCGCTCCGGGCCGCTATGACGTGCTGATCAGCTACGGTCCTGAATACGACGCTGTTACCACAACGCTGGATGTTGTCGCGGGGCACGAGAGCCTCCTTGAGGCCACGCTGCACCGGGTGGTCGATACCACCGGCTGGATCAGCAGCGACTTTCACAGCCATTCAACGCCGTCGGGCGACAACACATCGAGCCAGTTTGGCCGCGTGCAGAACCTGCTCTGTGAGCATTTGGAGTTTAATCCGTGCACTGAGCACAACCGCATCTCAAGCTACACGCCGCATCTGGAGCGACTCGGTGTGGCACACCTGATGGCGACCTGCACTGGAATGGAACTCACCGGCTCACTGCTGCCGGTCAATCATCAGAATGCGTTCCCACTCGTTGAGAAACGGTACACCCAGGATGGTGGCGGGCCGGTTGTCAACAACGAAGACCCGGTGCGTCAGATCGAGCGGCTCGCGCTGTGGGACGATGCTGCCGAGAAGGTTGTCCAGATGAACCATCCTAATCTGGTGCAGGTGCTCGGCGATCGTGACACCGACGGAGAGCCCGATGCAGGCTTTGAGGCGATGCTCGGGTTTGTGGATGTGATTGAGGTGCATCCTCCGGCCGCAATCTTTCAGCCTCAGCAGAAACTTGAAGACCCCCGCAAGCCGCCAGCAACGATGTTTACCTGGATGCAGATGCTCAACCTTGGGTATCGAGTTCCAGGCGTAGTCAACACCGACGCCCACTACAACTTCCACGGCTCCGGGTGGCTGCGAAACTACATCAAGAGCCCCACTGACGATCCCGCGGAGGTGGACGTTACTGACATTGTGCATGCCAGCGAAGTTGGCGCCATCGTGATGACCAACGGCCCCTTTTTAGAGGTGATGGCTCGCACTGGTGACGACGAGGCGATGGCTGGGCCTGGTGAACAGATGCGATCGGTCGATGGCAAAGTGACGCTCAGCGTGCGTGTGCAGTGCCCCAACTGGTTTGACGTTGACCGGGTACAGGTGTTTGTCAACGGGCGACCTGATTCCAGGCTCAACTTCACCCGACGAGAAAACGGCGAGCTCTTCTCGCGAGAGGTGGTGCGGTTTGAGCACACCATCCCGGTGCTCATTGAGAAGGACGCACACCTGATCGTGGCCACGATCGGAGAGGAGTCACAGCTCGGCATGGTGATGGGGCCGGCTCATGCTGAAAGCAAGCCGGTGGCTGTCAGCAATCCGATCTTCGTTGACACCGACGGCAACGGATTTACTGCCAACGGCGACCTGCTCGATCTGCCGATTCCTCATCAAGAGAAGCCCACGATGCGGGCACACGCCCACGGCCACCCGCATGCTCACTGAGAACAGGCAGGTAGCCGGGGCGACGTTGCCATCGCAAGTTTGTGTGAGTGCCGTCTAGCAGAACGCCAAGAGCGAGTTGGTAGACGAACGCCGATGAGAAGAGACACTCTCACCAGCGACGTCTGATCGGCTGCACTAGAGCGTTCTGCGCGGGTTTACTCGGCGGAGATCGCCTGGAGCAGATCGAGTCGTGAGGCCCGGCGAGCGGGTAGCCACGCGGCCACCGCGGTGACCAACATGGCCGCGGCCATGTTGAGGGCGATCAGTCCTGGTCGCAGCGACATCTGCACGGGGTAGCCGAGCAACGGCTGACTTGAAATCTGGATGAAGAGAGCTGTCGTGATGCCACCAAAGGTGCCGATCGCACCGCCGGCAGCCCCCAGGAGAATGCTCTGAATCACGACCAGGCGAGTGACCTGACCGCTGGTCATGCCAACGCTTCGCAGCAGGCCGAGCGTGCGTGTTTTCTCGAGCACATTCATCGTCACGGTGTTGGCCACGCCGAGGCTACCGACCACAAAGCCGAGCATCAGAATCGACTTCAGCGAGCCGACGATGCCTTGCACAACCCGATCGATCATCGACTGCATCTCGGCAAAACTACGGGCCAGCATGCCATGCTCGTTCGCCAGTTCTTCAAGCGGTGCCTGCAGGCTTGCGGCCTGCCCTTGCTCGGCTGTAACGAGCAGCACCTCGATGGCGTTGAGACCAAACTGTGTGCGGCCCGTCTCGCGGCTGACATGCACAGCAACGCCACCCGACATGAAGTCAACCACGAGGGCCGCCACCTTGACCTTCGTCGTGCGGCCGTAGATCTCCACGCTGATCTCATCGCCAGGCTCAATACCGGTCTTCTGAGAGAGCGCTGTTCCGACAAACGCCTCGCCCCGTTCGAGAGCCTCGCGGGCGGATGACTCGTCGAGGTCGATCACATCGAGCGGAAGAGACGACTCGCCGGCGGGAAGGTCGCGGGCGACCACGACGCAGGCAACACCGTCGGCACGGCCGGTGGCGACGCCAATCGCCTCCACTTTGGCCACACCGGGGATCTCGCGGGCAATCTCGTCAATCTCGGCTGCATCTGGCCCTGCCTGCGGTGGCATCGCTCCCAACGCCCCCGCCTGAACAACGAGCCAGTCTGCCTGCATCCAGCCGTCGTACCAGCCGAGCACATTGTCGACATTGTCTTGAATCGCATGCCCCAGGCCGATGCCGTTGCTCACCGCCACAACCAACACGCCTGTGGTCAGCGCTGTCCGCACCGGCTGCCGCATGATCTGCTCATGAGCGATCCTCGCCTCAATCCACCAACAGCTCGGCACCAGTCGGACAAGTCCGCTCGACACCCAGGGAAGCACCACCGGCGTGATGCCCACAAAAGCGAGCATTGTGATCGTGCCCGCGGGTACGGCGGCTCGCGGTGGCATCAGTTCGAACAACACGGCCAGGAGGATCAGTCCAGCGAGACACCACAGCGAGATAGCTCCGAGGAGATACCGCATGGAGACTCCGCGTGCTGGTGGAGGTGGTGCCTGAGCAATCCCTTCGAGCAGTTCCACGCGTCCAGCCTCACGGGCCGGCCACCAGGCTGCAGCAATCGCGACCGCAGGGCCCATCAGCATGGCCACGAGCACAATCACCGGGTCGTAGGTGAACTCGGTCAGCGGGGCATTGAGGGCACCCGCGATCCCGCCGGCAATCGGCCTCGCCGCCAGCAGCCCCAGCCCGGCTCCCACCACTGCGCCAAAGAGCCCCAGGATCGCAGCTTCGGTGATCACGGTTTGGCGGAGCTGGCGTGCCGTGCCCCCAAGCAGCCTGACCAGGGCGAGGCCACGGCGTCGCTCGGTGACATTCATCAGCATGGCGTTGACGACGATGAACCAAGACATCGCCACCGTCAGGCCAGTCACGAAGTCGAGCCCGAGGTCGGCAGCATGCAGCACATCCTCCGCCATGCTCGCTCGTCCCGCCGGGACGGCTGCAGAGAGTGTGTCTGGCATGCGTTTCGAGATTGCTGCAAGAACATCTGATCGAGATGCATCGGGCTTGAGTACCACCCGTACTCGATCCACAAGTCCGAGAGAACTGCTCATGTCAGAGAGCGCTGCAATCTCAACGACGACACCTCCGCCGGCAGAGAAGGTTGCCAGCGACGCAGATTCAGCCAGACCGGTCACCTGCATCCGCTTGATCCCGCGACGGGCAAACAGCAGCACCTCGTCGCCCACGTCAAGTTTGAGTGACGAGGCGAGGCCGGCATCGAGCACCATCTCATCTGGTGCCAGACAGGGCTCTCCCTCTGTCAGCTCCAACAGCCCCTGACCGACGAGCGTTTTGCAGTCGACCCCCATTGCGATTTCACGGACCCGCTTCTCACCGACGCGGAGGAGTGTTGGCCGATAAAAGAGCGGAATGATTGCCCTGAGCCCTGGGATGTCACCAAGGCTTGGCAGTTCCTCGATCGAGAAGCGTCCCTCCTCTGTGGAGGTGATCTCGATCGAAGGAGCTCCCTCGATCGCTTCGGTGAGGCGGCGGTAGCCGGAGCGGGAAGCGTCCGCAGCAACCCAGGTCGCCACGACAGCACCGACGGCGACCGCAACGCTGGCCACAGTGGCCAGCGCCCGACCCGGTCGCATCGCCCATTGTCGTGCCAACAGGTGTGCCAGCCTCATGACGAAGGCACTCCGGTCGCAGCAGCCTGTGTCTCGTCCGACGCGATCTGACCGTCCCGCATTGTGATCACACGCGTCGCGGCATCCGCCACCGTGGAATCATGGGTCACGAGCACCACCGTCTGACGGTCTTCGAGGACAAGCTTGGAGAGCAGTGCGATGACATTCTCGGAGTTTGCAGAGTCGAGAGCTCCCGTGGGTTCGTCAGCGAGGAGGATGGCAGGCTTGGTGACGAGGGCGCGAGCGATCGCAGCCCGCTGCTGCTCGCCGCCAGACACGCTGTCGGGCCGGTGGTCTGCCCGGTGGCTCATGCCCACCTGTTCAAGTGCCTCAAGCGCAGCGGAGCGACAGGCTGTTCGCGGTTTTCCGTCGAGTTCCAGTGGAAGAGCGACGTTTTCAGCGAGCGAGAGTTCTGGCAGGAGGTTGTAACGCTGAAAGACGAAGCCGATTCGTCGTCGCCGCAGGAGGGCCAGTTGCTCATCATCGAGGCCAGCGAGATCGACGCCTTCCAGCACGACTCGGCCTGCTGTGGGCCGGGTGATCCCGCCAAGCATGTGCAAGACCGTGCTCTTGCCAGATCCAGACGCCCCAGTAATCGCCAGAAATGTCCCCTGTTCAACGGTGAACGCCACATCGCGAACCGCTTGCACACCTGCCGCCGCTGCGGCCTCGGCTCCAAACGTCTTGCTGATGTGCTCCGCTGCGAGCACCGTCATCCGTGATCTCCAGGAAGTTGGGGGATTTGGGCAGTTTCGGAGGGCCGGCAGACCGCCTGCGTCGAGAGTTGCCACGAGTGTTGTCAACCTAGCAGAAGCCTTGGCTGACAAATCCGCAAGGGCAGCGTTGGAAATCTCAACCGGTTCGGCAAGCTTTTCCGATAAAGCAAAGTTGACCGCCCTACAAGGGTTGCGGTCGCACATCCTCGAGCCGCGCAGGCCAACGCGGAGATCGAAGACACCACCGATGATGATGCACCATTCTCGACAGTTCCTCTCCGCACTTGCCCTCGGTCTCGCGGCAGTTTCTGCCAACGGCCAAGGTCTGCTTCCTCTTGATGAGGCGAGTGTTCCTGAGCCGGCACCGGCGGCCATGTCCCTCGATGCGGAGCCGGTGCCTCCCACAACAGTCACTCCAACTGCGCCGGCAACGCTGCCAGAGTTTGAGCAGATTGCGTTGCGAAGCCATCCACGGTTACGGTCGGCGATGGCGTCTGTTGAGGCGGCGCGTGGACAGGCGGTGCAGGCGAGGCTCTATCCGAATCCGGTCCTCTCTGGTGGCTCTCCACAGATTTCCGGGGCGGACAGCCAGTGGTATGGGTTCGCGACGCAAGAAATCGTCACCGCTGGCAAGCTACGGCTCGCGCAGCAGGCCGCCCTGCGAGATGTGCAGAAAGTTGAATACGAACTGATTCGGGCACGCTTTGACGTGCTGACGGGCGTTCGCGACGACTTCTATCGCCTGCTGGTGGCCCAGCGGCGGCTGGAGATCTTCAAACTCCTGCTCGACATCGCCACCCGTTCGTATCGCATCGGCCAAGAGCTGGCGAAGGCGGGTGAAGAGTCGCGAGCTGACGTGCTGTTCTGGAGCATTGAACGGGATCGAGCGGAGGTTCGCTTCCGAAACGCGTCTGTATACGTGAATGCCGCCCGCCGCCGCCTTGCTGCCTCCATCGGCCTGCCGCGGGCAGATATCGACCAGGTGGATGGCGATCTGTTCATGCCACTCCCCGACTTCGACCTGAAAGCTCTGCAGGAGGCAGTGGTCCGCAGCAACTCGCTGCCGCGTGCTGCTGCCGCTGAAGTTGCCCGTGCCCAGTGGGCTACCGAACGAGCGGTGGTGCAGCCAATTCCCAACATCACCCTGCTTGGTGGCTACCAGCGGCAGGTGGACCTCCCGCCCGATGACCAGGGGCTGGTGGAGCTGATGGTGGAGGTGCCGCTGTTTAATCGAAATCAGGGCAATATTCGCACCACACGAGCGGAGATCGCGTCGGCCCGAGCAGACCTGCGGGACATTGAGCTGAGCCTGGCTGAAATGACTGCCGATACGATCGCCAGTTACCGCACCGCACAGCGGCAGACACGCTGGTTTGAAGAGTACATCCTGCCCAAGGCTCGTGAGACAGTGGCGGTTACGCAGCTGCTCTACGGCCAGGGCGAGGTCTCATTCCTGAACCTGATCGAGGCTCAGCGAATCCTCAATCAGACCGAGCTTGATTACGTGCAGTCGCAGGAGGATCGCTGGCGTGGCGCGGTGCAGATTGCGAACCTGCTTCAGCTGGACTCCTTCCCGCCGACACCAAACGACCCTGCCGCCTCAGTGCTCCCAGACGAGGATGAATAAGGCCGCCCGATTTCGCCATCTCTTCAGGCCGAGGACCTGCAGATGCAGCTGCCAGCAGCGGTTCAGGCGCTTGAGCCGCTGCCTCAGCCCTAGAGCCGCCGTTCCAAGAGACTCAGTCGGCCGTTGGTGTCTGATCAGCCCAGGGCAGGGGAGGGCATTGTGTCATCACCTGTCGGCAGATCGGTTCCAGCGTCTCCGTCCGGCTCAAACCAGCGATAGATCGCAGGCAAGACGAGCAGAGTGAGCACCATCGACGTCACGAGCCCTCCAATCACGACGGTGGCCAGCGGACGCTGAACCTCCGCTCCGGCGCTGGTCGAGATGGCCATGGGGAGAAACCCGAGGGCATCCGTCGTGGCGGTCATCAGCACCGGCCGCAGCCGATCGATGGCCCCCTCGGTCACCGCAGTTTTCTGATCCTGTCCACTGCGGCGGAGATGGCGGATGTGCTCAATCAGCACGACGCCGTTCATCACCGCGATGCCAAACAGGGCGATAAAGCCAACCCCTGCAGAGATCGAGAACGGCATGTCGCGAAGCCAGAGGGCCATGATTCCGCCCGTCGCCGCAATCGGCACATTGAGGTAGATCAGCAGCGTGAGCTTGACCGACGAGAATGTCAGGTAGACCAGCGAGAAGATCAGCAGCAGCGCTACAGGCACAGCGATCAACAGCCGACTGCTCGCACGCTCAAGGTTTTCGAACTGACCTCCCCAGGTCAGCACGTAGCCGGCGGGCAGCTTCACTTTCTCCGAGACGGTTCGCTGAGCATCAGCCACAAATCCGGCAAGATCGCGGCCCCGCACGTTGCACTGAATGAGCAGTCGGCGACGGATCGCATCACGACTAATCTCAGCAGGCCCTTCCTCCACCACGATGTCAGCCAGCTGTGAGAGAGGAATCTGTCGCCCCAGGGCATCATCAATCTTGAGCTGTCCAATCCGCTCGATGTCTTCTCGCCAGTGAGCGGCGATTCGGACCTGCATGGGGAAACGACGCTGTCCTTCGAAGACCTCTCCTACCACGTGGCCGCCTATCACCCGCACGGCATCGAGGACGTCCGACGCATTGATGCCGTATCGAGCGATCGCCTCACGACGAATCTTGACACGCACATAGGGGAGGCCGGCAATCTGCTGCGCCTGCACGTCAGCTGCGCCCTCAACGCTGTCGAGCGCCCGTACAATCTTGTCCCCCTCTGCTGCAAGCACCGTCAGGTCGTCACCGTAGAGGCTCAAGCCCACGTCAGACCGCACTCCCGCGACAAGTTCCTGCACACGTAGTTCGATCGGCTGAGTGAAGCTGTAGGCGTTGCCTGGAACCTCTTCCTCCAGGGCTGCATGCATCTGCTCGATCAGTTCCTCTTTGTCGTAGTCAGGCACCGTGTCGCCGTTGGGTTCCCGCAGCTTGACGAAGACGTCGGTCTGGTGAACACCCATAGGGTCGTTGGCAATCTCCGGCCGCCCACTCTTGGAGACCACACTCTCGACCTGCGGGAACTTCAGCAGCGTTCGCTCCATCGCCTTGGTCATCTCCACCGATGTGCCAAGCGACACGCTCGGCAGTCGAGTGGCCTGGATGGCGATGTCTCCCTCGTCGAGTTTTGGCACAAACTCCAAGCCAAATCCGGATGCCAAGACCATGCTGGCGAGAAAGACCGCCAGAGCGGAACCGAGCATCAGCACCGGATGCCGCATGGCACCCGCGAGCAGCGGCCGATAGATCGCCTTGCAGCCACTGACCAACCAGGTGTCTTTCTCGCTAACGCGTCGTGCGAGAAACAACGAGGCCATCACCGGCATCACTGTGACCGAAAGGATCAAGGCTCCGGTCATCGCGGACATAAATGTGAAGGCCATCGGCCGAAACATCTTCCCCTCAACCCCTTCGAGGCTCAGGATCGGCAGGAAGACGATGATCACGATCAGACCGGCAAACAGGATCGGAGTGCCGACCTCCTTGCTCGATGCTCGGAACACGTCCAGCGGAACACGACTGCCCGGGTGTTTCCGCTGATAGCCCGCTGCCGAGCGGACGGCGTTCTCGACCATCACGACGGCTCCGTCAACGATCACTCCGAAGTCGATCGCTCCAAGACTCATCAGATTAGCGGAGACCCCGGCGAGCTTCATTGCGATCAGGGCTGCCATTGCTGAGAGCGGGATTGCCGCGGCCACAATCAGCCCGGCGCGGATATCTCCCAGCAGGAGGAATAGCATCACAATCACCAAGGCGACGCCGACTCCGATGTTCTCGGTGATCGTATGAATCGTCTTTGC
>JADHNY010000177.1 GCA_016779265.1 Pirellulales bacterium | reverse complement strand
CGGAGGTGCGAGCATCCGCCGTCTCGTCGACGAGCATTCCATCGTCATCGCCTGCGGCGTCGGCAGCATCACCAGCCGCGGCCTCGTCAGCGAGTTGCTCCGCCTCGGGCGTTGGGGGCTTGGGAAAGAAGGTGGCCTGGAGTAGCTGGCTCCCGAAGATGATTACCAGCGAGAGCGCGATGAAGACGATGTAGCGACGTTCCAACAGTTTCCTTCCTGATCAGTTCGCGGGGCCGTTGCAGGTGGCAGGCGACACCACCGGCACTATCGGCCTTGGAGAAGCCGATCCCCGAGGAAGTTGTCGAGATCGGGGATGGCATGAATCTTCTTGCAGGTCTCGACCGCGGGATAGGGCACGCGACGATACCGCACGCTCAGATCGCTTCCCTCGCCTTCGAGAATCACGTAACAGGCCCGCACGTCGCCGTCACGGGGCTGGCCCACCGAGCCCACGTTGATCATCGCCTTCGTGGAGGGCAGCGGCCGCACCCACTCCTGCTCGCCATGGGCAAACTCGGGCGACTCAAACTGCGGATCAGGGGTGAATACCCCCGGGATGTGGGTGTGTCCCTGGAAGCAGTACTGCTGCACCAGTTCGAAGATGTGCTGCATCTTCAGTGGATTGTAGATGTCTTCTGGGAAGACATATTCATCGAGCGGCCGCCGTGCAGACCCATGCACAAACTGGCAGGGGCCTTCCGTGTGAGTTCTCGGCAACTCGCCCAAGAAGTCGGAGAGGGGATCAGCCGAGTTGCGAGCGAGCCGGTCGTGCCGCTCAAGCTGTGTTCGCGTCCAGCGGATGGCCCGTTCGGCGCCAACATTGAAGCCATCGGGATCAAACAAGGCGCCCTGATCATGGTTGCCCAACAGAATCACGCGGCAGCGATCGCGAACGATGCTGGCACACTCACATGGGTTCGGGCCATAGCCCACCACGTCACCAAGGCAGAAGATTTCTTCTGCGGCTTGTTGTTCGATATCCTTCAGCACCGCCTCGAGGGCCTCGAGGTTGCCGTGGATGTCGCTAATAATGGCCCGCTTCACGCTCTTCTGCAGCTCTGGAGGAAGGTTCCAAGGGTATCCTAATCGGCCCAAACCCGCTGGAAAATCCCCATGCCTCTGAATCTGCACGACTTTGCGAAGGTCATCGCGATCGACACGAGCCGTCCCACGGGCTCGGTGGCGGCCTACAACCCCCGGCAGCCCCCCGCAGACCGTGTGCCGGCGGCCGTCGACGACGCGATCTTCTCTGAGACACTCGAGACGCCCGCCGACCACGCAAGGCTGCTCGCAGGGGGTGTGGAACGAACCTGCCGGCTGGCCGGCTGGAAGCCCCGCGAGGCGGATCTGATCGCGGTGGTAGTCGGCCCGGGCTCTTTCACCGGGCTCCGCGTGGGAGTGACGGCGGCCAAAGTGCTCTCCTGGGCCAGCGGCTGCCGACTGGTAGGCATCTCGTCGTTCGATCTGCTGGCCCACCGCTGCAGCCTCTGGGTGCAAAGCGAGTGGCCTGCCACAGAACGGCTCGAGATCGCGCTCGATGCCGGGCGTGGCGAGGTGCATGCCGCCACTGCCGTTCGCGACGAGGCAGCACCGGCGGGCTGGTCGGTCGCCCCGTCGCAGCTGCTCTCCCACACTGCCTGGAGCGAGGGCCTCAACAGCGAGGCCGTGGTGGTCAGTCCGCTGGAGACCGACAGCCTCGCGAGCCGGGCTGATCTCCGTCGGCCGCCAGCTGCCCTAGCCCACTCCACGGCGGCCGATGCGGCCATGCTCGCCGTGCGGCTGGCCGCAGCAGAGGTGTTTGCTGATCCAGCGACGCTTGCCCCGGCCTATTTGCGGCCGAGTTACGCCGAAGAGCCCCGTCGTCGCTGAGACACCGTGGGTGGCTGGGTTCGCGGCAGGCAGGCGGGTACATTGGCCCCGTCCGAACCTCTTAGCCACGGGAATCCAGCATGCGGCCTATCACGAAGCTCCTCGTTGCCAACCGTAGTGAAATCGCGATCCGCGTGTTTCGCTCGGTGCATGAGCTGGGCATTCGCACGGTCGCGATCTACGCGCACGAAGACCGGTTTGCCCTCCACCGGTTCAAGGCCGACGAGGCCTATGTCGTCGGCCAGGCAGGCGAGCCGCTGCGGAGTTACCTCGATATCGAGTCGATCATCGCGGTGGCCGTCGAGCACGGCGTCGACGGGATCCACCCAGGCTACGGCTTTCTCTCGGAAAACCCCGCTTTTGCTCGGGCATGCCGCGAGGCGGGGATCACCTTCGTCGGCCCTCGCCCCGAACTCCTCGAGCAGCTCGGCGACAAAACTGCCGCACGGCAGCTGGCCGGCAAGGCGGGGGTGCCGATCCTGGCGGGCAGCCAGGAGGCGGTGACCTCGGCCGAAGAGGCCAGTTCCATCGCTCGTGACCTCGGTTTTCCAGTGATTCTCAAGGCAGCCCACGGCGGTGGCGGCCGCGGCATGCGGGTGGTGGAAAACGAGGCCGACCTCGCCGATGCCCTCGCTTCGGCCCAGCGGGAAGCCAAAACCGCCTTCGGCAGTGACGCGGTCTTCGTGGAGAAGTTCATCCGCCGGGCCAAACACATTGAGGTGCAGCTTCTCGGCGACGGTCACGGCAATCTCGTGCACCTCTTTGAGCGAGACTGCTCCGTGCAGCGGCGGCATCAGAAGGTCGTGGAAGTGGCTCCCGCCTGGAGCCTCGACTCTGGCCTGCGGCGAGAAATCTGCGAGGCCGCGCTCGCGATCGGCCGCGAGGCCCGCTACGAGAACGCCGGCACCGTCGAGTTTCTCGTGGATGACGAGACCAAGCGGTTCTATTTTATTGAGGTGAACCCGCGGATTCAGGTCGAACACACGGTCACCGAGGAGGTGACCGGGGTCGATATCGTCCGCCGACAGGTGCGGGTCGCCGAGGGCTACACGCTCTCCGATCCTGAGATCGGCCTGCCTGATCAGGCCTCGATCAAGTCGATGGGCGTCGCCCTGCAGTGCCGGGTGACCACGGAAGACCCGGAAAACCGCTTCCTGCCCGACTACGGCCGGATGACCGCCTACCGCTCAGCCAGCGGCATGGGCATCCGCCTCGACGCCGGCACCGCCTTTTCCGGCGCGGTCGTCACTCCCTACTACGACTCCTTGCTGGTGAAAGTCACTGCCCGCGGCCTCTCGCTGACCGAGGCGGCCGGTCACATCGAGCGGTGCCTGCAGGAGTTTCGCGTCCGCGGGGTGAAAACGAACATCCCGTTCCTGATCAACCTGGTGACCCATCCGGCGTTTCTCGCTGGTGACTGCACGACCACCTTCATCGACGAGACGCCCGACCTATTCGACTTCCCGGTGCGGCAGGACCGGGCCACAAAGCTGCTGGAGTATCTCGGCGACGTGATCGTCAACGGCAATACGCTCGTGAAGGGGCGGCCAGAGGCGGTGCGACGGGAGCCGGCCCTCGTGCCGAGTTACGACCATGTGGAGGCACCACCCGCCGGCGCCCGCACTCGGTTTTTAGAACTCGGTGCCAAAGCCTTCTGCCAGTGGGTGACCACGCAAAACAAGCTGTTTCTGACCGACACCACCATGCGTGACGCGCATCAGTCGCTGCTGGCGACGCGGATGCGGAGCTACGACATGCTGGCGGTTGCAGACGCCTACGCCCATCTCGCTTCGGGCCTGTTTTCCCTGGAGATGTGGGGTGGTGCCACCTTCGACACGTCAATGCGGTTCCTCAAGGAGTGTCCTTGGGAGCGGCTCTCCGAGCTGCGAACGCGGGTGCCGAATGTACTCTTCCAGATGCTGCTGCGGGCAAGCAACGCCGTCGGCTACACGAACTATCCCGACAACGTGGTCCAGGCCTTTGTGAAAGAGGCGGCGGCCGGCGGCATCGATCTTTTCCGTGTGTTCGACCCGCTCAACTGGGTGCCAAACATGCGGGTGGCGATGGACGCGGTGATCGAGTCGGGAGGGATCTGCGAGGCGGCAATCTGCTACACCGGGGACGTGCTCGATCCTCGCCGCACCAAGTATTCGCTTGCCTACTACGTCGACCTAGCGAAGGAGCTTGAACAGCACGGCGCCCACATGCTCGCCATCAAAGACATGGCGGGGCTCTGCAAGCCGTTTGCGGCCCGACAACTGGTGGCCGCCCTCAAGCAAGAGATCGGGATTCCGATCCATTTCCACACCCACGACACCAGCGGCGGCTCGCTGGCAAGCTGCCTGGCGGCCGCGGAGGCTGGTGCCAACGTGGTCGACTGTGCGATGGCTCCGTTTGCCGGGCTCACCAGCCAGCCAAACCTCAACGCGATCGTGGAGGCCGCCCGCAACACCCCGCTCGACACGGGCCTCAACCCCGATTCACTGCGGCACCTCGCCCGCTACTGGTCGGGCGTCCGCGACCACTACACCGCCTTCGAATGCTCGATGAAGGCACCCGACGCCGACCTCTATCTGCACGAGATGCCTGGCGGCCAGTTCACCAACCTCTTCGAGCAGGCCAAGGCCCTCGGCCTCGGCGATCGCTGGGAGGATGTCTGCCGTACCTACGCCGAGGTCAACCAGCTGGTCGGCGACATCGTGAAGGTCACGCCGACGAGCAAGGCGGTCGGCGACCTGGCCCTGCTGCTGGTCACCAACGACATGCAGGCCAGCGATCTGCTCACCGACGACCGCGAGATCGCGTTTCCGGAGAGCATCATCGACCTGCTGTCAGGCCGGATGGGCCAGCCGCCCGGGGGCTTCCCGCAGCAGGTGATTGAGCGGGTGGTCAAGGGAGTCGACGTGCTCACCGGCCGCCCTGGCGAGTCGCTCCCGCCGGCCGACTTTGAGGCTGCTGCCACGAAGTGTGGCGACCTGCTCGGCCGCGAGGCAGACGCAAAGGAGGTCGTCTCCTGGCTGCTCTACCCGAGGGTTTTTGAGGATTTCGCCAAGCATCAGGCGAGTTTTGGCAACGTGTCCGCCCTGCCCACGCCCGCGTTTCTTGAGGGCATCAAGCCTGGCGAAGAACTCTCGTGTGATATCGAGCCTGGGAAGCGGCTGCTGATCCGGCTGCTTTCGGTTGGTGAGTCTCATTCCGATGGCACCCGCACCGTCTTCTTCGAACTCAACGGCCAGCCACGGAGCGTGACGGTGGTCGACAAGGGCCTCGAAAGCTCAACCGCTCGCCGGCCGAAGGCCACCCCGGGCGAGCCGACCGAACTCGGCGCCCCGATGCCCGGCCTTGTGGTCACCGTCGCGGTGAAGGCGGGCGACAAGGTTGAGGAAGGCCAGAAGCTCCTCAGCCTTGAGGCGATGAAGATGGAGACGACCATCCTTGCCGAGCGAGACGGCAAGGTGGCCGAAGTCCTTGTCTCCCCCGGCACGCCGGTGGAAGCGGGTGAACTGCTGCTCCGCTACGAAGCCTAGCCTGCCCCGTGTGCCTTCAGCGGCCCATTCGGGCCGCGTGCCCTCAGCGCCTGCTGGAGCTGCTGGAGCTGCTCGTGCGGGTTGCGCGGGTGCTGCTGGTGCTGCCGCGGTTGTTCTGACGACGCACCCGGTTGCCGTAGAAATGCAGCGGCCGGTAGGGACGCTGCTCGATCGGCGTCGATTGCAGCTGCTGGCGGGTCTCACCGAACGTGATGATCCGCATGCTGACGTTTGGGGAGGCGTCAGCAGCGAAGGCGGCTGCGGCGGTCAAACTCACGGAAGTCATCGCTGCAGCGACGAGTGCAGCACGGCGGATTTTCAGTGCGCCAGTCATGGCGGCTCCTCTCCTTTGCGTAACAGTAGGCGTTCCCGACGAATCAACTCTAAACCGTGATTTCGGGTCGTGCCGGCTGGAGAAAAAAACTGGTGGTGGCAGCGACGTGAGCGCACGCAAAAGGCCCGACTCGCAGGAGCCGGGCCTTTTGTCGTTCGTCATCCAAGCCGTTCGACCGGCTCAAGGCAGTCGCTTAGGCGGCTTGCTTGGCAGCCTTGCGGCGGCGGTAGCCGGCAGCGGTGAGGCCAG
>JADHNY010000040.1 GCA_016779265.1 Pirellulales bacterium | reverse complement strand
GCGGGTCGTGTTCCTTCTGAAAGTCACCGGTGGCGAGGATAGTCTTCAGAAGACTGCTCGCCAGCCGTTTGACTTCAGAAGAGACGCTGCCCATGCCAACGACCGTGACCTATGCCGACGGCGGCTTGTGTGTGGTGGATCCGCAGGTTTTTCGTGGCGAGCGGACTCGGCTAGTGAGCACGCTGCTTGAGCAGCTGACGCAGCGGGATGACATTGCAGCCGTCGCGTGCGACCTCACCAGTGGCCGTTGCCAGATCCGCTGGGCCGATGCTGCCACGCCTGTTTCCAGTGCAGCTGCCCGGTTTGTTGAGGCGCTGCAGGCAGGCTGTGCCGCGGAGGCTGCTGAGCCAGCCTGGCGGCGACTGCTCTGGTCACGAGCGAAGCGTCAGACATCGCCGGGCGAGCGAACCCAGCTCTCCGGTAGCTCATCAGCCGCCGCATCGGCTGCCACGGGCACAATGCTTGTTCGCGGACCCAAACGGCTGCTCTACCTGGCCGCTGGTGCTGGCAGCAGTGTGATGACGGTGGTCGGTGTGCTTGTGCCCGGCATCCCGACGGTGCCGTTCTTACTTTCGAGCAGCTACTTTCTGGCTCGTTCATCGCCGCGGGCGCATGCCGCCCTGCTCTCAACCCCTCTCTTTGGAACCCTCGTCCGCGAGTGGGATGCCCATCAGGCGCTCAGCGGCGATTCCAAGAAAAAACTGATCGCCTTCACGCTGGTGATCATCGGCACCACGGTTGTGATCGCCAAAGCCAATCCGTTCGCCCTGGGCATGATGGCGATCGTGGCTCCTGCCTGTATCTACAGCATCGTTCGGCTGCCGGGCATTGAGTCCGATGCGTCCTCACGAAGAGAACTGCACAAAGCCCACGCCGTTCTCTCATAGGCCGGGCCTATTCCATGACGGCGAACACCGCCGACTGGATCAACTGCAGTGGCAACACCTGCCCGAATCGTTGGCCTGTACGATGAGGGACGAACCTCAGGGGGCGATGCGGGTGAAGAACAACAGCAAGGGCATTGATCGTACGCAGCATGCCCCCAGCATGCGTCTGGAGTCGGTCTACCGGGCACATGCGGCGGCCACGCAGGCCGCAGCTTCGGAGGCAGTCGCCGCAGGAGACGGCGTGTTGGTGGAAGTGCCGCACGAGCAGTACGCCGAATGCGTGCAGTTGCTGCAAAGCCAGAGTGCGTCGAGTGACGTTCCAGAACAGAACGCTCCTGACGATGTCGAGCGACTGATCCATCAGGGCAGTGTCGAGTTTTTACAGGCGCGACGGCTGGCGGAGGCAGGCCGTGTCGAGTCGCTCACCTGGGATCCCGCAGCCGAGGCCGTGCGATGCAGCAGCCCCTTTGGCCTTTCGTTTGTGGTGGCGTATGCACGCGCGCGATGGAATGGACGCGAGCCGAGGAGAGCAACGCAGGAGGCCGTCGGCAGTGGTGTGGCGGCAGGTGCCGCGGCGGTCTTCCTTACCGGAGCCACTCGGGAGCAGCTGCGTGTGAAGATGGGCACTCTCAAAGAGTTTGCCACCAGGTTCACGCTGAAGAGGGCGACCTCACAGGTCTGGCAGCATGAGACGCATCAGCTTGCTGCTGGGGCGATGCGACACTCAGCCCATGGACTCGCTGCTGCGAACCAGCTTCCCAAGCTGTTGCGTGGCAACGTGCTGACCGGGACGGTCGTGGCGGTTGCTGCGAGTGCGCCCGATGTCTACCGAGCCGCCCTGGAGCGGTCTATTTCCTGGCGGCAGCTGACGAAAAATGTGTCGGTGAACGCGGCTGGCGTGGCCACTGGCGGTGCCGGCTGGCTTGGTGGAGCCGCCATGGGGGCAGCACTCGGGAGCGTGGTGCCGGTGCTGGGAACGGCGGCGGGGGGACTCGTGGGAGGCATCCTGGGCGCGGTCGGTGGCGGCATGGGTGGCTCGATGGCTGCCAAGAAAGTGGCCGATCGACTGGTGCCGGATGACTGCGTGGTCGTGCTTGAGCAGTTGCGAGACGCGTTCCAAGAGCATGCCCGTCAACAGATGCTGACCGAGACTGAGACAGAGCAACTGGCCAGTGAACTGCGGACGTCACTGGGAGTGGGATGGTTTCGCATGGTGATCAAGAACACCTCCCGTGGGGCAGACGCCACGCAGATGCGTTCCCTCATCAATGCGGAGCTCGCGCCGCGGTTCACCGCCCTGGCGGATGCCCGTGAGCGGATCACGCTCCCCACCGTGGAGCATGTCGCCCTCGAGATTCAGCGTCTCGTCGAGGACGCAGAGGCAAAAAGCAAAGACTCCCAGGTGACTGAGGTCACCTAAGGGCCTTTGGAGATGGGACGTTGGCGAAATAGGTGTCGATACTCCCACCTAAAGAACAGGCCATCCCTTTCTGTTTCGATCTTGTATCTGTTCTTCAGAACAGCACTCGATAGTGCTGAGTGATGCCTTGTTCGTCGGGCATTTTGTGATCGAGAAGTAGGCTGCAAAAAACGAGAGGCCAGGCAGAACACACGGGGCTTCTCCGGAGAGCCCTGGAACGATTCGTATTCGAAGACCTTTCGCTCGGTCTGTGGTCAGAAACGCTAAGATTCCGACTCAGCGTGCAGACGACAGCTGCACGGCCATTTCTCTCACACGGATGGTCTCATGAGCACTCCGCATTCGATTCACGCTTGCTCAGATGAAGCACCGCAAACCCTCCCCATCCTCAATCTCCAGGACCATGACAGCAGTGATGCGGTACAGCGGAACCTTTTTCTCGATCGGCTGACAGCCTCCCTGGAAACCTTCGGCTTCTTGGTCCTGGATGGACACGGGATCGCACCTGAACGATTCGCCGCTGCGTTTGCGGTCAGTGAAGCGTTCTTTGCTCTGGATACACGTGCCAAGCAGGCGTGCAGCGTGCCGGAATCGCTCGGCAACCGGGGCTATGTGGGCCTCGGTGGTGAGAAGGCCGTCGGGGCGAGGGCCGCTGACCTCAAGGAGTTTTTCCACGTCGGTCAGCCGCATCCCCGCGGTGCTGCAGGGAGTTTCGGCAACGCCTGGCCCGACCAGATGCAGTTGCCCGGCTTTCAGGCCACCATGCTCGAGCTGTTTGCCGACCTTGAGCAGCTTGCAGGCCGGGTGCTGGCGGCAGTTGAAGAAGCCCTCGGCTGGGAAATCGGCTCGCTGCAGGAATGGATCGATGGAGGCAACAGCATCCTCCGACTGATCCACTACCCGCCGCTGCCAGAGCACATTCCAGCAGATGCCGTCCGTGCAGCTGCTCATGCCGACATCAACCTGATCACGCTGCTCTGTGAGGGCACCGCTGGCGGCCTGGAGGTGCAGCGGCCCGACGGCTCCTGGATGCCCGTCCGGTCGCTCGCAGGCCAACTGGTCATCAACGTCGGCGACATGCTTCAGATGGCCACCGGCGGACGGCTCAAGTCAACGCCTCATCGCGTCGTGAATCCAGGCGACGATGCTGGCCGCAGTGTCTCCCGATACTCAATGCCCTTTTTTGTTCATCCCCGCAGTGAAGTGGTGCTCAGCCCGGAAGGCCCCACCACCGCTGGAGGTTTCCTCGAAGCCCGCCTCGCCGCTATTTGCAGTGAACCAAGCGGCAAGCCTGTCGGCCACCAGTAAACCGGTGCGGCGGCGTTCGCCGGCGAATGATCTGGCTACCGGCTCGCCGATCTCGTCCCGCCGCCGCGCAAGCACCGGAATTGGTATCGTGGGGTGTTTGCGCCGAACCACAAGCTGCGAAAAGCCGTCACGGCGTTGGCGATCGGGAACATCGACAAATGGTGTGACGCCGCTGCCGGCGAGCATGGGGGCGGCGGTCACGCCACGAAAGGCTGCTGCGACGCGAATCAAAAGCCCCGCTCGCACGACACGTCGCGGATTGCCTGGGCGAAACTCCTGGCCCGGGTAGGCGAGGAGTTCCCACTCGAGTGCCCAAACTGCGGCGGCGACATCCGGCTGATCGCCTTCATCACCAAGCCGGGGCCGATCCGCAAGATTCTCACTCACCTTGGCGAACCGCTCGAACGGCTACGGATCTCGCCGGCTCGGGGGCCGCCCAACGAGCTGCCCGTGATCAACATCCACAGCCTCTGACCCCAGCCGGTCACGAGTGCAACCCAAAGCCCTCAGCCGAGGCGAACTGATCGGCAGCTTTGCCGCATGCGTCCGCCGCTGGTGTGCTGGCGGCAACGAAGCCCCGGGCAGCTAGATCGAGAGCTGCTTGCCCCGCCAGTCGCTCGTCTTCCAGCCGTAATCGACGAGCTGATAGTCGAAGGTGCCATCCTCGAAGAGTTCCAGCCGTCCGTAGCACGGTGGGAATCCATACTGGCTCCCATTCCACCAGGACCCGCTGACCGCGCCGCCACAGATGTAGGCTACGTCACGGTAGATGCAGTGGTCGGCGGTGTGCATGTGGCCGCTGAGGCAGAGCTTCACCTGCGGATGCCGTCGGAAGACCTCCGTGATCGCCCAGCAGTCAGCGTGGTGCCAGGTGCCGGGCACGATGTTGTCGTTGCCCTTGCGGGTGTCATCGCCATACACCTGGCTGGTCACGCTGAGAATCGGGATATGGCTCAAGACCACCGTGGGCAGGCTGGTCTGCTCCAGGTCTTTGACCAGCCAGGCGAAGTGTTCATCGCTGAGCGTCGCATAGCTCGGCCAGTTGCACATGCTGTTGAGGCTGATCACGTGCCAGCCGCCGTGGTCGAAGCTGTAGTAGGGAGCCGGCATGCCGAGCACTTCTGTCATCAAGCCGAAGCCCTTCTTCGACAACGGAACGGCCTCGGTCGGCCCGCCGCCATTCCAGACGTCGTGATTGCCGAGGCACGAGCGAATCGGCAGGCCGCAGTCACCAAATACCTCCCGCCACACGGCGATCTGTGCTTCGGCCGACTTCCCGGTGGTGCCGCCATCCACCCCCATCACACTGTCGCCGGTATTAAGGATCAGTTCCGGTCGCCAGTCGTCATTGCCGAGCATGTGGTCCAGCATGGCCGCAGCGCCAGCTGGTGCCTCCCGCTCAGGCATGATGTGAACATCGGTGATGTGCGCCATCCGCACGCCGGGCTTCTTGGCAGCCTGTGACGACGGGCCAGCCGTCGCCGTGGAAACGCTCAGCAGCCCCGCGCTCCCGGCAGCCAGGAACCCACGTCGCATCATGTCCATCGGCACTGTCCTCTTCTCTCGTCGATTCATGGCTGCGTCGCCGGCACACGCCGGAAACGCCCATCACTGCTTCAGTTCGTCAGTTCGGCCGACCACTCCTGATCCGCCTCGACCAGATCCAGCGCCAGTCCGGAGGTGCCTGGGTCACCATAGGATGCCGGAACCCGCGGTCTCTCTTCCGCTGTGATCTCCGGAGGCTTCCAGGCGGCATCGCGAGCCTCGCCCATCTCGGGCTTCTTCGGCCCACCTGGCGGCGGGTCTGGCCGCGGTGTCACCGACGGCAGAAACTGCTGCACGGCCACCCGAATCGGCCCGAGGGGCACCCCACTGACCGTGTAGGTTCCCTCTTTCGTGAGATCAGCCCGGTAGACCTGATTATCCTTGCCAAAAAACATCACGGTCGCCCCGGCGAGTGGCTTCCCCTGAAAGGTGAGCGTGCCGTGCAGGCCCCCGCGGGGCAGGTCCCCGCAGCCTGTGAGCACCGCGGCCGCCGCGACCAACAGGCCGGCGAGGCTTCGGCGGCTCACGGCCGGGGCCGTCTGCCATCGATCCTTGGGTTGCGTCATCTGGAGATTCCTCTGCTTTGCTGGTGGGCTTGTGGCTTAGTTCCAGTCGCCACCGAGCATGTCCCCGCCGCGAGGCGTGCAGGCCGCCCACCAGGTGTCGGGGCTGACTTCGCTGTTGACGAAGCCCACGCTGCCATCGCCCATGCCGACCAGGATGCCGGCCGAACGCGGAGCGCTCGCCAGCCGCGGATCGCAGGTGGCCGTGCTGCCATCAGTGGTGGGACTGGTTTGAAACTTTGAGGCAGGCCCGGTGATCTGATAGGCAAAGACCGGATTCCATTCCTTCCAAGCAGTGCGGCCGTAAGCCCAGATGTTGTACCAGGGGGCTCCGTCGACCTTGGCACAGACCGCCGTCTTCTCGGCCATCAGAATCGTCTTGGATGTGCCGTCCACCATGCTGCCGATCCGCATGATGTTGTTGTCGCCATCGTTCATGAAGTGGCCGAGCGCCTGGAAGTTGGCGGCGTAGCCGGTCACGCCATACACGCCCCAGCTGCCGTCGGCATACAGGCCATCTTGCGGGCAGGAGGCATCATCTGGATTAACGAAAGCTTTGACGCCGTGGTCCTGATACACATCCCAAAAGTAGTCGCCCATGTCGGAGAGGGCGGTTTCTTCCAGGAAGGGCAGGATGTAGAAGTGGGTTGAGCCGCAGCGGTTGTACCAGGTGGGGTTGTAGTTGGAGTCCCAGTCGACGAAGGCGGGTGGCAGACGGTTCATCGTGTCGTGATAGTTGTGGATGGCCAGGCCGATCTGCTTGAGTCGGTTGGTGCTGTCGATGCGACGGGCGGCAGCGCGAGCCGACTGCACAGCCGGCAACAGCAGGCCGACCAACGTGCCGATGATCGCGATCACGACCAGCAGTTCGACGAGCGTGAAACCGGATCGTTTCATCTGATGGTCGATAGTGGAAATGGTGCGTGTCTTCATGGTTGGTTGGGAATCCTGAGTGGGTAAACATCGGCACATGGTTCCAGCGAAAGGTTTTTATGGCTCCTGAGTTAAACGATCATGAGCCAGGCATGAATAATTCATGAGCGGCCTCCACGCCGCCAAGATGTGCGATGATCCCTCCCGCCAGAGCTCAGGCCATCCGCAGCTATCCCACACGACACATCGGAAGACACGCCATGATTCGACTGCCACAGTTGGCTGCCGCCATCTTTACAACCGTGTTGATCACGCTGGGCTCATCTGCGGGTGCTCAGCGAAACGCAGAATCACTGGAATCCTCTGGCCCGTTTCCAGCGGCCCATGCCCACAACGACTATGAGCATGAGCGGCCGCTCGTCGATGCGCTCGCCTGGGGCTTCTGCTCGGTGGAGGCCGATGTGTTTCCGGTGGAGGGCGACCTGCTCGTCGCGCATCATGCGTTTGACATACAGCCAGGGCGAACGCTCCGCAGGCTCTATCTCGAGCCCTTGCTCGCCCGGCTTAAAGAGCATGGCAGGGTGCAGCCGGAGGCCAACACTTTCACGCTCTTGGTCGACATCAAGGCCGGCGGTGAGGCGGCTTACGCACTGCTCAAAGAGCAGCTCGAGCCCTTGCGGCCGTACCTGAAGTCCGCTGATGGCCCCGCGGTCCTGCAGGTCTTGATCAGCGGCGACCGGCCGATCGACACAATCGCCGCCGACACCGATCGGCTCGTAGGCATCGACGGCAGGCTGGAAGATCTCGACCGTGACGATCGGCCCGCAGCGCTCGTGCCACTGGTCAGCGACCGCTGGGGAAAAAACTTCCGCTGGCAGGGCGGTGGCCCGATGCCTGAGAGTGAGCGGCAGCGGCTCGAGTCCATCGTCCGCCAGGCCCACGCCCGCGGCCAGCGGCTCCGCTTCTGGGCAACGCCAGAGGATCCCGTCTGCTGGCAGGAACTCCACTCCGCCGGCGTCGACCTGATCGGCACCGACGACCTCGCAAAGCTCGCCGCGTTTCTCAAAGAGCCAGTGGCCGACAGATAGCCCGGCAGGTAAGAACGCCCGCACGACCCAAAGCCATGCAGTTCGCGTTCTCTATCAAGGTCGGCGTCACGCAGTGGTTGCGCCTGGCAGTTCGTCGAGCAAGACTTCGTCCAAGCCGCCACGGCCCCACGCATCGAGTTGCTTTGGCCCCAATCAGTCGGCTGGTCGCAGGGACCGAACGCGTGCCGTAGTTTTTTGTCTGTGGCTCGTTCGTTCCAGCTGTCGGGACTCGCGTTTGACGAGCAGGCATTCGCCAGAGGAGCGGGGTTTTGGTTGGGACTCTTTTTGGGACTCATCAGGTAGTCGCAGGACCGGTTTTTGAGCCTTACGAACAGTCATCAGCAAGCAGTTGGAAAAGCAAAGACCCCCAGGCGACTGACGTCACCTGAGGGTCTTTGGAGATGTGAAGTGGGCGATATAGGACTCGAACCTATGACCCCTAGCTTGTCGAGCTAGTGCTCTAACCAACTGAGCTAATCGCCCGTGTCACGCGGTGGCGAGATCGCCTCGCGTTCCCGAAGTCTCGCGCACGATTCCTGTGGAGTCAAGAAGCGGCCGTGGCCCGCAGCGTAGGGGCAATCGCGACCGTGTGTGGGCCGTGCAGCCTGCTGACCATGGAGTCGACCATGCCGCTGTGCTCACCCGGCAGGAGGGGCTGCTGGGCTGATCCGTCCGGCAATCGCCGTAGGCAGCGACGCGATGTCGCCAGCTGGGTCTGCCTGCTGGTCGCGAGCGAGGTTTGCGACTGCTTGGCCGAGCACTAGCGACTTTGCAGAGCGAACGGCCGCGGCAGACCCATCGATACCGCCGAGGGTGATCGGGCTCTGCCACCAGGAGAGCATTCTTCCGACAAACGCGACCGGAAAGGTCGCGGTGAAGCCGACAATAGCTCCCCCGGCGTAAACCGTCTGCCCGAGGGCATTGCCTACTTCGGAGAGGCTCGACTTTCGCAGCCGGGCTGCCGATGGGGGAATGCTGACCACCTTGCCGGCGTCACGCAGATGCCGCTCCTGGAAGAACCGCATCGCCGATTCGCCGGCGGTGCGGATGAAGGTGCGGTCGGCCACGAATCCGACCAGGCTGCCGAGGACCGGAATCCGGCCGACAAGCTCGTCTGCAAGTTCGTCCGCCACCACATCTCGGCCAGCGGTCACCGCCAACGCGTCGGCGTCGAGGCTCTCGCTGTCGGGGTGGTCGAGCGAGGTGTTGAGCCTGTCAAGGAGAGCCACGCGTCCTGCCGGATGTTCGGTAAACGAGAGCTCCAGCAGATCGAGCAGCATCGCCCGATCAATGGGCCGGTCGAGAGGGTAGCCATAGCAGTGGCCGATCTTGGCAATCAGGGCAAAGGCGGCGATCAGCTGAAACGGCACACGGCCGATGATCGCGTTGCCAATCTGCCGGACCACGAGGCCCCGGCCGGCGCTCGTGTGCTCCGTGTCAAGGATGAGTTCGAGGGCGAGCTGGTCGCACTCCTCCAGCGGCGCTTCCCGGAGGTGATCCAGATTCCAGCTGCCATCCTCGAGGTGCGTCTTCCGCCAGGATCCAAGCTGTTTACTCGACACCCGGTCGAGGAGATCGATCGCTTTCCGCACCACCTCGCGAGGCACCACCCGCTTCACGCCCCATGCAATCGGAAAGGTGACCGCATCAACCGCCTGGGTGAGACGGCTCGGCTCGGTGCTCTTCCAGTCAGCGATTTCGTGCACCTGCTTCCACTCATAGGCCGTGAGCGAGGGCTTCTGCTGGCCGTTGGTGTGTGGAGACATGGCTCGTCACTCCGGGTGTGAGATGGTGCAGGGATCACGAATCCCCATTCTTCGAGGGTACCTTCGGGGAGAATCGCGGGAAAGTTGTGGGGAAAAGCGGTTTTTTCTGGCTCTCGGCAGCCCGGCTTCGGCCTTGTTCACCCGCGACTCGCTTCGGATACTGGCAACCTCGGCTCTCGCGTGGCCGCTTTCTCTCGCCGCAGCACCTCTTGCAGGAACCCCCGATGCCCACCGTCCGTTTTCACGATGGATCGACTCGCGACTACCCCGTGGGAACGCGGCTGGCCGACTGCCTGGCCGGTGCTGCCGAGAACGACACGGCTGCTCGCTCGATCGCGGCGGTTCTCAACGGGAAGACGGTGGGGCTCGATGCGGTCCTGCCCGAGAGTGGTGAGGCGACGGTGGAGTTGCTTTCCGTCGGCGATCCGCGGGCTCTGCCAGTGATGCGGCATTCGGCCGCCCATGTGATGGCTCGGGCGGTGATGAAGCTCTTTGACGGCGTCGAGCTGGCCTTCGGGCCGACCGTCGGTGAAGGCTTCTACTACGACATGCGGGCAGCCCGTCCAATCACCGACGAAGACCTGCCGGCGATCGAAGCGGAGATGCGGAAGATCATCGAGGCTGACGAGGCCTTTGAGCGGGTCGAAGTCGACCGTGAGAAGGCGGTGAAGATCGTGCGAGATCTCGATCAGCCGCTCAAGGTGGAGCACATCGAAACGGGCCTCGCCGAACACCCCACTCTCTCCTTCTACCGTCAGGGTGAGTTTGTCGACCTCTGTCGTGGGCCCCACATTCCCAGCCCTGGTTGCATCGGGGCGGTCAAGTTGACGAGCCTCGCCGGGGCCTACTGGAAGGGTGACGCCGACCGCGAGCAGCTGCAGCGACTCTACGGTACCGCCTGGTTCACTCAGGAAGAGCTCGACGCCTACCTTGCCCGGCTTGAGGAGGCCCGCAAGCGAGATCATCGGGTGCTCGGCAAACAGCTCAACCTGTTTACGACCAGTCCGCTGGTGGGCTCAGGCCTCGTGCTCTGGATGCCAAAGGGCGCCCGGCTGCGGGCGACGCTGGAATCGTTTGTTCGCGATGAGCTGGCAGCCCGCGGCTACGAGCCGGTCTACACCCCACACATCGGCAAGGTCGATCTCTACAAGATCTCCGGCCACTATCCCTACTACGCCGACAGCCAGTTCAAGCCGATCGTGCAGCATGAAGATGAGCAGTATCTGCTCAAGCCGATGAACTGCCCGCACCACACGATGATCTACAAGGCCCGGCCACGCAGCTACAAGGATCTGCCGTTGCGTCTGGCGGAGTTTGGCACGGTCTACCGGTACGAGCAGTCTGGTGAGCTCGGTGGCATGACCCGTGTGCGTGGCTTCACGCAAGACGACGCTCACATCTTCTGCATGCCAGAACAGGTGGAAGCAGAGGTGGAGGGCTGCATCGACTTCACCCTGAAGGTGCTTGAGAGCCTGGCCTTTGAGAACTTCCGTGTGCGGCTCGGGTTCCGTGATCCCAACAGCGATAAGTATGTCGGCCCGCCAGAACGGTGGGATGAGGCGGAGGCCGCGATTGAGCGGGTGGCCCGTCGGATGAACCTGCCAGGCTGTGAGCCCGAGCCGGGCGAAGCGGCGTTCTACGGTCCGAAGATCGACTTTGTGGTCAACGACTCCCTCGGGCGGGAATGGCAGCTCGGCACGGTGCAGCTCGACTACAACCTGCCGAGCAAGGAGCGGTTCGATCTGGAGTACATCGGTGATGACAACGGTCGTCACACGCCGGTGATGATCCACCGCGCGCCCTTAGGCAGCATGGAGCGGTTTGTGGGCGTGTTGATCGAGCACTTTGCCGGTGCCTTCCCGCTCTGGCTGGCACCAGAGCAGGTGCGGGTGATCCCGGTGAGTGCCAAGAGCGAGGAGTACGCCAAGGCGATCGGAGGCAAGCTGGAGGCCGCAGGTCTGCGGGCGTCGATCGATCTCGATGCCGACAAGCTCGGCGCCAAGATCCGCAAAGCCCAGCTGGAACTGATTCCGATGATGATGATCTGCGGTCCGCGTGATGAGGCTGCGGGAACAGTTAGCCTGCGGGATCGTCTCGACGGTGATATCGGCGCGATGCCCGTCGATGAGGCGATCACACAGCTCTGCGATGAGGTGGCTCGTCGCGCTGTGCGGCATAGGCCCAAGCCGTTGGAGATGGGAACGGCTCCTGCTGCCGGCGGTGACGACTATTAAGACCGCCTCGCTGGTGTGACGGATGCCTCGCTTCATCGTGCTAGAACACACTGACGCGCCGGATGACCCTGGCGGCCGGCATTACGACCTGCTGCTGGAGGCGGGGGAGGTCTGTCGTACGTGGCGGCTCTCCGATATGCCGGCGGCTGACGGAAAGCCGGTTGCCGCAACACCCATCGCCCCACACCGCCTCGCCTGGCTCGACCACCACGACGGCCCTGTCTCGGGCAACCGCGGCCATGCTCGTCGCATCGACGCCGGGACGTATGAGCCGGCCTGCGATGCTGTCGCTGAGATGACTGTCGATGAGACGACTGAGCCGGTTGTCGTCCAGGTGCGCGGCACGCTGCTCATTGGCGAACTGACGGTTGGCCATGATCGGGCGTGGAGACGGCCTTAACCGATCTCACCTGCGTCGAGGCAGTAGTCGATCAGGGCTTCGCGAGTGCCGATGCTGGTGGTCTGCCGATTGGCCTGAGGGCTCGCGAGGATGCTGCGGAGTTTCATCAGTCGTCGTCCGCCCGACTGGCCGTCGTAGCTGTTCAAGGCGATCGTGAATCGCTGGTCAGGATCGACCGGCTGCCCTTTGTAGGTAAAGCGAGTGGGCGTGCCAGCGGAGTCGCTTGCCAGCGCGAACGGCCAGAGCGTGCGATCTGAGTAGCGATCACTCTTGTCTTCGCGAACGATCTCAACGAGTTCTCGCCCCGACAGTTCGGCGGTGACCAGCAGGTTTTCATAAGGAATCAGCTCCCAGCAGTCGGCAACGGTCAGGCTGCCTGCTGGAATCTCTTCGGTGTTAAAGCTGCCATGAAAGACTCCGTCGACTGGCCGTTTCTGTTTGGCGAGGGTTGAGGCAAACGCTTCGCAGAAGAGCTCAACCAAGGGGCTGCCACGGCGGCCACCAGCGATTGGATTGCGGACCTGGCAGACGGTGCGAGCAAGCTCTTGCTGGCTGGTGGCGATTGCCGGCTCGGCCACCTGCATCACCAGGGGGTCTGTCTCAAAGCGATCATCCATCAACACCGTAAACACTCGTCGCTCGACAAGTTCGCCAGTGGACGTGTCAAAGGTCAGGTCAACGCGGCCGCAGTGAATCCCGTAGTAGCTCGCCTGCGAGCAGAGCACCCCGTCGAGCATCCAGGCCGGCTGGTTCTGATGCGAGTGGCCGGCAAGGTAGACATCGACCCCGCTGTTGTCCCGCAGGAGTTCACGAACGGGATTGGCGTAGTCGTCCTTGTATCGCCAGCCCATGTGGCCTGTCACGATCACCGCCTGGGCACCTTCACCGCGGGCCTCTTTCATCGAGGCGGCGAGGCTTGCGGCGGGGTCAGTTGCTTCGGTGCCGTCGAGGGTCTCGGGAGTGAGCCAGTACGGCAGGCCAGGTGTGATCAGGCCAATGATGGCAATCTTGAAGCCGCCCAGCTCATGCATGGTCCACGGCCGGACCTTGTTCCAGACACCATCAAAGCTGCCCGCCGATCTGCCACGTCGGGAGAGATTGCCGGTGAGGACTGCGGCATTGGTGGCGGCAAGATTCTCCTGCAGCACCTCAGCGCCCCAGTCGAAGTCGTGATTGCCGAGTGTCCAGGAGTCGTAGCCGAGCCGATTGAGTAGGTCGACCATCAGGAGGCCATCTGTCGCGTGGCTCACCGGCGTGCCCTGATAGAGATCACCGACGTCAACTGTTAGTGAGTCAGGGCAGGTCTTTCGCCACTGCCGGAGGCAGCTGGCACAGCGGGCCAGACCACCGACGTCCGCGAGGCCTTCGTAGGTCGTGGTGGGCCGAATATGGCCGTGAAGGTCGGTTGTGTGGAAGATCGAGATCGTTTTGGCACGGCCCTGCTCGGCGGCAGTAGACCAGGGGCTGAAGCTTCCCGTGAGGGCGAGCGAGGCGGCGGAGCCAACGAGAAACGAGCGTCGTGGAATACTTCCCATGAGACCACTCTATCGCGGTTTGCAACCGAGGACGAGCCTTTATACGAGGTTGGAACGCCGCGGGAGTGTTGCACGCGAGTGTGAGTGGTTTATGTGGCGTCTCAGGGACACCGGCACATGCCGTGTGAGCCGTTTGCAGCCGGATCTTCTGTGAGGCGGACTTGGGGGATCGTATGCTGGCGGGCGGATGCCGACTGTGTGGAAGCGGCCCCGGTTGTGTGGAAGCGGCAACGCTCGCTGGTTTCTGGAGCAGGACTGTCATGACGCCCCGTGAAGTGCTCGCGATGTGTCGCGAGAAAGAAATCAAGGCTGTGGATCTGAGGTTCGCCGACTTCCTCGGCATCTGGCAGCACTTCACCGTGCCGGTGGGCAAGCTGGAAGAAGACGTCTTCGAAGATGGCTTTGGCTTCGATGGCTCAAGCATCCGCGGCTGGCAGTCGATCAACGAGAGCGACATGCTGATCGTGCCGCAGCCGGAGACCGCCTTCGTCGATCCTTTTTCGGCGACACCGACGCTCGCGATGATCGGCAATGTGCAGGATCCCATCACGCGGGAAGACTATTCGCGGGATCCCCGCAATGTGGCACGCAAGGCGGTCAACTACCTCAAGAGCACCCGCATTGCCGACACCTGCTCGATCGGCCCAGAGGCGGAGTTTTTTGTCTTTGACGATGTGCGGTTTGAGCAAAATGCCCACGAGGGCTTCTACCACCTCGACAGCGTGGAGGGGGAGTGGAACCGCGGGGCCGACGAGATGCCAAACCTCGGCCACAAACTACGACACAAGGAGGGCTACTTTCCCTGTCCGCCGTCAGATCAGCTGATGGACCTCCGCACCGAAATGATGCTCACGATGATCGCCTGCGGGATCGACGTCGAGGCTCAGCACCACGAGGTGGCAACCGCCGGTCAGTGTGAGATCGACATGCGGTTCTCCGATCTCGTGAAGATGGGTGACCAGATGTGCCTCTACAAGTACATCGTCAAGAATGTTGCTGCCCGGGCTGGCCGGACTGCGACCTTCATGCCCAAGCCGATCTTTGGTGACAACGGCTCTGGCATGCACACCCACCTCTCCCTCTGGCAGGATGGTCAGCCACTGTTTGCCGGCACGGGCTATGCCGGACTCTCTGAGATGGGGATGCACGCGATCGGCGGGATTCTCACCCACGCCCCGGCGATCCTGGCGTTCTCCAACCCCACGACCAACAGCTACAAGCGACTCGTGCCTGGCTACGAAGCCCCGGTAAACCTCGCCTACTCGCAGCGAAATCGTTCGGCCGCCTGCCGCATCCCGATGTATTCGGCGAGCCCAAAGACCAAGCGGGTTGAGTTTCGCTGTCCGGATCCCTCCTGCAATCCGTACTTCACGTTCGCGGCGCTGCTGATGGCTGCGATTGATGGCATTCAAAACAAGATCGATCCAGGCGAGCCACTCGACCGCGACATCTACGACATGCCACCAGAGCAGCTCGCTGATGTGCCGAAGGCGCCCGCGTCACTCGACGAGGCGGTGACGGCGCTTGAGAACGATCACGAGTTTTTACTGCGAGGGGATGTGTTTACCCAAGACGTGATCCGCACCTGGGTGCGGATGAAGCGACTCAAGGAAATCGATCCGATGCGGCTGCGGCCCCATCCGTTTGAGTTCTGTCTCTACTACGACTGCTGAGTTGTCTCCATCCACTCGCTTTTTCGATCTGCCATTCTGTGAACACCGGCTACATCTACGCTGCTGCGGCCTTCATCCTGTGGGGCGTGTTGCCGGTTTTTTGGAAGCAGCTCGAAGGGATTCCGGCCACGCAGCTGGTAGCCCATCGTGTGGTCTGGTCGACCATGATGCTGCTGCCGCTGGTCTGGATGAGAGGCCATGCCGGTGATCTGCGGGCGGTCTTCACGTCTCCACAACGGCTCTTCCGCCAGGCACTGGCGGCGATCTTCGTCGGAGGCAACTGGCTGGGCTTCGTCTGGGCGGTGACCAACGGCAGAATGATCGAGAGCAGCCTTGGGTATTTTCTCAATCCGTTGCTCAGCGTGTTGCTCGGCGTGTTCCTCTTGGGTGAGCGGCTGCGGCCGGTGCAGTGGCTGGCGGTGGCGATTGCCGCCACGGGGGTTGCCTGGCTGGCTGGGCAGTATCACCACTTCCCTTGGATCGCGATTTTTCTCGCCAGTTCGTTTTGTCTCTATGGCCTGGCCAAGAAGAAGACGTCGCTGCCCGCGCTCTCCTCGCTGACCGTCGAGACACTCCTGTTGCTCACGCCGGCAGTGGTGTTTCTCGCCACGGAGCACTCGGCGGGCAGAGGCGTGTTTGGCCATGTGGGCCGGCAGACGAGCCTATTGATGATGGTCTCAGGCCTGATCACAGCCGTGCCGTTGCTCTGCTTTTCTGCGGCTGCCCAGCGGATCCCGCTCTCCGCCATCGGGCTGATGCAGTACATCGGCCCCTCGCTGCAGTTTCTCCTGGGGCTCTTCGTGTATGGCGAGCCCTTCGATTCCGGCAAGCTGATCGGCTTTGTGATCGTCTGGATCGCCCTGGCGATCTATGCCTGGTCAGCGATCACGGTTGGCCGTCGGGGGACTGCACCTGAAGCGTCACGGAGCCACTGACCGGCTCGGTCACAATCCAGCGATCGCCCTGCCGGGTGGCTGCGATGGGTTCCCCGTTGGCCGTGACGCCGCGGGAGCCGTCGGTGGCCGGCAGCTCCACATTGCCGGTCATGCCTTCTGGGAGTGTGAGTGAAAGGCGAAAGGCTTCCTCGTTGTTCCAATCGATGGCAATCGGCCCACGAGGGGTTGGGACCGTTCCGCGAGCAAAGGCCAGGCCGCTTGGGCAGGGGCGAATCGTGGCGGTCTGCCAGCCGGGTGTCGCCGCCGTCGCACCCAGCACAAAGCGAGGCAGAAGGTTGGCAGGAGCGGCTCCCCAGGCGTGGTTCCAGTCTTGGTTGGGCTTGTATTTCATCTCCCAGGCTTCCCAGGTGATGGTCGTGCCGCTTTCGAGCATGTGCTTCCAGCTGCGGTCACCATCAGCGAGGATCAGCTGCATCGCGGTCTCACCGGCGTCGCTCGCGAAGAGTCCTTCCAAGAGATACTGCGCGGCATACACGCTGCACCGCATCGGCTGTTCACGCAGCCAGCGGACAACTCGGTCACGGTGGGCGTCGGGAACGAGCCCAAAGGCGAGTGGGAAGAAGTTGGCATGCACGCTGCTGTGGTCTGTGTCGATGCCATCACGGTAGAGGCCAGCCTTCTCATCGAAGAGCGTGTTTTGAAAGGATGCAAAGGCCAGTTCACGCTGTGCCGCAAACGCCTCGGCCTCATCCTGTTTGCCAAGGCCACGGGCCATGGCCTCCATCTCCGCGAGCGCCTGCAGGTGAAAGGCGTTGACGACCGTGTTGACCTCTGTGAACACGAAGCCATCACGTTCCTTCTGAGGCCAGTCCACCAGGTCGTGGCGGCTGCGATCCTGCTGGTCGCTGCGAACGAGCCCATCATCGCCCGCCCTGTGCAGCAGTGTCTTGGTCTTGAGCGACTCGTAGCGATGGGCGAGCCATGCCGTGTCGCCGGAGTGCATCCACTCTGCTGAGGCCATGAACACCATGTGTGGGGACCATTCGGTGGGCCAGGTGCCATTCTCCATCAGCCAGTCGAAGGTTCGTCGGGCCATCGTGACATCGGTATCGGTGGCAAAGTGGCTCAGCTGGTTGAGGTAGGCGTCGCCCTCGTAGGGAATCCGCTCGCGGTCGCCGTCGACATACACTCCCGCAAACGTGGTCGCCTTGATGCTGTAGCGACAGAGTTCCCAGATCTCGTTGAGGAGCGGCTCCGAACAGGCAAAGGAAGCGGCGTTGTCATCCCAGGTTGAAGAGAAGGCCGCCCGGCGACGAATCCGCTCAAATGGAAAATCGTCATCGACGCCTTCCACCTCGATCCAGCGAAACGGCATTACTGAGCCCCATGCAGAAGGCGTGAGGGCTGCTGGGGGATTCGCGTAAACAAGCCCGGCCTGTTCGGTGTTACGGGGATCGACCGGAGCAGGCACCACCCAGTTGCCGCGTTGCCCGCCGCGGCGAATCGGGGTCATCCCGTAGCGGACCGTTCCTGGTGGCTCGCGATCGATCCTCCCCGCCGTGAGCTTTTCGCCGAAGTGCACGCTCGCGGTGCCGTTGCCGGCGGGCACGGGCATCACAATGTTGCCGTAGGCCACCTTGCCGAAGTCGAGCAGGGTGATCCGGTCGTCGATGCGGGTGATGGCCACGGGCTCCTGCTCGGTCAAGGCCGCATGCTCAGCGGCCGGCACGTCAGGCAGCTCTTTGATGAAAAGATTGCGGAAGCGGTAGGTCTGCCCGGCCTCGCCATGATGCTGGATGCCGATGAAGCCGCGGGCATCGGTCGCATCGCGAAAGCGGGCGGTTTCCACGCCATTGACCTCGATGCGAATCAGGTCTTTGACACATGTCACCTCGTAGCGATTCCAGCCGTTGCGGTTGAGCACGTCACGAATTCGGGGCTGGGCGAAGAAGGCCTTTGACTCCTCCATGTGTTCGAGGAACTCATCGAGTGAGCGTCCTTCGGTGCTTGGCCAGATCCAGCCACGGCGAGCCTCGTCGTAGAGCCCGCCCGACCATCGTCGCTCCGAGCCGTCACACTCGGCCTGATAGCCAAAGACCTTCTTTTTGGCCGCATCATCAACATGGCAGCGAAACATCACGCCCGAGTTCGCGGGCCCTTCCGGGAGATGGATGTCGACGCTCAAGCGAAAGTCGGAATACTGCTGCTCGGTGACCAAGAAGAACTTCTTGTTTGCCCGCAGATGGATCTCGCCATCGACAACGCTGGCTTCTCCGTGTGGGTAGGGATTCCGCCAGCCAGTCAGGTCGACGCCGTTAAACAGTGGTGTGTAGCCACGCCCGTGCCAGGCAGCGAGGTCGTCTTCTCCAGCCGTCTCAAACGCTGGACGGGCAATCGAGGCCGGACGGGCAATCGAGGTTGGTGCAGCCGCAACGGCGGGCATCGCTGCACCGGCGATCAGGGCAGCAGTAGAGAGCAGACGTGCGGCTGTGAGCAGGCGTGGCATACGGGTCTCTCGTATCGGTGGGGATTAGCGACCCGGACGCTTACCAGCGTGTGGTGCCGCCGTTGACGGCGATGGTCTGTCCGGTCACGAAGGAGGCCTCGTCGCTTGCAAAGTAGGTCGCCGCCCAGCCGACATCGGCCGGTGTGCCCCAGCGTCCCATGGGAATGCTCGCGAGATAGGCGTCCTTGTCTTCCTGGGGATCCTTCTCATGCCGCTCGACCGGGATCCAGCCGGGCGCGATCATGTTGACAGTGATCCCAAATGGGGCGAGCTCACCAGCCATGCTCCGCGACCAGCCCGTCTGCCCACCCTTGGCGGCGACATAGGCTGAGAATGGATGCACGCCGAGATGGAAGACCTCGCTGGTGATGTTGATCAGACGGCCATGCTTGCGGGATTTCATGGAAGGCAGCGCCCGACGGGCCAGCAGGTAGGGGCTCTTCACAAAGAAGTCGAGCATCTGCTGATAGAAGTCCCAGTCGTAGTCTTCAATTGTGTTGTGAGGCTGATCAGGGGTTGCGTTGACGACCACGATGTCGACCGGGCCGAGGGATCCTTCGATTGCCGTGAAAAGCTGATCGACGCTGGCCTCATCGCTGACATCCGCACGAAACAGGTCAGCAGTGATGCCGGCCTCCTGCAGCTCGTTGAGGGCGGCCTCACCGCGTGTCTGGTTGTTGGCGTAGTTGAGGGCGACCTTGGCGCCAGCCTGTCCCAGGCAAGACGCCACCGCCTTGCCGAGCCCCGTTGAGGAGCCGGTGACCAGTGCTGTGCGTCCGGCGAGCGAAAAGGGGGAGGCTGACATAGGAGGCTCCGTGACGAGTAAAAAGCTGGTTTCTCGGGCGTGAACTGATGGTCGAGACGATACCACCTGCAGGGTAGAATGAAAGCGTGTCCAGTGCCCTGTCCTCGTTTCGAACTGCTGGGAGCCTGCGCGACCGCTGACCTCCTTCAGTTCACACGCTCATCGCAATGATTTTCACCACTGTTTTCCAGAGAGCCTGTTCTCACCGTCTTCGCACCTCGGCGTCGCTGCTGGCAGCGGTGGTGCTGTGCATGTCATCTGCCGCTCTCGAACCTGCGGCTGCGGCCGAAGTGGACTTCGCTCGTGAGGTGCAGCCGTTGCTGGCGCGACGGTGCTTTGCCTGCCACGGGCCTGACACGCAGGAGGCAGGGCTGCGGCTCGACGAGGCGGAGGCGGCCACGGCGGAGCTCGATAGTGGTGTGGCAGCGATCGTGCCTGGCGATGCCGCGGGGAGTGAGCTGATGGCTCGCATCACCAGCGACGATGAGTTTCTCCAGATGCCGCCAGAGGGCTCCCGTCTGACGGCTGCGGAAGTGGAGGTACTCCGCCGCTGGATCAACGATGGGGCGACCTGGGAGAAGCACTGGGCCTTTCGGCCACTCGAACAGCCGGAGGTGCCAGAGGTCGATGGGGCGGCAGGCCCGGTAGACGCCTTTGTGCAGCAGGGCCTCGCCCAGCGGGGACTGCCTGTTCCTGAGCAGGCCGATCGGCTGACACTCCTGCGTCGAGCGACCTATTCGGTCACCGGCCTGCCTCCGAGTGCAGCAGAGGTGGAAGACTTTCTCTCCGACACGTCGCCTGATGCCTGGGAGAAGGTCGTCGACCGTCTGCTTGCGTCACCGCACTACGGTGAGCACTGGGCCCGTCACTGGCTCGATCTCGTGCGGTATGCAGAGACCAACAGTTTTGAACGCGACAACCCGAAGCCACATGTCTGGCGGTATCGCGACTATGTGATCCGATCACTCAACGATGACAAGCCGTACGACCGCTTTGTGACCGAGCAGCTTGCTGGCGATGAACTGCCTGAGGCGACCACCGACGATTACATCGCCACAGGCTATTACCGTCTCGGCCTCTGGGACGACGAGCCTGCCGATCGACTGCAGGCCACCTATGACGGCTTTGATGACATCCTGGCCACCACCGGGCAGACATTCCTCGGGCTGACGGTCAACTGCGCCCGATGCCATGACCACAAGATCGATCCGATCTCACAGAAGGACTACTACAGTCTGCTCTCCTTCTTCCACAACCTGACCCCGATGGGGAATCCCAACCCCAACATCGAGCGAGCGATCTTTGCTGACGAGGCCGCACGGGCCGACTACGAAACGAAGCTGGCCGACCTTGAAACGCGGCGGAATGACGCCCAGCAGGAGGTGTCGAAGATCGAGGCTCGGGTGCGTCGTGCCTGGCAGCGTGGCAAGGCAGGAATGGCGGCAGGAGGCGATCTTGAAGAACTGCAGTTCCGCTTCTATCGCGATACCTGGGAGAGCCTGCCAGATTTTGATGAGCTCAAGGCGGAAGACGTAGGTCAGGTGGAGGGCAATCTGTTCGATCTCACGGTCGCTCCGTCGCTGAGGCCAGAGGCCTTTGGGTATGTCTTTGAGGGCATCCTGAAGGTGCCTGCAGATGGTGACTACACCTTCGTGCTCGATTCAGACGACGGCACGCGGCTTGCGATCGATGGCCGAGTGGTGATCGACCATGACGGGATCCATGGCGAGGGGCAGGCCAAGACGGCGACCGTTTCGCTCACAGCGGGCCGGCTGCCGATTCGTCTCGACTACTTTCAATGGAAGTATGGGCAGGGGCTTTCGCTGCTCTGGTCAGGCCCAGGTCTGGAGTCGCGGTCACTCTCAGCGGAGGCTGCAGATCAGGCGGTCGCTGGCGAGTCGTTCGATCTGGCCAAGGTTCTCGAGAGCGATGGGAAAACGCTGCTTGGTGAAGAAGGGCTGGAAGACTACCGGCGAAAGAAGAAGCGGCTGCAGCAGCTCGTGCGGGAGCAGGTGCCGATCGACAAGGCACTCGTGGTCACGGAGCGAGGCGACCAGGCCCCCGAGACCTATGTGTTCTATCGGGGAAACCCACATGCTGAACCGACACCAGAGAACCTGGTTGAGCCTGCGTTTCTCACGGTGCTCGATCCGCCACAGCCGACCATCGTGCCACCGGCAGACGGTGAGACGACTGGTCGCCGACTGGCGCTGGCGGAGTGGATTACCTCACCCGACAACCCGCTGACCGCGCGGGTGATCGTGAATCGGCTCTGGCAGCACCATTTCGGTCGCGGCATTGTTCGTACCGCCAGCAACTTTGGTTTTGCGGGCGACCCACCGACGCACCCAGAGCTGCTCGACTGGCTCGCCTGTGAGCTGATCGATGCCGGCTGGCACCTCAAGCCCGTCCACAAGCTGATCCTGATGTCGCAGGCCTACCGAGCCAGTTCTGCAGCGGTGCCTGAAGCACTGGCGGCCGACCCGCTCAACGACAGCCTGTGGCGGTTTGACATGCGACGCCTGGCAGCGGAAGAGATCCGCGACTCGATCCATGTGGCGAGTGGGGCCTTTAACGACACGATGTTTGGGCCGTCGATGTATCCCGAGATACCGGCAGCCGTGCTGGCGACCCAGTCACGACCGGGGAGCGGATGGGGGGATTCCTCGCCGGAAGAGCAGGCGCGACGAAGCGTGTATGCCCATGTGAAGCGTTCGCTGCTGGTGCCGATTCTTTCCGACTTCGACCTTGCTGACACCGACACCACCTGCCCGGTGCGGTTTGTAACGACTCAGCCCACGCAGGCTCTTGGCATGATGAACGGCATCTTTCTGCAGAAGCAGGCCAAGGTGTTTGCGGAGCGGGTGCGAGCCGAGGCGGGCGGTCCTGACGCGGCCGATGAAGCAGGGATGGTGCGGCGGGCGATCGAGCTGGCGCTGGTGCGGCCGGCGACCGATGAAGAGGTGGCCCGTGGGGTGGAACTGATCGACACGCTTGAGGCCACCGATGGCGTGAGTCCAGGGCGAGCCTTGGAAATCTACTGCCTGATGGTTCTCAACCTCAATGAGTTTGTGTATCTCGACTGAACAGATGCCCGGAGCGACACCATGAGCATGCAACCAACACATCGAGCCGGCTTCTGCGGACGGACGCGTCGCGAGTTTTTCTGGGAAGCAGGTGCGAGTTTTACCGGGCTTGCCCTCTCAGGCCTGCTCGATGGCCAGTTCTTTGCCGGTCAGAGCCATGCAGCGAGTGGCGCGGCTTTCACGAATCCGCTCGCGGCAAAGCCCCCGATGTTTGCCCCGAAGGCGAAGAGCGTGATCTTCCTCTTCATGTATGGCGGGCCGAGCCATGTTGACACCTTCGACTACAAGCCCGCCCTCTACCCACTCGACGGCAAGACGATTCCGGTTAAGACCAAGGGCCGCGGTGGCGAGAAGAGCGAAGGCCGTGTGGTCGGGCCGAAGTGGTCGTTCAAACAGTATGGCGAGTGTGGCAAGTGGGTCAGCGAACTGTTTCCGCATCTCGCGGGGCATGTCGACAAGATCGCCTTTCTCAACGGCATGACCGCCGACTCGCCGATTCATGGCTCAGCCATGCTGCAGATGAACTCAGGCAAGATCCAGTCGGGAGCTCCCTGCCTGGGCTCATGGGTCAACTATGGCCTGGGAAGTGTGAATGAAAACCTGCCCGGGTTTGTGGTGATGCTCGATCCCACAGGTGGTCCGATCTCCGGTGCGAAGAACTGGTCGAGCGGCTACATGCCGGCGACCTATCAAGGCACGCTTCTGCGGAGTAAAGGAGAGCCGATTCTCGACCTTGCTCCTCCAGACGACATGCCGCTGGAGGCGCAGCGGGCCATGCTCGACGCCCTGCGCGACGCCAACACAGCGCACCTGCTCTCGCGGGGTGACAACAGCGAGTTGGCTGCCCGGATCGCGTCGTACGAACTTGCCTGGAAGATGCAGGAGCATGCTCCGGAGGCGGTGGATCTTTCTCAGGAGACCGAAGAGACAGCGAAGCTCTACGGCCTCGAGAATCCACGTACGGCGGACTTCGGTCGCCGCTGTCTGCTCGCCCGTCGACTCGTCGAGCGGGGGGTGCGGTTTATCCAGCTCTACTCCGGCGGCGCTCATAACGACGACAACTGGGACGCGCATGGCGACCTCGTGAAGAATCATGAGTTCCATGCAGGCAACACTGACCAGCCGATTGCTGCACTCTTGGAAGACCTTGACCGTCGAGGGCTTCTCGATGAGACCCTCGTGATCTGGGGTGGCGAGTTTGGACGGCAGCCGACAGCGGAGTATGCCGAGGGCACCGGTCGGGATCACAACTCCTTCGGCTTCACGATGTGGGCCGCCGGTGGTGGCATCAAGGGTGGCGTGAGCGTGGGTGAGACGGACGAGCTTGGCTCAGCCGCGATCTCTCCAGGGCCGGGCCACGGCAACGGCGACAAGGCGGGCTTCCATGTGAAGAGCCTGCATGCCACGGTGCTGCAGCTGATGGGGCTCGATCCAAATCGCCTCTCATACTTCTTCGGTGGCCTCGATCAGAAGCTCGTCGGTGTCGAACATGTCGACCCGATCCATGAGATCCTCGCGTGAGTGTTCCGGGGATGCGGTGTTTCTGTGCGGGTGCTGTTTGCATCACGCTGCTCGCCGGGTGTGTGGTGGGCTGTGGCGTTGGGGCTCAGCCCGATCGCGAGAGAGAGGCGACTGGGGTGGCGGAGGCTGATGCCGAGGAAGCCACAGCAGCAGTTGTGGAGCAGATCCGGGCGATCGCGGTAGGGGAAAGCAGCCGCCTGGTTGCCACACAGCCGCTGACAGAGGCGGAGTGGCAGCAGCTGACAGGGCTTTCCGGCCTTGAGGAACTCGTGCTGGAGGCGGGCGGGCTCGATGACGCCAGGGCCGAGCTCGTGGCTTCCCTGCCGAGCCTCAAGAAGCTCGTTGCCCGCCACTCACCGCTAAGTGATGCGGGGATGGCGACGCTCGCCAAGGGTGTCTCGTTGCAGGAGCTGAACCTGCCGCAGGCCGGATGTACGGCTTCGGGCATTGCTGCGGTTGCTGCTCTTCCGAAGCTCCGCAGCCTTCGCATTGGTGGCCCATATCTGCAGGGCACAGCGGTCTGCGACGCGGTGGTGTCGCTTGAAAAACTGCGGTTTTTGCACCTCGTTGAGGTGGAGATCGGGGATGCGGGGCTTGCCGTGCTTGAGCAGCGGCCCGATCTCTGGAGTCTCTATCTCGATCGAGCGGGGGTGTCAGACGAGGCCTGGGGCAGGTATTTTCAGGCGTGCCCGAACGTGCACGTGCATGTCGATCAGGCACACCACGACCGAGATCCGGGGGGAGATCGCGAGCAACACGAGACACGCTCGCCTATCGCGCCCGGTGCTTCTGTTCAGCAACAGTGAGGTTTCTTCATGCGCCACTCTCCGTTTGTTCGTCGCCTGCGTCCGGTGTTGGTCCTGACGGCTGTTGTGCTGGTGGTGGCGACTGCCAGCACGCTGACCGCACGCCTTCGCGCTGGTGTGGCTGACACCATGGCAGTGGCTGCGGTTGCCTGGCTCGACACACTCGATGCCGACCAGCGGGCACTGGCCACGAAAGAGTTTGGCGATGAGAGTCGGCTCGGCTGGCACTTCATCCCGAAGAATGATCGCAAGGGTGTGCAGCTGCGAGACATGACGGAGCCCCAGCAGAAGGCTGCCCGGAAGCTGCTGCGGTCGGCTCTTTCCGAAATCGGCTACGACAAGTCGACCACGATCATGCAACTCGAAGGCATTCTCAACGTTCATGAAGCAGGCCGCGGTGCCAACGTTCGTGACCCGCTGCGGTACTACTTCACCCTCTTTGGCACGCCCGCGGAGAAGGGTTCGTGGGGACTGTCGATCGAAGGCCACCACCTCTCGTTTAACTTCACTGTGCGTGACGGCCAGCTCGTCGACACGACGCCGCAGTTTATGGGCGCCAACCCTGCCGAGGTGAAGGGCTCACTCGACGGCTTCCCGAAGAAGGGCACCCGCGTACTGCGTGATGAGGAGGTGCTCGCCTTTGAACTGATCAATGCCCTCGAAGGTCCTGCCTTGGCGAAGGCGATGATCGCCGAGGAGTCATTCAAGGAGATCCGTGCCGCGGGTGAGCCGCAGGCCCCGGTGGAGCCGTTGGCAGGTGTCGCTTACGCGGATCTTCCAGCGAAGGGGAAAACGTTGCTTGAGAAGATTGTGAAGACCTACTGCTCCACGATGCCAGAAGAGGTGGCCACTGAGCGGCTGAGCCTGATTCAGGCAGCCGAGGGTGGCTGGAACGATATTCACTTTGCCTGGGCGGGAGCGGTCGAGCCAGGTGTCGGCCACTACTACCGCATCGAAGGGGCCACGTTTGTGATTGAGTTTGTGAACGTGCAGCCTGATGCCGAGGGCAACATGGCCAACCACATCCACTGTGTGTGGCGAGACAAGACGGGCGACTTCGATCTCCCCGCCGCTTAGTTAAACCAGATCGCAAAACCGATGAACTGGCCACGGAAGGCCTGCTGCAGTTCGCCCCACCGCCTGGAACTCGTACAGCGACCTTGCTGCACGTAAGGGACGGCGGCAGAGCCTTGCGCCCACTCGATCAGGTCGAAGGTGGTGGGCTCGAGGAAGACCATCCGCAGATTGATGCCCATGCCGCTGCGGAGACGCCAGTGGGGCACGAGCGTTTCTCCTTTGAGGATGCTCTCGGATTCATCGAGAAAGCCCTGCCAGGCGGCGATCATCTCGGCAGTCACTGCCATTCCAGGGATCACGCACTGCTGGGAGGCATTCGGGATCCATTCGTGGTTGTTGTCAGTCTCCGCCTGAATCGACTGCCAGGTTTTTCGGCTCAGGGCGAGCACCTGTTCAAGGTGTGAGAGTGACTTCTCCGTTCGGCTGGCCGCAACGACAGGAAACCGGATGCGATGCAGCGCGGTGATGGCATCTGCCACAGACCCCATCTCCAACGGCATGCCAGGAACGGGTGCGACGTCTTTGAACAGCTCTGTCGGGAGGCTCGGGGTGGTGGGCTTCGCGAAGAGGTAGGGCGCCAAGACAGCAAAGAAGTCTTCCGTGTCGTGGGCGAGGGCATATTCGCCAACGGCTGAGAGTAGGTGACAGTAGCCCTGCAGCCAGTAGGCGTCGCCGCGATCGAAGTGAATCACGAAGGCTTCGGAAGCAGCCCGCAGTTCGTCTCGGGAAGCCACCGGTCGCGTGCCGGGAGGGAATGGCCGCTGGCTGTCGAAGGCCTCGAGAATCCGCCAGAGGGCTTCGGCCTCGCTCGTTTCTCCGTCGCCATCAAGATCGAGTCGGATCAGCCCGAATCGCAGGGGCATGCTGACCTCACGCTCACCGAGTTTCGCAAGGGTCGCTTCAGCGACTTCCAGATCGTTGAGGAAGGTCTGGATCAGGCTGCGTGCATCTTCATAGCTGGTCTCTGCCGGATCGGGATTATCGGGCACCGGCAGACGAAAGAAGGGGATGATGCGAGTCAGTCGACCCTGCTGTCCGAGGGCTCCATGGCGGTGCAGCGTCTGGCCGAGTCGCTCGACACTTTGGAGAAACTCAGCAACTGCCAGGCCGAAGCGGGCCTGATCGTCGTCAGGCTTGGTAGCCAGATGCTCCCGGGAGGCAGCGATCCCGTCGGCGAGCCTGCCTTCAACAAGAAAGGCCTCGATCAACGGCGCGTCCTGCCCTGCGGCAGGATTCGCAAACAACGAGAACCCTCCAAAGTTCACCACCAGGAGAGAGGCGATCAGCAACCAGGAACGCATGTGCATCGGAGACCTCATAAGAGCCGGCAGTGGATGGAGCAATGCTATGCCAGGGATCAGGCACGGTGTAGCTGGTGGCGTCGCCACCGAGCGTGAGCCCCGGCTCGATGTTGTAGGTCATTCCGACAGTTCCTGCGGTTCATCCCCGAAACTGACATGCCGGTCAAACGCTTGGTGGCTCAGCGAGTGTTCGGAGTAGTGAGCGTGCGGCATGACGCCCCGGTGTCGTCATTCGCCCAGGTTGGCGGTGCGTTCTGGCGAGCTGCAGGGCCCCCATCGTCTGCCCCGTCGGGCCCAACGGAATAGACCGAGAGACGCTCCGCATCGAGCTGATAGCGGAGTGGTGCTCGATCGGTGAGCGTGGTGCCGGTGAAGGGGTCGCGTGGAGGCAGGGGGAGCCACTGCGGATCAATCTCCTCAAGAGAACTCGGCAGCGTGCCGGTGGCGAGCCGTTGTCGTGTGGCGGCGACCAGGACAGTCAGACACGCATGGCGAGCCTGATCGCGGAGGCTGGCTTCAAGAGCACTCTGCATTGCTGGTAGGAGAAGTGCCGAGAGAACGCCCGGCGGTGTCTCCACGAGTTCGGTCTGCATGTCGTCAGACATGGTGCGAATCTGAGCGTAGGAGGGCTGGCTGCCGGCGAGTCTTTGGAAGCGGTGCAGGAAACTGCGGTAGCCGGCGAGGTCGGCAGGAATCAGGAATACGCGAAAGAGGGATCCGAAAGGGGAGTGTTTTCCAAGAACACGCGGGCTGACAGACACGCCGAGGAGGTCTTCACGGAGCATCTCCAGGGTGTCACCCTCGCCGCTCATGATGTCGGCGTAGGCGGTGAGCCCAAACGCCTCCTCGCCGTAGAACGCCCGAATCATTGCGGATGCGTTCATCGGCAGGTTGAGGTCGGCGAGCAGCTCGTCGTCGTCGGCGGTGAGAGCCGGCAGAACATCCGCGAGCGTCTCATTCGCGATGGCATCGAGCGCAAAGCTGACCAATGTGGTGATGATCAACGGCTCACCAGCTGCGTGCCGAGCAAAGCTGCCGAGCGTTTCGATCTTTTTCAGGGCGGCGGTGGTATCGCCGTTGGCGGCGTCGTGTCGTGCTGCCAGGCTCACCAG
>JADHNY010000039.1 GCA_016779265.1 Pirellulales bacterium | reverse complement strand
TGCACACGCGGGAGCTGCTGACAGAACTCTCACGAAAAGATGCCGAACGTCCGGATCTTCGCACCCTGCTGCGAGCCCCGTTCTTTGTGCCGGAAAGCAAGAGTGTGCAGAAACTCCTGAGAGAGTTTCAGCAGACGCACACCCACATGGCCCTGGTGACGAACGAGTTTGGCGGCGTTGCAGGCTTGGTCACCATCGAGGACGCACTTGAGGAGATCGTTGGCGAGATCGCTGACGAGCATGACGAAGACACCTCCGATGGGCTGCGGATTCTCAGCGAGAGTGTGGCGGAGGCCCGGGCCCAGGTCCGCCTGGAAGAAATCAACGAACGTCTCGATCTGCGGCTTCCCGAGGAGGCTGATTTTGAGACGATCGGCGGCCTGGTGTTCCATTTGGCCGGTCGGATCCCCTCCATTGGTGAAGCGTTCGACTCCGACGGCGTGCGGCTGCAGGTGCTGGGAGCGACCCGCCGCCGTATCGACTGGGTGCGGATCGAGCGGCTTCCCGAGCCCGCAGCAGGCTGACGATGGTGCCCGAAAAGGCCCAGGCGATCGTGGTTCGCACGTATGCCTACAGCGAGACGAGCTGTATCACCACCGTTTTTACGCGTGAGTACGGCAAACTGCGGGCTCTGGCAAAGGGAGCGTGGCGTCCGAAGAACGCTTTTGACTCCGCCCTTGACCTGCTTTCGATCTGTCAGGTACTCGTCCTTCGCCGATCCTCTGGGGGTCTCGATCTGTTGACCGAGGCTGCCCTCGAACGACGGTTCCGCGTGGGCCGGTCCCTCGCGGGATTTCATGGCGGGATGTATCTCGCAGAACTCCTCGACGCGCTTACCGCAGAAGCCGACCCACAGCCGGAGATGTTTGATGCTGTCGAGACCGCACTCACCTCGTTGTCGCCAGACGCTGATGCCGATGCATCGCAGTCGGCAGCCGTGGTGGTGCTGGCAGCAGAACTCGCGCTTCTCCAGGCGGGTGGGCATGGGCCTGCCGTCGGGCGTTGCGGAGCCTGTGGGGAGCGGCTCGATCCAGCGGCTCGTACGGCCTTTGGCATGCTCGATGGCGGAGCGCTCTGCCCGAGCTGTCGACGTGGCAAACGCGGGCTCGTCTCGATCTCGACCTCAGCGACCTCGGCATTGCGGGCGGCAGCTGCCCTCGCGGTGGGCCGTCGCGCTGGACCAGTGGCAGTTGAAGGACGTGTCTTGGGGGAGTTGCGTGCCGTGATGAACACCTTTGTCTCCCACACACTCGGTCGACGCCTGAGGTCGGCACAGCACCTGACCAACGGGTAAGAGCCAACACCTATGAACCGAAGCGAAGGCATGATGAGGCTTTCCCACACACTTGCGTCGAGCTGCCTGCTGGCTGCGGTGACCGTGTCTTCTGGGTGCGCGACGCTGTCGGCACCGAGTTGGCCATGGTCGAAACCTGATCCAGCTGCTGCCGCGGACGCCGGCATGGAAAACGAGCTCGGTGAGAATGCCGAGGGCGATGTGATTTCCTCGGAGTATCTCTCAGCCGATCAGGGCACGCCGTGGGAGCTTCTCAAGGGTGAGAACGTCAAGAAGCGGTGGAAGATGATGACCGGCCGAGGGCCGAACGAGCAGGTTGGCCGGCGGGCCCTCGCGGAGGGAGATGCGCTCTACCGCAAGGCGGACTACAAGGCCGCGATCCCGAAGTACAAGCAGGTGATTGACCGCTGGCCCGATTCCTCTCTCGAAGAGGATGCGATGTGGCAACTGGCGGAGTGCTACTTCTTCACCGATCAGTACCCAAAGGCTGAAGATGCCTATGACGAACTGGTGCGGAAGTACGCCAACACCCGGTATCTCGATCGCATTGCTCAGCGGCAGTTCGTGATTGGTGACTACTGGCTCAAGCTCGACCAGCGTCACGGCTACTGGACCCTCGTGCCAAATGTGGCAGATCGATCGCGGCCACTGTTTGACACGCGTGGCCGCGCTTTGAAGACGTTTGACCATGTGCGGATCAACTCACCGCGTGGACCGCTGGCGGACGACAGCCTGATGGCCCAGGGCAATGCCCACTTCCTGAAGCGGCACTGGCTCGATGCCGACTACTTCTACGGTCTGCTGCGGAGCGAATATCCCGACAGTGAGTTTCTCCTTGAGGCTCATCTGCTCGGGCTGCAGTCCAAACTCCGTAGCTATCAGGGGCCTGCCTACGAGGGTGGCGTGCTTGACGAGGCGGAGATTCTTGCCGACCAGACGCTTGTGCAGTTTCCGGATCAGCTCCAGGGAGAAGATGAGCAGCGGCTGATGGCGACCCGCGCCAGGATTGCGGAACAGCAGGCGAAGCGGCACTACGACCGGGCCTCGTTCTACGAGAAGGGGGAGCACTTTGCCGCTGCCCGGATCTACTACGGGCTTGTGGCCCGCGACTACTCGAACACGGCTCTTGCTCCAGAGGCGCTTGCCAAGCTGGATGGTATGAAGGGGCTTGAGGATGTCTCCGACAATCCATTCCCCATGCTCACCGCAGTGCTCAACCCGGACTCGCTGAAAGAGGCTGAGCTCGATGCGATGGCCGAGGCAGACCTGCAGACGGAAGTGGCTGACAGTGGAGATGGTGAGATCACCACAGCGGGCCTGCCTGGAGGCGTGTCACCACGATGATCGCGCAGCGTCGGGGGAACGGTCGCTCCCCGACACAACGCCGAGGCGGGGTGTGGCCGGGCTCTTCAGGAACCGGGTGGGAGGCAATGGCCGCGCTGGCTGTGGCACTCATCTGCCTGGTGTCGGTCGGCTGCGTGGGGTACCGCTTCGGCAACAACACGCTGTATGCCGCCAACGTCCGGACGATTTATGTGCCGGTATTTCAGTCGGATAGTTACCGCACAACGCCTTCGATCGACATTGGTGAGCGGATTACCGAAGCGGTCTGCAAGGAGATCGAACGGCGAACGCCCTTTAAGGTTGTTGGTACCGCTGAAGATGCGGACAGCGTGCTGACCGGTCGCGTCGTTGCAGACACCAAGCGGATGGTGGTGGAAAGCCCGACCGACCAGTCGCGGATGGTGGAAATGAACTATCAGGTGCTCGTCACCTGGGCTGATCGTGGTGGTGCGGTGCTGGCGAAAGGGGATGTGCCGCTTCCGGCAGCGAGCGTCGACATCGGTCAGGCGGCCGCGCTGGTGCCAGAATATGGACGGTCCGTGGCCAGCACACAGCAGGAAGCGATCATCAAAATCGCTCAGCAGGTTGTGGGTCTGATGGAAGAGCCGTGGTGAAACCACTCCCAACACACTGGCAGCTGCGTTCGCAGAAACTGGCACTGCCACAACCAGGTGCCGGCAGCCGACCGTTGGTGATGGGGATTGTGAATGTCACCCCCGACAGCTTTTCTGACGGCGGCCGGCACCGTTCTGCGGAGGCAGCGATCCAGCACGGTCTCGAACTGGTTGCCCAGGGTGCAGACATCCTCGATGTGGGAGGTGAGAGCACTCGCCCGTATTCAGCCCCAGTTGATGATCGCGAAGAACTGCGGCGGATCGAGCCGGTGGTTGCCGGACTCGTCGAACGGGCTGAAGTACCGGTATCGATCGACACTTCGAAGGCGGTTGTCGCCGAGCGAGCAGTCGCCCTGGGAGCTGACATCATCAATGATGTCACTGGGCTTGAGGGAGATCCTCGCATGCTTGAGGTAGCCGTCAGGTCAGCTGCCGGAGTGTGCTGCATGCATATGCAAGGCACGCCGCAGACCATGCAGGACGATCCCCGCTATGGCGACGTGGTCGCGGAGATCTATGGCTATCTGGCCGCGCGACGGGATGCACTCTGTGCGGCTGGCATTGCAGTGGAGCGAATCTGCCTCGATCCAGGCATCGGCTTTGGCAAGACCCACGAACACAACGTCGAGCTGATCCGCGGGGCAGACGCCTTTCTCGACCTTGGGGTCCCAATCCTAATGGGCCACTCCCGCAAGGGCTTCATCGGGAAAGCGATTCGCACGGCACTGGCAGGCGACGGTGAGCCTGTGCAGCCGGAAGCGATACCGCCCGATAGAGATCTGCTCTGGCGAGATGGCGGCACTGTCGGGGTCGCCTGCTGCTTCGCGGCAGCCGGCATCCAGATCGTTCGTGTGCATGCGGTTGGCCTCGTGCGGGCAGCACTTGAACTCTGGGCCACCTGTCAGCCGACGACGCCACCGACCGCTCCCGAGGCTGCGGGGCGGTGATCGCCCCACAGCCCGGAAGAGTCAAGACTCGCTTAGCCACCCTGGCTTACAGAGAACCAGAACAGGCCTGCCGAGATTCCCACGATGATCGCGGGCACGAGCCAGAAGAGGCCCCACCGCGTGGTGGCCACCTCGTTGCCGTCAGCATCCTGTTCCACGGTGGTGAACCGCTGGTTCAGCCAGCCAGCTCCCAGTGAGCCAAGGAACATGCCCAGGCCATACACAAGGAAGCCGTAGAGCTGCTGGGCCGTGGCTGTCAGACCTTCTGGCGAAATGCGGTCGGCATTAATAAAGCCGGCTGCGAAGAAGAAGTCGAAGCAGATGCCGTGAATCGCCACACCGAGCAGGATCAGCGCGAGTGGCTTGCCGATTGAGAAGAACAGGAATCGTGCAGCCCAGGCAGAAATGCCAGCCATCAGCACGAGATTCATGTTCTTGTTGTCTTGGCCGAGAAACCACGGCAGAGAGAGCATGAAGAAGATCTCGATCCACTGGCCGATGGTCATCACCGGGCCAACGGTGCGTCCGGAGATGCCAGACTTCTCCACAAAGAGCGCAGCAAAGGCAAAGTAGAGTCCCATGGCCATGGCGGCCACAAAGGTCACCCCGAAGAACACGGGGTTGTTCTTCAGCATCTCGATTGAGCCCGAGATGATCGACTGCTCCGCTGCAGGAGCAGCGACCTCATCAGCTCCGGCATCGGCGGCAACCTCGCCAGCCTCTGCAGCTGCCACTTCACCACCATTGGCCGCACCAGCTGGTGCCGTGGCCGGGAGGGTGAAGGCAAATCCGCCCAGGATCAGAGAGAGCACACCGGCGAGCACCATCGGGCGAGCATTGACCGGCTCACCCTTCTTCAGAATCAGCGTGTGCGAAAGGCCTGCCACGATCCAGCCGAGAGTGCCGAAGACGCGGATCCAGGGGAAGCCTTCGCCGGCCCGACCTCCGAAGATGTCATCGTTGTGGGCAAACACGATGGAGTTCACAAGGCTCAAGGTTGGCGAAAACAGCACCGCATAGAACAGGGCCATCCAGAAAAACGGCCAGGCGCGGTTCGTGCGGGCCATCATGAACAGCAGCACGCCACCGAGAAGGTGGGAGACCGCGATCAGCACTTCGGTGTTGAAGTACTTGTCCGCGAGCACCGCCATAAACAGCGGCGCGATCATCGAGCCGATCGGCATCGTGCTATAGATCCGGCCGATCTCCGTTCGGGAGAAGCCGCGGGCGTTGAGCATGTTGCCGAGGACGACAAACCAGGCGCCCCAGACGGCAAACTCCAGAAAGTGCAGCAGGCAGAATCGCCAGTGCGTTCCTGCAAAACTGACAAACTCCTTGGCCGATCCAAGAAGGTCCGCTGCGCCACCGCCTACTGCGGCGTCGGCCTGTCCAAACAGCGTCAAGGTTGCCAGGTCCATGGAAACTCCCGTTTGAGCGTGTGCGTGACTCTCTTGAGCGGGCCGCTTGCGTCGGCTCTCCGCTCTCCCCCGCGAAGACGCCATAAGCGCCCGCAATGCAGGCAGCGGTTGTCGGCACATTCCGGTGACGATCCGATCTCATGACGCAGGGCATATGATACTGTCGAGATGACCTGCCCCAAGAGTTTTCTAGAGACATGACAAGTATTTCTTCTCCCGCGGTTGAGCCGAATCTTGCAGCCCACTGCCGTCAGATTGCCGAACGGGCGCGGCAGGCGGCGATTGAACTGGCTGACGTTGCCGGTCCGGTAAAGCAGGCGGCTTTGAGGGCAGCCGCCGTAGCAATCCGCAGTCACACGGCGGCCATTCTCCAGGCCAACGCAATCGATCTTGCCGCTGCTCCTGGATTTGGGCTCACGGAGGCGGCCGTCGACCGGCTGCGGCTCGACGACGCTCGGGTCGAGGGGATCGCCGCAGGAGTCGAGGCCGTTGCTGGGCTTCCCGATCCTGTGGGGGAAGTGCTTGAGCAACGGCAGCTTGGCAATGGGCTCGACGTCCGAAAAGTGCGTGTTCCCCTGGGCGTGGTCTTCTTCATCTATGAGTCGCGGCCCAACGTGACCGCAGATGCGGCGGCCGTTGCGTTGGCCTCAGGCAATGCGATCATCCTCCGTGGGGGCAAGGAGGCCGCTGCTTCGTCGAAGGCGATCGTTGAAGTGGTGCGTTCCGCACTCGTCGAACACCGACTGCCTGCAGATGCGGTGCAGCTTGTTGATGTTGCCGATCGTGAGGCGGTGGGGCACTTCCTGGCGATGGATGACCTGATCGATCTGGCCATCCCTCGCGGAGGTGAATCGCTGATCAAGCGGGTGACCAGTGAGGCGCGGATGCCGGTGCTCAAGCACTTCTCCGGTAACTGCCATGTGTACATCGATCGCTCGGCAGACCACGCAATGGCCCGTAGCGTCACGGTCAACGCCAAGTGTCAGCGGATGGGCGTCTGTAACGCGGCTGAGTCGCTGCTCGTCCATGCAGGAATCGCCGACTCACTCCTGCCGGATATGGCGAAGGACCTCACCGCCCACGGTGTTGAACTTGTTGGCGATGCAGCAGCTCGGGCTGTCGTGCCAGCGATTGGTGAAGCGAGTGAGGAGGATTATCGCACCGAGTATCTCGGCCCCAAGATGTCGGTGGCGATCGTAGACTCACTCGACGCAGCCGTTGACCACATCAACCGCTATGGGTCACGACACACCGACGCCATCATCGCCAGTGATACCGCGGCCATCGAACGGTTTGCCACCCGGGTCGATACCGCAGTCGTGATGGTGAATGCCAGCACCCGGTTTAACGATGGTGGTGAGCTAGGCATCGGCGCAGAAATCGGTATCTCGACAGACAAGCTGCATGCCCGTGGGCCTTGCGGGACTCGTGAGCTGACGACCTACAAGTACATCGTGAGTGGTGACGGGCAGGTGCGGGGCTGACGCTGCTCCCTGCTGGCTGCTCGGGGGAGCCCAATGCCGCTCCGCCGGACGTTCGCTGCGGCCATCCTTGGCCTTCGCTTACTCGAGGCGATCTCGCTTTCGCCCGCCGGGCTTCGCTCACTCGCCACACCGGCAGCTCGGCATCGGGCTCCCCCTCGCTCCTTGTGCCGGGGCAACGCCAGGGCTGTTGGTAAACGGGGTTTCGGAGCGGGTGGGGATTGGGGAAGATGCTGACCTTGGCTGTGACGGCGTTGGCCGTGCAGCGAGTTTTTTGATTGAAACACGTCCTGGAGTCAAAGCCCCGATGTCAGAAACGCCCCTGGAAAATGTGGTCATCATCGGCAGTGGTCCGGCTGGCTGGTCGTCGGCAATCTATGCTGCTCGGGCGCAGCTGAATCCAGTCGTGTACGAAGGGGCGATCACCGAAGAGAATCGGATGGCGGGCACGCTGCCGCTCGGTCAGCTCGCGCTCACAAGCGAGGTGGAGAACTTCGCGGGCTTTCCCGCGGGCAACCTCAGCGGTTTTCTCGACTCCGCTCTGCCAGCAAACCGCCGCGGGATGATGGCTCCTCACGCAGGTGAAGGGGTGACCGGGCCGGAGCTGATGGAACTGATGCGGCAGCAGGCTGTCAACTTTGGCACGCGGGTGATCACCGACGACGTCGCAAAGGTCGATTTCTCGACGAACCCGTTTCGGCTGTTTCCGTCTGCTGGTGGTGAGGTGCAGGCGAAGTGCGTGATCGTGGCCACCGGGGCGAGTGCGAACTGGCTGGGGCTGGAGAGCGAGGAGCGGTTCAAGAATCGCGGCGTGAGTGCCTGTGCCGTGTGTGATGGTGCCCTCCCACGCTTTCGTAACAAGGAACTCGTGGTTGTCGGCGGTGGTGACTCTGCTGTTGAAGAGGCGACCTATCTCACGAAGTTCGCGAGCCGCGTGCATCTCGTGCATCGTCGTGATGAGCTACGAGCGAGCAAGATCATGGCCCAGCGGGCCATTGATGACCCCAAGGTGGAAATCCACTTCAACTCAACGCTTGAAGAGGTGCTGGGGGATGATGCCAACGGTGTGACAGGGGTTCGTCTCGGCTCAACCGATTCGGCGAACGAAGCGACCACGATTGAGGTCGCCGGGGTGTTTCTCGCGATTGGACATACGCCCAACACCGCCTTCTTGGATGGTCAGCTTGAGACCAACGAGAAGGGCTACCTGGTCTGGAAAAAGCACTTCCGCACCAACACGAGTGTGGACGGTGTGTTTGCTGCTGGTGACGTAGCCGACGACTACTACCGTCAGGCGATCTCAGCAGCAGGCACCGGATGCATGGCCGGCCTCGATGCGGAGCGTTGGCTTGCTCACGGCTAGCCGTTGAGGAACCAGTGGTGAAAAGAAAAAACCCGGCCGAGGAACTCTCCTCGGCCGGGCCTTTCTCGCAACGAACGCTCGCCACGTCGGGCGGAAGCGATTCGATAAGCCTTAGGCACCCACGTAGGTGACGCAGATGTCGCCGCCGTGCTTGAAGCGGACGATCACCGACACGCCGCAGCACCAGTCATAGCGGACCTGACCCTTGCCGATCAGCGTGCAGCGAGCCTTCTCAGCTGGGCAGCCTTCGCAGCAGCATGGGAGGCACACGGGGACGCACACCGAGCAGCAGGTCTCGGGGCTTGTCACGTGCAGAACCGTCTCGTACGTCGGCTCAGCACAGCAGCCGCGGTGCTTGTGGCCGCAGCCACGATGACGATACGTGATGCATGGGTTCGACGGGCAGCATGCCTCAGCGGCACAGCAGGTCGGCTCAGCAGCACAGCAGGTCGGCTCAGCGGCACAGCAGGTCGGCTCAGCGGCACACACAGGCTCGGCTGCACAGCACGTTGGCTCGGTGGCGCAACATGTTGGCTCCGCAGCACAGCTTGGCTCGCAGCCACGCTTGTGATGGAACAGACCGGCACTGGCGCTGGCGGCCATGACGGCAGTAAGGACAAGAGCAGCAATGCTGCTGGACAGGTAACGGGACATGAACAGCCTCCTTGGCATAAATGACCTGAAACGATGACGCAAACGTGGCGAGCGTTTGGGGCTGGTGGCATCGTGCCGCCTCGCCACGCAACTCTGGCACACGCTGTGCGCATGTCAAAACATGCCGTTCGCGTTGACTCGCCAGAACACGCTGAGGCTTCCTTCAGCGTTGACCTGCTCTCCTGCGTCGTCAGGCCGATTGGGGAGAATGGTAGGTCGCAGGCACCACATGGGGGCATCACCCATGTCGAGTTCGCCTGCTCAGCTCGGCATGCAGACGGCCGTCAGACAGCGTCGAGCATTGCGCGGAAGCGGTCGAAAAGATAGGCCGAGTCGTGCGGACCAGCAGCAGCTTCTGGGTGATACTGCACACTTGCTGCAGGCAGCGTGCGATGTCGTAGGCCCTCGATCGTGCCGTCGTTGAGGTTGCGATGGGTCACCTCGAGATCGGCTGGTAGCGACTCTTCCTCAACGGCGAAACCGTGGTTCTGCGACGTGATCTCGACGGTGCCAGTGGAGAGGTCCATCACGGGCTGGTTGCCGCCACGATGCCCAAACTTCAGCTTGAACGTTTTAGCACCACAGGCCTGAGCGAGGAGCTGATGGCCAAGGCAGATGCCAAAAATCGGCAGTTTGCCCACCAGCCCGCGGACTGTCTCCACCGCATAGGTCAGTGGCTCGGGATCCCCCGGACCGTTGGAGAGAAATACGCCATCAGGCGAGAGGGCCAGAACCTCATCGGCTGACGCGCTCCCAGGCAGGACCGTCACGCGGCAGTTGCGGCTGGCGAGATGCCGGGCGATGTTCCACTTCATGCCGTAGTCGAGCGCGACCACATGCTTCAACGGCTTCTCGGCGGCAGCGGGAGGGAGTTCGCCGCCAATGCTCGGCTGCGGCAGAGGCTCCGACCAGGCGTCGAGCTTGTCGCTCCAGTCTCGCGCCGCCTCAGGCATCACTTCGCGAACCATGTCACGGCCCACGAGTGATTCTGCAGAAGAGGCCATTGCCACGAGCTGTTTGTGATCGTGAATCTCGCTCGAGAGGACGCCGGTCATCACACCCTGCGACCGCAACTTCCGCACGAGCGCCCGAGTGTCGATGCCCTGGATTCCCACGACGCCTGCCGCGGCGAGGTAGTCGTGCAACGTACCGGTGGAGGTGAAGTTGCTGGCAATCCGGCTCGCCGAACGCACCACAAAGCCGGCCATCTGCAGCCGACCACTCTCCACATCTTCCGCGTTGATCCCGTAGTTGCCGATTTCGGCCGCTGTCATCGTGAGGATCTGACCGCGGTAGCTGGGGTCGGTGAGGATTTCCTGATAGCCCGTCATCGAAGTGTTGAAACAGACCTCACCAGAAACGGTGCCGGTGGCACCAAACGATTCACCGACGTAAACCGTGCCGTCTTCAAGCGCTAGCGCCGCTGATGCCACTGGGGTGCCGCCTCCGGGAAACGGGATCCGAACTGTTTTACTTCTCCCCAATCCTATCCAAACGTGGCGACGCTGATAGGGCTCGTGCGGAGGGACGCGGCGAGGGGCGAATTGCGGGGTGGGGGAGCCCAGTGCCGCCCAACCGGACGCTCGCCTCGGCCATCCTTGGCCTCGTTTCGCTCGATGCTGCTTCGCTTTCGCCCTCCGGGCTTCGCTCACCAGCGACGCCGTTTCGTCGACACTGGGCTCCCCCTGGAAGTGAAGGGAATGAGGAGTAGTGCCGCCCAACCGGACGCTCGCCTCGGCCATCCTTGGCCTCGTTTCGCTCGATGCTGCTTCGCTTTCGCCCTCCGAGCTTCGCTCACCAGCGACGCCGTTTCGTCGGCATTGGGCACCCCTTGGGGGTGGAGAGAACTAGCAGCAGGGCTCGGCGTGGGTGGTTTACCCACGGGGATCGGCGACCTGGCCGGCGAAGAGCATGCTGCCGGTGCTGGAGTCGATCACGGCCCAGAGGAAGGGACGGTTGGCGTTGATGATGAGTGGCTCTGCTGGTGGCAGGGCTGAGCGGACGCCGATCACCACGCCGGTGGCCGCGGCTGCTTCGGTGCCTTCTTCGCTGACCTCGACAAATCCCTCATGAACGACCTCGGAAACAAAGAGGTCGCGGGCCCCGTTGATCCCAGAGAAATCAGCACGCTCTGCATCAAAGGCCTGGATCATCCCCAGGTCTGCCAGCGTGGCCTTCAGTGACAGTGGTTTGCGGGCTGTCCACTTCGGTAGCGACAGCTGCACCGGCCGCTTCCGGAGGGCTCCGCTGCCACGAAGGCTGCTGAGCCACTGACCGTCGAGTTGAGCCAGCACCCCGCCCGCGCCGTCGGCACCGTCGGGATCAACGTAGTCAGGCACTAGGACCAGCATCGAGAGCCGATTTCCAGCGTAGGGAATCTCGCAGACGAGCATCTCCATACCATCGACTCCCGTTCGTCCAGCCCGCAGGCTTCCCGAGCGATGCATGAAGGGCAGCTTGACCTGCACGCCCTCACCGAGATCAAAGTGCTCCTCAGTGGTGAGACTGGCCTCAAAGGGCTCTGCCCATGCAGCCTTCATAAACACAGCGTTCGTGAGGACAAGCCGTGTGAGGGGCGTGATGGAGCCCGAGGGAAGTAGCTGCGTGATCCGGTTCTCTGTCTGGTCGGCCACCCAGCGATTGATGTCATCGCGGGCGGCCTCTGGCGCACGAGCAAAGTCGAGCAGGCCAGCTGCAGCAGCGTGGTCTGCAGCCAAGATTCCTGTGAAGTCTGCGGCAATCGGCTGGCCCTCCTGCAGCCAGAGCCGATTGGCAATGCTCAGGCGAATCTCCTCGCTGCGGATCTGCTCAAAGGCTTTCCGCATCGCCAACGAAGCCTCGGCGATGGCAGCTTTGTCATCAGGCATGCCCAGTAGGCGGGCAATCTCTGAGGCAGTCTCACCGGCCGCTCCCGCGTGGGTCATGGCCAACGCCTGCCACACGCTCACCGGTGACACGATGGCATTGCCTTCACCTGATCGAGCGACCAGCTCCCAACCAAGGGAACTCACCGCTTCTTGCGGTGTCTGTGTCACCTCGGCTGCCGTGGTGCACAGCGATGGCAAACAGAGACAGAGGATGCCAGCGGCTTGCATGGTCATGCGACGCTGGTGTGTTGGCAGTCGTGTCGTCATCAGAACTGGCTCCTGTAGGACGGCGTGCGGCGTGTCTGCCGATGAGTTGACGGTGAACGCACCCCGGCTACTCGATTTCAAGCGTCGCGATGTAGGCATCGAGTTCAGCCTGGGCTGTCTGCTCTTGCTCGACTCGCTCGGCAATCTCTTCTCGCAGGTCTTCGATCCGAGTTTCCTGCTCATCGAACTTCTGCACATACCGTGTGTAGAGGTCGCTGTTGCGGTCGAGCCGACCCATGTTGTCACGGATCCGTGACTGCTCCTCGCTGATCGCCGCGATCTCTTGCTCACGGTTCTCTCGCTCACGAGTAAGCTTTGCGATGACCTGCTTCTTCTCCACCACCTTGCTGAGCGCCTCTTTCACCGCGGGGCTGACTTCCTTGGCGCGGATGTAGACAGCGATGGCATCGTCGTTGAAGTTTGTGATCGCGAAACTTCGGTGCACAACCTGTTCCTCTGCAACGGTCAGGCTGGTCGGTTCACCAGGCTCGGCCTCGACAAGAAAGCGGTAGCGATCGCGTGTGGTCTCGGCAGGCTCGGCCGGTGCGGTCAGCGTCCAGGCCGCTTCAAGCGGATGCTCGACCAGCAGCGAGACGGTCTCATCGCCTGAGTTGCGAACGTCATAGACCTTCTTCCGGGCGAGTTTTCGGGTCTCGATCAGTGTGCCCTTGGCGAGCTTCACGCCAGTGAGCAGCTCTGGCGTGGGCTCATGCCGGGGAGCCACTTCAATGTTGAGGTCGACCGCGTAGGTCATGAGCCGCGAACTCTCTGGTGGCAGGTCTTCGATGCGGGCATCGCCGGCGTAGGCATCTGCCTCAAAGACCGTGAGCGGGCCTTGCATCAGGCTCAGGCCGGTCGTGTTCTTTAGACGCACACCGGAGAGCGGATGCTTGGCGAGCACCTGCTCGTCGTAGACGGCAAGTTTCTCCACCTCTGCAGGACCCGAAACGATCGGCAGCATGGCCGACTGCTGGCGTGCGAGGGTCACCGGCTCAGTGATCGCATAGCGGAAGAGTTCACCAAGCTCACCCCCATCAGCCAGGCTCTGCGTCGCCGCGGCGGCCTCACTCATTGAGAGCTTCTGTCGGCCCCTGCCAAAGGCGAGGCCACTGCTCATGCCAGGGGCGGCCGGTGGTGGCATGCCACCCCTGCCCCCGTAGCCACCTCCCGCCATCGCTCCGTCCATGGCCATGGCGTCAGCCTGTGGTCCGCTACGGGCCAGCAACTCCTGGGTCGCCTTGCGGCCGAGAAACTCCTGTTCGCGAGCGAGCATGTCCTGGCCGTAGACCTGCGGCAGCAGTGAAGCGTAGACCTCAGGCTGCACTTCCGGACGGGGCACGTAGAGTGGCTGGTAGAGATCCATCACAAACGAAATCGGACGACCGCTGACGAGTGTTAGGTCAACGTTCTCCCAATCATGGTCGGTCGTGTTCTCGACAATCGCCCAGCCCTGTAGGAAGGCCTGGTTATTGTCGTCGAGCACGAGGCGATAGCTCGTCTTCCAGAGTGGCATCTCTTGGACGTAGCCGATTCGGACGTCCCGCGTGCCTACACCGGGAAAGCGGATGGTGACCTGCTTCTTGTCGTTGTCATGCGCGGTCGCCAGCACGGCGAGTGCCTTCTCCAGCTCCTTCTGGAGCTCCGCATCGACGAGCTTGATTCGCGTGACGCTCTCCAAGGGCAGTGTTCGCAGGCCATCGTCTGCAAGAACGGTGATGTACTCCTTCTCTACCGGAGGCCGATCGTCGCTGCTGGGAACGAGCCGCGTCTCAACTCCAAGGATCGTGCCCGTCACCGGGCTGGCTGCCTGCAGCTCCACCTGCTCACCACGCAGCCGACCGAGAAGGGTGCCCATCGAGGGGTCATCGGTGAGATCGATAGCGAACGATCCCAGTGTCTTGGTGATCGGGTCTCGTGAGGCATAGCTCACCGTGGGCGCTGACGCACCTCCGCTGAGGTCCTGGACCACCATGCTTTTGAGGAGGTCGTTGATTTCATCGGTCTGAAAATCGAGCTGGACAGTGGTGTCACCAGCCACCTCACCGCCGTGCTGGAAGTAGCCCACGCCTGAGGTGAAGATCACCACCTTCTCCAGAGGCACACCGTCGCGGCCGATCGGTTCTGCGTTGGTCAGTGCTCCGCTGACGGCGGTGACCAGCAGTGCGGTCAGCGTTGTCGCAACAACTGATCGGCACACACGAGGACGGCCTGGAACGCGTCTCGACGACAGTGACAGGAATGATCGGGCCATGTGCATAACGGTGAACTCCTCGGCGGCGCCGTAGAGAGAGTGGAGAGTGTGGTGCAGTGAGGTGGACGGAATGGCAGAGAACCAGGGGCCAAAAGGTAGCCGGGCACGGGGCTGCTCATCAGACGCAGCCCGTAGCAGAAAGGTTCCCCTCGATCGTGTGCGTCAGCAAGTTTTGCCAGAAAGTCAGAGCCGGATATCGGAGTTTCTCGTGCGTGGCTCAGCCCAACGACGTGTGATCGGCCCGATCGAACAGAGTGACGATTCGACGCGCTGGGGAGGGCATCGCGATCCGCGGCAGACCCGACAGAGGCACCCATCGATGAGCTGTCGGCTCGCTGGCCAGGGGAATGCCAAGCTGATCGAGCGTGTTTCCCTTGCCAGCATGGAGCAGAACGACGTCCGCGCGGATCCGGTGGTGTGTCACTCCGTAGCGGACCTCGCCCAGCAGCCGTCCCTCGCGGCGTGCCGTCCTCAGCAGTGAGCCGCGGGGTGGGGCTGCTCGGGGCACGTCCCACAGACCGGCCCACCACTCATCCTCGCCCCGCTGCACGAGCAGGAGTGTGTTGCGGCGGACCACGACCAGGGCGACTTCGTCGACCGCCACACTCGCCCGAGGCTTTGCCATGCGTGGCAGCTGGTCGGTGAGGCCATCGCGAAACGCTACGCACGCTGTGGCGAGCGGACAGGTGTGGCAGGAGGGAGCTGCCGGCCGGCAGACCATCGCGCCGAGATCCATCAGGGCTTGGTTAAATCGCCCCGCCTGTCGCGTAGGCACCAGCGACGCAGCAATCTCCCACAACGGCGCATCCCCCGCCGTGCCTGAGAGCGGACGGTCGAAGCCCACCAGGCGAGCGATCACCCGCCGGGAGTTGGCTTCCACGATCGGCTCGGTCTGCGCAAACGCGATTGAGGAGATGGCTGAGGCGGTGTAACGACCGATGCCGGGCAACGCGGTCAGGCTGTCAACGGTCTCAGGAAAGCAGCCGTCATGATGGCTGACGACCATCTTCGCGCAGGCGTGGAGCTGGCGAGCGCGACGGTAGTAGCCGAGGCCCTGCCAAGCAGCCAGGACTTCAGCTTCGTCCGCTGCAGCGAGCGTCTCGACAGTCGGGAAGGCGATGAGAAACTGCCGGAAGTAGTCGCAGACACGCTCGACCTGTGTCTGCTGCAGCATGATCTCACTCACCCATACCCGATAGGGATCGGTATTCTCTCTCCAAGGAAGATCGCGTCCATGCTGATGAAACCAACGCAGCAGCTTCTGGGAGATCGTCCTCCGTTGCTGCGGTGAAACGGTATAGTCGTCGGCCGCCGGCAACGCTGTGGCGCAGTTTGTTGCCTGCTTTGGTTGTCGGGCCATCGCGGCTGCCTCTTGCATTCCAACGGCGTGTGGGGTCCAAAACCAGCAAGTCTACCGGGCGGTGCCCGGCGTCCAGCCAGGCCGATTGCATGCCTCACGAAGCAGAACACTCCCAGCCAGCTCGAAAGCCCGGCCGCTCCAAGCGGTCTGGTTCGCGTCGTCGTCACCAGGGGGGACGTGGCGCCGCAAAGCGGTCACGGGGCCAGCCAGCGAGCCCCGCTGGAAGGCCGCCCGCCAAGCCACGTGGCGATCGGCTCGGTCTCACTCGCCGTGACCAGCCAGATGGAATGCCGCTCTGGGAGCTGACCCACCCCCGCTGCAGTCGACAACGCAGCGACGACCTGGAAGAAGTGGAGGCGATGCTGGCGGCAGGTGAGTCAGAGATTGCTCGTGACGAGCTCGTCTGGCTGCTCTCGGAGTGTCCCGATTTCCTCGAGGCTCATGTGCAGCTGGGGCTGATTGCTCTGGAAGATGAGGATCCCACGCTTGCACGAGGCCATTTCGGTCGTGCGTACGAGCTGGTGCTGCGGGCGATTACCGATGCGGGCGTGACAGGTCAGGTGCCCTACACGCTTGAGGGCAACCGAGTCTTTTTTGAGGCTGCCAAGGGACTTGCCCACACGCTGATGGCGACGGGCCGTAGGGAGATGGCAGAGGCAGTGCTGCGGCGGACCACCGAACTCGATCCTGCCGATACACTCGGGATTCGTGGCATCGTCACAGCCGAGCCCCCCTCGACGTCAGACTAGTGGCTCAGGGTTCACACGCTCTTCCTTGGAGGCCCACGCCCCGTGCTTGCCAGGTTCCTCACGCTCGAAGGTATTGATGGCTCAGGGAAGTCGTCACAGCTCGTGCGGCTGGCCGATTGGCTGCGTAGCCTTGGTGTAGACGTGGTGACCTGCCGTGATCCGGGGGCGACCGCTGCGGGCGATGCTGTGCGCAACATTCTGCTGCATCGCCAGGAGATCCCGCTTGCTGCGACAGCAGAGATGTTTCTCTACATGGCCGCGCGAGCTCAACTTGTCGAGGAGGTGATCCGGCCGGCGTTGGCCCGTGGAGCGTGGGTTGTGAGTGATCGTTTTCTTCTCTCCAACGTGGTCTACCAGGGGCGTGCCGGAGGGCTCGGGGCTGAGAAGGTCTGGCGCATCGGCGAAACTGCGACTGGAGGGCTTGAGCCCGATCTGGTGCTCTGGCTCGACATCGACCTTGCCACGGCGGCTCAGCGGATGCAGCGTGAACTCGATCGCCTTGAGAGCCGAGGGGATGCCTTTCGCCAGCTGCTTCGCGATGGCTATCAGGCTGAGGCGACCGCAAATCCCGCACGGGTCTGTCGAGTTGATGCGACCGTATCGCAGGCTCAGGTGGCCGAGCGATTACAGCAGGTGGTGCGAGAGGCCTTTACAGACCTGCCTGCGGCTGCTGGCCGTACGGCGTCACCCGATCAGGAGTGGTAGCGATGGCCTGGGAAGGCATCGAAGGGCATGACGAGATTGTGGCAGGCATGGCCCGTGCCGCTTCCCGTGGGCGGGTTGCCGGAGCCTACCTGTTCATCGGTGAGGAAGGGGTTGGTAAGTCGACATTTGCACGCCGACTCGCTCGTGTGCTGACGTGCGAATCGCAGGGCGACAACTTCACTGCCTGCGGCCGCTGCCGGTCGTGCGTACAGGCTGATGCAGAGAGTCATCCCGATATTGACGTGGTCGCTAAACCTGAGGAACGGGCCACGATTCCACTGGATGCCTTTATTGGCAGTCCTGAGCACCGGATGCGTGAGGGGCTCTGCTGGCGGATCCTGCTCCGTCCTGCGATCGGGCAACGAAAGGTCGCGATCATTCTCGATGCAGACGCGATCTCGGAGGAAGGTGCCAACTGTCTGCTGAAGACGCTCGAAGAGCCTCCGGATGCTTCCGTGCTGATCCTGGTGGGCACTGCCCTCGAGCGGCAGCTGCCCACCATTCGTTCCCGCTGCAAGGTGATTCGCTTCGGCGGGCTTCCGCGCAACGTTGTTGAGCAGGTGCTGACAGCCGAGGGGCTTGGCGACCCTGAGAGCCGCCAGCAGGCTGCCGCCGCTTCTGCCGGAAGCCTCGCCCGAGCTCGGCTCTTGGTTGATGCAGACGTGGTCACGTTTCGCCGCACGCTCTTCGGACTCCTCGCGGCGCGACCGTTTCGGGGAGTGGAGGCTGGTCGCGAGGTCATGGCCATCATGGAAGCTGCAGGAAAGGAGGCGGCTCGCCGCCGCCCACGCCTCAAACTGAGCTTTGAACTGGCGATCGAGTTCTTTCGAGCCGGGCTGCGTCTGGCAGCGACAGGGATCGAGTCGAGCGACCGAGTTCTGGCCGGTGCGGTTGCCTCATGGCTGGCTGCCGGTGGCACTGCAGCTCAGGCCGATCGGCATCTGCATCACACCCTGGAGGCGATCGAAGCCGTCGATCGAAATGCAAACCTCGGCATGCTCGTTGACGCCTGGACGGCGGTCATTGAGCAGCCACGGCAAGGGCTGCTGAGCTCCTGAGGTCGTCGCCGATCTACCACCTAAATAGCGAGCAAAACGGGCGACGTTAGGCGGCAAACTTCCGCTCTTTTGCCTGTCTTCTCGCGGTCGGGAAAACCCTGACGGCCAGTGATTCCGTCGATCGATTTTCGCCATGCATCAAGACGATCCATCACCACGGTATTGTTCGGACGGTGGCGTCTCTCTGGCGGATCTGCATGGCTGCAACAAAGGCAAGAAGCGTTTTCGTCGTCTCGTTTGCCGCCGGCCTGCTGGCGTCTGCAGCGGTGCTCATCTCGTCGGAGGGAGCGGCACAGCCACAGCCCTATTTTGGGCTGCCGAACGTTGACTTAGTCGATGAGCCGCCGCGTCCTTCAGAAGCGTCGCAGCCTCACAGCGAAGGCCATCTGAAGCAGACGACCAGTCGCCACGCAGAGTCTCGATCACCATTGAAACTCGCGGTCACGACCGACGACTCGGCGATGAGTGGGGCAACGATCCTGCTGGTGAATGCCCAGGAACCAGCCAACGCACGCGGACGAACTGCTGACGCGCCGCTCCCTGCTCGACGTGTGTCGCGGGTTGCAGTCGAAGTCGAGGATCGCAACTGGTCAGAGGTGCCACCAGCCGATCGTGATCGCGGGGCATGGATGAATCTGCGGCCCGAGGCTCCGCGTCCTGGAGCCCTCCGTGACTGGGTGCGTGACCGGCTCCGTCAGTCCGGGACGACCGCTGAGGAGACCGCGGCTGCCTTCGCCACGGTGCAGCCGCCAGAGCAGTCGCCAACGATGGAGGCCTGGGTCGATCCAGTGAGCCTGAGGGAGCAGCTCGTTGACCACGCCGCCGAAGGGCGTGAGGAGTGGACCGCAGCACTGCTGACAGGGATTCAGGCGGCAGTGATGACTGGTGGGCCGGCAGATCCGGCAACTCGTACTGCGATCGATGCCCTTGCCGAACTCGCGGTCTACGGCATGCAGTCAGCAGATGAAGATCATGATCTCACGCGGGCCGCACACACGCGGCGGGCAGCATTGGCGATGGCGCGACGGCTCGCCCTGTGGGATGCCGCTGCCGATATCTGCTGCGGCGGTCGTGAAGGCCCGGTTGATTCAACTGACGCGGGCGGAGCTGAAGACGATCTCCGCGTCTTCCTGGCTCAGGTCGAACGGTTTGAGGCTGTTCCGACGATCACCAACGCAAACGACACGCGGCTGATGATGGAGCAACTGGCGGTCCGTAACGTCGCCGGTATGGACAAGCTCGCTCAGGCATTTCATGACCACTACCTCGCTCCGAACGTGCGAATTGCTGCAACGACTGCCTTTGCCGATCGGCTGATGCCCGATCCTGCCATCGAGCGGGGGCCTGTGGCGGAGACGATTCTCGGCCGAGATGTACGGGGTAACCGCGTAGTGAAGACGACGACGCGGATTGTGTTCGTGCCCGACCCTCACGATGTCCGCCTCGACATTGAGGTCCAGGGTGATGTCTTTTCCCGGACGGTCACCGATGCAGGCCCGGTTTCACTCAACAGCAACTCAACCAGCCGGTTTACCGTGCGGAAGCCGGTCAAACTCGGTAGTGAAGGCCTGCTCGTAGGGGATGCTCGAGCGGTGGCATCGAATCGTTCGAAGGTGTCTGGAATGCAGACGAGCTTCGACAACATCCCGCTGATGGGCTCGCTGGTCCGCTCAATCGCCCGCAACCAGCAGGAGTCTGCTCTGCCTGAGGCCAACCGTGAAGCGGCCCGCAAGGTGATTCAGCAGGCCTGTCGCGATACCGACGCCCAGACAGAGCCGCAACTGGCGGACTTGGAGCAACGCGTCACCGAGAAGCTCTGGCAGCCTCTCGTTGGGCTCGGACTGGATCCGGTGGCCATGGCAATGCAGACCACCGAAGAGATGGCGACGGTCCGGCTGCGGCTGGCGGGTGATGGGCAGCTCGCGGGCCACACACCGAGGCCGCGTGTGCCGAGTTCAGCAGAGCTGAGCGTGCAGGTTCACGACACGTGTCTTAACAATGCCTTCCACCAGCTTGAGATTGCCGGCCGCGTATTTCCCCTCGACGAACTCTATCTCCACATCGGAGAGCGTCTGGGGATGGAGGTTACGCTGCCTGATGATCTGCCGAGCGGTGTTGTGATCGGATTTGAGGAGTATGAGCCGATCCAGGTGGAATGCCGTGATGGGCTCGTGCATGTCACCGTGCGAATCGACTCCATCGAGAGTGGTCGCCGCGACTGGTATGACGTTGAGGCGGGGGTCAGCTACCGGCTTGTGGCTCAAGACCCGCAGGTGGTGCTTGAGCGGGAAGGTCCTGTGCGGATTGGCGGCGAAGGGCACAGGGGCCGGTTTGAGATCGGTCTGCGGACGGTATTCGGCAAGATCTTTCCCAAGGAGCGTCCGATCCCACTGCTCCCAGAGAAGCTCGCAAGCGATCCTCGTCTGCAAGATCTCACCGTCAGCCAGGCCGTTGTCACTGACGGCTGGCTGGCGATCGCCCTGGCACCGGCAGTCGCCGAAACGCCGGCGACAGTCCAAGCACCTGCAGACAGCACGGTCCGCTAGCCTCAGCTATCCGGCGAGCGGCTTGGTCATCTCCACAGGCACGACCCAGCGATCGTAGTCTTCCGCTGAGACCAGCCCAGTGGCCACGGCAGCCTCCTTCAGCGTGGTGCCTTCGATGTGGGCCTTCTTGGCAATCTTGGCTGCGTTCTCGTAGCCGATATGGGTGTTGAGGGCGGTGACTAGCATCAGCGAGTCGTTGAGGTTGTGCTCGATTCGTGGCATGTTCGGAGCGATGCCCACCCCGCAATGCAGCCGGAAGGAATCACACGCGTCGGCGAGGAGTTCGGCACTCTCCAGCACGTTGTGGACCATGACGGGCTTGTACACGTTCAGCTGGAAGTTGCCCTGACTGCCGGCAAAGGCGACTGCAGCGTCGTTGCCAAACACCTGAACGCAGACCATCGTCATCGCTTCGCACTGCGTTGGATTGACCTTGCCTGGCATGATCGAACTGCCCGGCTCATTTTCGGGGATCGTGATCTCAGCGATCCCGCACCGTGGTCCGCTTGCCAGCCAGCGAACATCATTGGCGATCTTCAGCAGGGCGCCGGCGAGAGTCCGCAAGGCAGCGCTGGCGTCGACCATGGCGTCATGCGCGGAGAGCGCTGCAAACTTGTTGGTAGCAGATACAAATGGGTGCCCTGTTTCCTTCGCAATCTCCGCAGCAGCGCGGTCGCCAAACTCTGGATGTGCGTTGAGGCCAGTCCCGACAGCCGTGCCACCGATGGCCAGCTCGTAGAGCCCGGTTAGCGATCGCTCGATAACTTCAATCCGCTCGTCGAGCTGTGCTCGCCAGCCAGAGATTTCCTGGCCGAGGGTGATCGGCGTGGCGTCCTGCAGGTGGGTGCGGCCAATCTTGACCACGTCGGCGTAGGTGGCTTCAAGGCTCGCAAAGAGGTCACGAAGTTCACGAACGGCTGGCAGGAGTCGACCATCGATCCGCTCGACGGCAGCAATGTGCATCGCGGTCGGGAAGGTGTCGTTTGACGACTGGCCACGGTTGACATGGTCGTTTGGGTGGACCGGACTCTTCGAGCCCATCTCACCTCCAGCGATCTCAATCCCGCGATTGGAGATCACTTCGTTGGCATTCATGTTTGACTGCGTGCCGCTGCCAGTTTGAAACACGACCAGGGGGAAGTGCTCGTCGAGTGTGCCGGCAATCACTTCATCGGCGGCCTGAGTGATCAGGGCGACGGTCTCCTCCGGCAACTGGCCAAGGCTTCCGTTGGCAATGGCTGCGGCCTTCTTCAGGATGCCGAGTGCACGAATGATCGAACGGCCCCACTGATAGCGTTCGACTCCGATCTTAAAGTTGCCTCGTGATCGCTCGGTCTGGGCACCCCAGTAGCAGTCCACTGGAACCTCAATGGCTCCCATGCTGTCGGTTTCAGTGCGGAAGGCGGGGCTGCTCATGCATAGATCCTTGGAGGGCGAGACGGAAGGATTGTGGGCCATCGACCCACTCGATTCTCAGTCGTCTGATCTGAGCGTCAACAGGGGGCGGGCCGGCCGGGCTGCAATAAAACGGGTTGCAATAAAAAACGGGGGGCCGAGTGGCCCCCCGTCCGTGTGCAGCCTGTGTGGCGAGGCTTAGATCGCGCTCGCTGCCGTCTCGCCGGTGCGAATCCGGACCACTTCGGCGAGATCGGTCACGAAGATCTTGCCGTCGCCAACCTGGCCCGTCCGTGCTGTAGACATGATCTTGCCAATCACCGCCTGAGCCTCGTCGTCACCGACGACAACCTCAACTTTCACCTTGGGGAGAAAGTCGACGGAATACTCGGCACCCCGATAGGTCTCGGTATGTCCACGCTGACGGCCGAAGCCACGGACCTCGGTGACGGTCATGCCCTTGATTCCCTGGGCGTTGAGGGCATCTTTCACTTCCTCGAGCTTGAAGTGACGGATGATGGCTTCGATTTTTTTCATGGAGATACTCCTGAGGGGGACTCGCGTGTGGTCAGACTCGGTTCCGCCGATACCCACATCTTCGCACATTGCGTGCCGAAGTTTTCTCTGCGGTGCTCAAAACTCGCCGCCCACCGGAGAAGTGGGCGAAATGACGCAAGAAACCGCATCAAATGCCAGAGGGCTTTGCAGAAAAAGCCGCCGCCGAAAATCAGCTCGGGTCTGTGGTGTGTCACGGCAGCGTGGCGCGGATGCGATGGCTGTGGAAACGATTCGGAACGTCTCTCGGATGAATCGGTGACTGCCGCCGCGGAGAACGGCAAAAGCCGCTGAGGGGGCCCAGGCTGTCACACCCGTGTGACACTGTCACGCTCGTGAGGCGCGGCCTTAGGCGTCGCGGCGGAAGCTGTTGGCGTCGAGGGTGTGCCCTTTCATCAGCCGGTAGAGCGTGCCTCGCGGAACGCGAGCTTCACGAGCGGCAGCGGAGACGTCACCGAGATGGCGTGAGAGTAGGTCGGTCAGGTACTGGCGTTCAAAGCGGGCGGCGTGGGCTGCCCGCTCGGCAAAGAAGCCCACGGCATCGGTGTCACCACTGGCAGACCGGCCGGAAGCTGAGATGAGTTCATCGGGAAGGTCGTCGAGACCGAGCACGCCACCGCGAGTCATGGCGATCGCTCGACGGATAACGTTGTTGAGTTCCCGCACATTGCCAGGCCAGTGGTAGTTCTTGAGCACCTGATAAATGTCTGGGGACAGTCCGCCTATCGTCCGCCCCATCTCCTGGCTGGCCCGATTGGAGAAGGCCTCTGCAAGGAGACCGATGTCGTCGCCGCGAGTGCGGAGCGGTGGCATGTCGATGCGGACGACATTGATGCGATAGAAGAGGTCGCGACGAAAGTCTCCCTTGGCCATCATCTGATCGATCGACCGGGACGTGGCCGCCACGATCCGTACGTCGACGGCAATCTCCTGACGGCCACCAACCCGACGGACGCGGCGTTCTTGGAGGACCCGCAGCAGCTTCGCCTGCAGGGCAAGCGGCAGTTCGGCCACCTCATCCAGAAACAGCGTGCCACCGTCCGCGAGCTCCATCAGTCCGATGCGGCGGGCATCGGCACCGGTGAAGGCTCCTCGTTCGTGGCCAAAGAGTTCGCTCTCCAGCAGAGCCTCCGGGATTGCTCCGCAGTCGATCGGCACAAACGGCTGGCTCTCGCGACGACTGCGACGGTGCAGTGAGCGTGCTACAAGTTCTTTACCTGTGCCGGTTTCACCAGTCACAAGCACGTCCACGTTGCTGCTGGCGACTCGATCGATTGTGGAGTAGACAGCCTGCATCGGTGGGCTCTCTCCAAGAAACTCATCAAAGGAATACGCACGTTCAACCACTCGCCGCAGCACGGCTTCCGCCGCGACACGCCGCGAGATGGCCAGCAGACGGACGAGAGAGTCTTCGAGATCGGTCTCAACGTGTGCGATGTCGAGGTAATCACCAGCACCCGCTTGCAGGCATCCGCGGGCATGCTCCACCGAAGGCTGGGCATCGACCACCACCATCGGCAGTTGAGGATCGGCCTGTTGGAGTGTCCTGAAGACCTGCTCCGCGGAGCCTGGTTCCCGGACCGTGACAACTCCCAAGTCCCACGAATCACGACGGAGACTCGCCGCGGCCTGGTCGAGTGATTGTTCAACCCGCACCTTCATTGGCTGCAGGCGAGCGAGATACCGGTCGTAGCCGAGCCCGCTCGCCCCGTTGGAATCAACGACAAGGATATGGGGTTGCCGCATGAGAAGTCGGCCACTGCCACATGAAACAGGAGAAGGCGGAGTGTAAAGGGCGAAACGCAGCCACTCCGAGTCAGCAGCGTCGCGCTGGCCGCCTGTCCATGCGCACCAGAAAGTATGCAGGAGCCCCATCCGACCCACAACTCTGGCCGCTTTCTGAGAGGTCTGGCTCTGGTACATTCGGTCTCCAAGGAGACCCACACGCTATGGCCATCGATCCGTACGCAGCCTGCCCCGGCGGCAAAGACAAGAAGATCAAGTTTTGCTGTTCAGACCTCGTCGCCGAACTCGAGCAGCTCGACAAGCTGATTGAGGGAGAGCAGATTTCCGCAGCGTTAGAAAAGGCGAACCGACTTGATGCGACCCATCCCGGGCGTGCCTGCGTGCTGGCGGCGAAGACCAAGTTGCAGCTCTCTGCTCGCAAGTTCGATGAAGCCGAAGCCACGAACAAGGCATTTCTGGCGGCATTTCCGGAGAATTCTTTGGCGCTGGCCCAGTCGGCGATCTGCTCGGCCCTGTCTGGCAACCTGCCAGAGGCTGCCGCGGCCTTCGACGCCGCCCGGGAAGGCCTGACCGCAGAAAGTGGCTCCAAAGAGGAACTGACGCGAATCGCGTTCACGCTGATGCAGGCCGCCGCTCAGGCGGGGCAAGTCGGGATGGCTCAGGGACTGCTGGAGTGGGCAGACGAACGTGGGCTCGGGAGTGAGGAAGATCGCCAGGCTCTTGCCAGCATGATCGGCAGTGCTGGGGTGCCGGCGGCCCTGCGTGCTCGTCCATCGCTGAAGCCGACGGTGGCTGATTCTCCGTGGCGATTTGAGTTTCAGACTGCGATGACCCATGCCATGGAGTGGCGGCTCACCAAGGCTCTGAAGACCTTCCGCACGCTCAAGGGCGTGGCTGGTGAGTGCGAGGAACTGTTTACCAACATTGCTATCCTCTGCGAAAAGCTGGCCCTGCCGTTTGAGGCAGCAGAAGCCTGGGCCAAGGTCGCAGGGCTGCCTGGGCAGAGCGACGATGATGCGATCGAAGCGACGGGTCGCGGGTTGGTGCTCGAACAGGAGGCGAATCCTGAACGGTCACCGACGATTCCGCTGTCACAGGCGATGATGGCGATCCCTGCCGCAGATGCCGAAGGGAAGCCAATCGACCTCGATCTGGTTGAAGACGGTCTCCGGCATGATGGGCGTTTTGAATCGGTGCCGTTCGATCGATCCAACTGGGTCAGCCGCAACGCGGTGCCACCGCGGTCGGTGTGGCGGGTGTACGACGCTGCTGTCACCGAACAGCGGCCGGCTCTGCTCTTGGCGTCGCTGCTGATCTTCGGGAAACAGACCGATCGAGACGCCCAGGCCGTGCTGCAGGGCTTTGGGCCCGATATGGCAACTGCCCGTGAGGCGGTTGAATCCCTGCTGCCCGGCACCCTCGGCGAAGAGACCGCGACGTCGGTGGTGACCCCAACGAACTGGCTGCTCTCGGCCCAGTATCGGCCCTTCACGCCGTCGTCGATCACCGCCGAGCAGGCCCAGGATGCGACCGCGTTTGATAAAGCGATGGCGCAGCAGCAGGCGGCTGTCTGGAATCGGTTTGTTGCCGAGTGGCCAGGCACGCCCCTGCCGGAGCTTCTCGGCAAAACGCCGCGTGAAGCGGTTGGGGATGCCGACGGACGTCGGCGTGTGGAGGCCATGATTCGCGAAGGTGCGGTCACGACTAGCCAACAGGTGGCATCAGACGCCTGGGCCAAGGTTCGCGAAGACCTGGGACTCGCTGCTGAGTCTCCACTGGAATCAGCGACACCGGTTGAGGAACTGCCTCCGATGCGGTGGCACCGGGTAACACTTTCGACGCTCTCGCTGGAGCAGCTCCGGCTGCTGCTGGAAATGGCGATGGCCTCTGGGTTTGAGTGTGCCGCGATGCGAGCTGCCGAGGAGATGCTGTCTCGGGCCGAGAAGCCTGAATCGGGAGCTGAGCCGACCGATGAATGGCGGGCGCTGAGCTTTCTTGAGGAGCGGAGCGAGACGACGCAGCAGAAGCTGGACATCCTCGCACGACTGCGGAAGATTGCCGCCAAACTTGGCGCCAGCGAGGCGATGCTCGATGTTGCAGAGCTTCGCCTTGCGTTGCAGCGGGGAGATCAGGCTCGCATGCAGCGAATGCTCGACCGGATCCGTCGCGGTCCCCAAGATCAGCGGGTGCTGCAGGCAGTCGCATCGGTGTTTGCGGAGGCGGGAATCGATCTCTCCGCCATGGCTGCGGCGCAGGCCGCAGGAGGGATGTCTTCCACGGCAGCCATGGGCGAGCGGGCAGCTCCAGCAGCCCAGCAGGCGTCGTCAGGGCTCTGGACACCCGGTGGTGATGCGGCCTCCTCGGGAGGCGACGGTGAAAAGAAACTCTGGACACCCGGTTCATGACCGCCACGGCTGCCGAAGTCGCTGCGATGGAGCGAGCCCTTGATCTCGCCAGGCGGGGTGAGGGGCTGGTAGAGCCCAACCCGATGGTCGGGGCAGTGGTGCTCAGCTCATCAGGTGCGACGCTCGGTGAAGGCTGGCATGCCCGCTTCGGCGGTCCCCATGCAGAAGTGGCCGCACTGGCGGCAGCTGGCGAGGCGGCGCGTGGTGAGACCCTGGTGGTCACGCTGGAGCCCTGCTGTCATCAGGGTAAGACGCCTCCCTGCACCGAGGCGGTGCTGGCGGCAGGGATCCGCCGTGTGGTAATCGCTGCGGGAGATCCTGCTCCCCATGCGTCGGGCCGCGGTGTTGCCAGGCTGCGTACTGCTGGCGTCGAGGTCGTCGAGGGTGTCGCGGAAGACGAAGCGAAGAAACTGATCGCCCCGTTTGCCATGCTGACAGTTCAGCAGCGGCCGTGGGTGATCGGAAAGTGGGCGATGAGCCTTGACGGGCATGTTGCCACCGCCACCGGTGAGAGTCGCTGGATTTCTGGTGAGGCATCGCGACGCGTGGTGCACACCCTCCGGGGGCGTGTTGACGCAATCGCCGTCGGCATTGGCACGGCGGTGGCCGACGATCCGCTGCTCACCGCTCGGCCGCCAGGACTGCGGGTGCCGCTGCGTGTTGTGCTCGACTCCCAGGCGAGACTGCCGCTGAGCAGTCGTCTGGTGGCAACAGCAGGTGAGTTTCCGACGCTCGTGGCGGTCGGACCCGCTGCGGATGTCGTGACGATTGAGCAGCTGCGAGCGGCAGGCTGTGACGTCTGGCAGTCGATGGCCTGCGAGGCGAGTGACCGGCTGGCGGAGTTGCTCGCGGAACTCGGCCGACGACAGCTTACGAATCTCCTCGTCGAAGGCGGACCAACGCTCCTGGGCAGTCTCTTTGATGCGGATCTGGTGGACGAGGTCCATGCTTTCGTGGCACCGAAGATCATCGGTGGCCAGGCAGCGGCCGCCGCCGTGGCAGGCCGGGGCATCGTGAGCATGAAAAACGCACCGAGGCTCTCGATCGAGTCGATCGAGAGCCTCGGCGACGACTGCTTTCTCCGCGGGCGTGTGGCCCGCACCTGAGGGAGCGTGCTCGCTACTGGGCGGGCATGTCTTCAATCAGGTTCTGCCAGCGTGTGACGGTCACACCAGACTCGATCGTCTGCGTGGCTACGCCAGCCTTCAGGCAGCGACAGGCCTCGAGCACCACCTGGAACTGCTCAAAGAACGGAGCGATCATCGGGCTCTCGTCATCGGCTGACAGCTCGACATCCGCACCCACCATCCCTTCGCGCTGCTGCACGGCGGCGTAGCGACTTCCGTAAACCAGATAGGACTCAAGGACATCGATCATCGCGGGCACATCGGCTGCTGCGGCAGTTCCGAGTGCGGCGTCAAAGCCGTTGAGTGTGCTGCCAGTCTCAAGGTCCGTCGCGGTCAGCAGACGCCCCGCCTGACCAGGCACCAGGGAGAAGACTGCCACATCTTTCCCAAGGCCGACCGCAGGCGCGATCGCATCTGCGATGCCCGACTGTGGGAGCGGGAAGCTCCATACCGTGCCACCGTCGACAGAAGTCTCAACCGGTTCGGGGATGCGGTAGCCCTCTGGGATCGATGAAGGGTCCTTCTCGCGGATCACGTTGACGAGCTTGTCAGCGAGTTCGAAGAGATCGTTGAGACCCTCCTTAAACAGGTCGGCATCCGCCAGGCCGAGGACGATCGCTGGCTCAACCACGGGCAACGGGTCTGCTGACGAAGGCAGAGTTGCATGAAGCCTGTCGACAGTGGTCTCGT
>JADHNY010000176.1 GCA_016779265.1 Pirellulales bacterium | reverse complement strand
CCTCGGTGATCCGGAGACGCTGACCCGCATCGCTCAGTACGAGCTGGCCTACCGCATGCAGGCGAGCGTTCCCGAGGTGATGGATATCAGCAAAGAATCGGCGGAGACCTTGGAGGCATACGGCGCGAGGCCAGGCGAGACCAGTCTGGCCAACAACTGCCTGCTCGCCCGCCGTCTCGTTGAGGAAGGCGTTCGCTTTGTGCACCTCTTCGACTGGGGCTGGGATTTCCACGGCACGGGGCCGCAGGAAGACATTCGCGACGGGCTCACCAACAAGGCGGCCACCTTTGACAAGCCGGCAGCCGCGTTGATCGAAGACCTCGAGCAGCGTGGTCTGCTCGACGAGACGCTGATTCTCTGCACTGGCGAGTTCGGCCGCACGCCGTTTCGTGAAGGTCGCACCGCTGGCGGCGGGATCCTCGGCCGCGACCACTACCCCGACTGCTACTCGATCTGGATGGCGGGGGGCGGCGTCAAGGGCGGCTACACCCATGGCGCGAGTGACGACCTCGGCTTCCAGGTCGCCGAAGGTGGCGTCCACGTGCACGACCTTCAGGCCACGATCCTGCACCAGCTCGGCTTTGACCACACCAAGCTGACCCATCGCTTCCAGGGGCGTGACTTCCGGCTCACCGACGTGCACGGCGACGTCGTCCACGATCTCCTTTCGTAGGTGCCCCTCTTCGTCCGCGGAGCAGACGTTTTGCCGACTGCCTCCTGCTCGCGTAGGTTACTGCCGTTGTTTTTCTCTCTGCCTGATGACCCGGAGCGTTTCATGCCCACCCTGCCTCGTCGCCGTGCCGTTGCTCTTTCGCTTGTCTTCAGCAGCTTCTTGGCGGCTGCCGCAGAGCAACTCGTTGCTGCCGAGCAGACCGGCACACCCCACCGGGTGATCGCGGGCGACGACTCCACCCGCACGCTTGCTGAGATCACCGCCGACGGCAGCGTTGCTTGGAAGCTGCCGGTCGGTCCGATCCACGACCTGCACCTGCTTCCCAACGGGCACATGCTCTACCAGGACAGCTGGACCCACATCGTGGAGGTCGACGCCAACCGCAATGTCGTCTGGGAGTACGACGCCAAGACCAACGGCAATGAGAACCGTCCCGTTGAGGTCCACGCTTTCCAGCGTCTTCCGAACGGCCGCACGATGATCGTTGAGAGCGGGCCAGCTCGTATCATCGAAGTTGATCGCGACGGAAAAATCCAGAATGGGATCCCACTCACCGTGGAGCAGCCCTCCACGCATTCCGACACACGCAATGCCCGCAAGACGTCGTCTGGCTCCTATCTGGTGGCCCATGAGCGAGACGGCGTGGTCCGCGAATACGACGCCAAGGGGAGCGTGATCTGGGAATACGCGGTGCCGCTGTTCGGCCGTGAACGGGCCGGCGGGCATGGCCCCGAGGCGTTTGGCAACCAGCTCTACTCAGCGGTCCGGCTGCCAAACGGCAACACGCTGATCGGCACCGGCAACGGCCACTCCGTGATCGAAGTGACGCCTGAGAAAGAGATTGTCTGGAAGCTGGAGCAGAACGACCTCGACGGCATCACCCTCGCCTGGGTCACTCAGGTCGAGAGGCTCCCGAACGGCAACACCCGGCTGGTGAACTGCCACGCTGGGCCTGACAACCCACAGATCATCGAGGTCACTCCGGCCAAACAGGTCGTCTGGACCTTCCACGACTTCGACACGTTCGGCAACTCGATGCCGGTGGCACTCGTGCTTCCCGCTGAGTGATCCCGTCAGCCTGACGATCACCTCTTTACACCGTGAGATCGACACCAGCGGCTGCGGTAGTGGTCACCCGCCCGCTCCGCTCGGTGAGCACATGGTAGTGCGGGTCTTCGCTGATGTTCACCTCGACGAGATCGCCTGCTCGATCCAGCAAACGCCGGCAGTCATCGCTGAGGTGACGAAGATGGAGACGTTTTCCAAGCCGCTCGTACCGCTCGGCGAGGGCGTTGATCGCCTCGAGTCCTGACTGGTCGTAGACCCGACTGAAGTAGAAGTCGATCACCACATCATCTGGGTCGTCCTGCGGCGTGAAGAGTTCGCGAAAGCGGCTCGTGCTTCCAAAGAAGAGCACGCCGTGGAGCTGATAGATCTTACTGCCAAACTCGTTGCTCGAGATATCAGACACAAGGTGTTTGCTCTTGTTCCAGGCAAACACCACCGCCGACATCGCCACGCCGAGGATCACGGCGGTGGCGAGGTCATGCATCAACACGGTGTAGCTCGCGACGACGAGCATCACGAGCACCTCCGCGAGCGGAATCCGCCGCCATGTCTGCAGGGTCGACCACTCAAACGTGCCGATCACCACCATAAACATCACACCAACGAGGGCGGCCATCGGGATCGCCTCGATCGACTTGGCGAAGAACAGGATGAACAGCAGCAGCATCACCGCTGCGGTGATCCCTGAGAGCCGGCCGCGGCCCCCCGACTTCACGTTGATCAGAGACTGCCCGATCATGGCACAGCCTCCCATGCCGCCGAAGAGCCCGCAGACCATGTTCGCGACTCCCTGACCGACACACTCGCGATTCGCCTGCCCGCGGGTTTCAGTCAGTTCGTCCACCAGCGTGAGCGTCATCAGCGACTCAATCAGCCCCACGCCTGCGAGGATCAGCGAGTAGGGCAGAATGATCCAGAGCGTTGCGAGCGTCGCTGGCGGCATCTGGTAGTCCCACCAGGCCGGGCGTGGCAGTCCACCGGCGATGCCGACCGTGTCCAGATCGACTGAGTCGCGGGCGGACGCGATTTCCGCTTCCGTCAGCGCTGGCAGCGTTTCCTCATGCCCATGCACTGCCACAAACCCCTCTGGCAGCAAGGCCGTGGCAGACGCGAGCGAATCGGCCTGCTTTTCGTGCTGGGCGGCAGTCACTGCTGCCGCTCGTGTTCGGTCGATCAGCATGTCGCCAACCGTTAGGACCGTCCGCGGTGCGGCGAGCCCTTTCTCTCCCTCCTTGCTGCTACCTGCGTTCAACACCACCGCACAGGCGGTCACGGCCAGGATGGCCGCGAGCGAGGAGGGCACCGCCTTCGTCAGCCGAGGCAACAGGGCGATGATCGCCATCGTCAGCCCGACAAGGCCGAGCATCAGCCAGAGCCGCTGCCCGCTGAGAAACTCCATCTGCCCAGACGCCGACAGCGTCTGAAAACTGCCGATCTGAGCGAGCAGGATCACCACGGCCAGGCCGTTGACAAACCCCAGCATCACCGGATGTGGCACGATGCGAATCAGCTTGCCGAGCCGCAGCAGGCCAACCGTCACCTGCAAAACTCCGCAGAGCACGACTGCTGGAAACAGGTAGCCGATGCCGTGGTCTGCCACTAAGGAAACCACCACCACACCCATAGCGCCAGTTGCCCCGGAAATCATGCCGGGCCGACCGCCGAACACCGCAGTCAGCAGACACATCACAAATGCGGCGTAGAGCCCCACCAGCGGCGGCACACCTGCAAGGAAGGCAAACGCCACCGCCTCCGGCACGAGGGCCAACGCCACCGTCAGCCCCGAGAGGATGTCTGCTCGCGGCGAGCCGCTCAGGCTCGAACGGAGGTCAAACAGGCGAAAGAGAACAGATCCAAACGCAGCGAAACGGGCAGAGACCGGGGAGTTTCCAGACACAAAGATTCCTTGAGAGACAGCGATCTGCAGCCAACGCAGACTCGTCTGGCACATGCAGCCAAAACAAGTCAGCAGGAGCCACACCGGGCGGGGTAGGCGCAGGGGACGTGGGCAGGTGAGAGCCGCGACTCAGGGAAGCAAGGCCAGCTGCGTCTGAGAACAACCCTCAAAACGCCAACAACGCCCGGCACACCATCCCTTCGACATCCGCTCTCAATGGGGGCCACAAGCAGCCCCGCGGGGATTTGCATCCTAGTTGGCGAGCCCCTCACCGCAAGGCCTGTTTGGGAAAGGACCTTTCTGCGGCGTCCGCCGTCCCCCAAAGCATCAGGTGGACTGGCATATCAGGCAACAAGCAGTGATTCTGCAGACCTCAGTCGTTCGCCTTGATCGACTTGATGATCTCTTTGCCCACCGAGAGCCACTCGCCGGCAAGCTCCTGCGTGACGTTGAATGAGACAACCAGCATCCGCCCGTCGACGGACGTGGCCACCATCACGTTTTCAATCTTGGTATCAGCCGCATCGGAGAGAAACTCCAGCTGCACCCATTCCCGACCCGCATAGGTCTGAAAGCCACTAAACCGCCAGTTGCCATCTGGCACCTGGCCGCGAGTGGCCTGGTCGAGTGCTTGATGGAGCTCCTTCAGCTGGTTTGGCTGCACGGCGTTTTGGGTGTGGTTAATCGCGATGTTGATCGAGCCGCTGCTGTTGCTATAGACGAGCGTGGGGCGATTCGCCCCTGGATACTTCGTCTGCAACATCTGCTGACTCATCGGCTCAAAGCCGCCCGGCAGCAGGAGTGAGAGCGTGCCATTCAGCACCGTCTGCTGTGCCAGTGGATAGTCACCCGGCGATACCGATGCACCATCAGATCCACTTGGCTCCTGAGGCTCCCCCTCCATCTCAGCAGTCTCGCCAGCAGTTGGATCTTCCTCTGACGACATGCCTGACCCATAGCCTTGAGGCGATGAACCATATCCCTGGGGGCTCGATCCCGGTGGCTGGGAGCCATAGCCCTGCGGGGAGGATCCTGGAGGCTGCGAACCGTAGCCTTGCGGCGACGAGCCCGGCGGCTGCGAGCCATACCCCTGCGGCGATGAACCAGGTGGCTGTGAGCCATAGCCTTGAGGTGAGGATCCTGGCGGCTGCGAGCCGTAGCCCTGCGGGGATCCCCCCGGGGGTTGAGAGCCATAGCCTCCCCCCTGCATCTCAGCGTTTTCGCCAGCGGTCGGATCTTCCTCTGAGGGCATGCCTGACCCATAGCCTTGAGGCGATGAACCCGGGGGCTGGGAGCCATACCCCTGCGGTGACGAGCCCGGCGGCTGCGAACCATAGCCTTGCGGCGATGATCCTGGTGGCTGTGAGCCGTAGCCTTGAGGGGAAGAACCAGGCGGCTGTGAGCCATACCCCTGCGGCGATGAACCCGGGGGCTGCGAACCGTAGCCTCCACCGGAAGATGACCCCGGCTGAGGAGATGAACCTGGAGACTGCATGCTAAACGTCTGCGGCGACAGCAGCCCACCAGATGCCCCCGGTGGCTGCGAACCATAACCAGAACCCGGTTCTTCAGGCATCGAGCTGCCAAAGCCGCTGCCGTAGCCAGGTTCGCCAGAGCCGTATCCAGGGCCAGCCGCCATGCCGAATCCCCCCGGCCCACCGACACCGGCAAAGCCCTGTGGCATCTGCGGCTGAGGCTTTCCGGGACGCACCTTCTTTGCATAGATAAAAACGGCAGAATCACTTGCGATCTTCGCCACGTCCGACCAGCCCGTGGGCTTCGTGGACACCTCAGTGATCGATTCATCCAGTTCGTCTTCAAGGAAGGCACGAATCACTGCCACTGAAGCTCCAACGCCGTAGCCGCCCGCCGCCGACTCCGCGACGTCGCCCTGCGTTCCTGAGCTCACCGCACCTTCCACCAGGCCGACCAGACCACCCGACGGGCCGACCACAATGCCGCCACTTCCGCACGCGTCGGCGTTCTCACGTTTTGGAAACGCCACCACGAGGTCCACGTGTGATCCTTCGCCGGCCGCTCCCACTTCCTTGGCACCACTCACCGTGCCCGTGAGTCGCTCAGCAAGTCCACCTGGGTATCCGCCCACCAAGACTTTGCCGCCTCCGCCAATGCCGGTGGCGTCAATCGGGATCGCCGGCGCCTCGAGGTCCATGCAGTCCAGCAAGACAAGCCCGGTCTCGTCCGATGAAGCGACAACGTCTGCTTCGAGGTAGAGCCCAAGGCTGTCTGGCTTGCGAACCATCACCTTCGTTGCATCACCGACCACGTCGAGCGTCGTTAGGACATAGCCTTCGGCAACCGCCACGCCGGTTCCGCTCCAGACATGCGTCACCATTTCATCAGGATCATCGAGCAGCCGTTCAATCGTGGCTGGATCGAGCGAGATGCCGCCACGGACAGGCCGTCCGAAGGGCGTAAAGAAGGTGTAGCCAATGACCGCGGTCCCAGCACCATCACCCTGCCCACCACCGGCTACTCCACCGCCGGCACCATAGCCACCGCTGC
>JADHNY010000175.1 GCA_016779265.1 Pirellulales bacterium | reverse complement strand
CGGGATGACGCAACGGGCCTGGAGGTGGTGGGGCTCCCCCGCAGCAGTGACTTTGCCGACGACAGCTCCATCCGCTCGGCCCTGATCTTCACCCCGCCCGATGCGGCGGTTGCGGATGCGGTGGCCCAGCTGCCGCCTGCGAACAACCTGTCAACTCCCGGCGTGGCCGCGTCGGTGGAGGCCTGGGAAGCGGCTGGACGGCCGCAGCAGGCGTTTCGGTTTCGCGATGCGGGCGAGGGCTGGTGGGGAGGCTTTCATGCCTACACGCTGGGAGAAAATACGTTCTGGATCGCAGTGGTTGTGCCGGAGGCGGACTTTCTTGGAGATGTGATTCGGCAACGCAACGTCACGCTGGCGGTGTCGCTGGTGGCCCTGCTCGCTTCGCTGCTGATGGCCCTGGTGATGTCGCGGACCTACGGCCGGCCACTGGAGGCCCTGGCCAACTCCAGCCGGCGGATTCGCAGCCTCGATCTGGATGCCCACGCCCCAGTCAGCTCTCAGCTCTCCGAGGTGAGTCAGCTGGCCGATGCCCAGCAGCAGATGCTCGCCACGCTGCAGTCGTTTGCCAAGTATGTGCCGCTTGAGGTGGTGCGGGAGTTGGTGCACCGGGGGGAAGTGGCCCAAATCGGCGGCACGAGCGAGTCGCTGACGATTCTGTTCACCGACATCAGCGGCTTCACCACGATCGCCGAGTCGATGGGGCCTGAGGCGCTCACTGCCCATATGGCCGACTACTTCCGTGAGATGCTCGGCATTCTGGAAGCCCATGGCGCGACGGTCGACAAGCTGATCGGTGATGCGATCGTGGCGTTTTGGGGCGCCCCGCGGCGGGACGAGCAGCATGCAGCCCACGCCATGGAGGCCGTGACCGCCTGTGCGGATCGGTTGGCGGAGTGCAATCAGCGGTGGCGCGCAAACGGCGTGCCGGAGCTGCACACTCGCTTCGGCCTCTCCACCGGCACCGTGATCGTTGGCAACGTGGGGGCGACTTCGCGGCTGAGCTACACCGTGCTCGGCGACACGGTCAATCTGGCTGCCCGGCTCGAAGGACTCAACCGCTTCTACGGCACGGAGGTGCTCGTCAGCGAGGAAACCCGGGTGGCGACTGGAGAGGCGTTTGCATGGCGGCTGGTCGACCTGGTTGCCGTGAAAGGCAAGCGGGTTGGCAAGCGGATCTACGAGCCGCTCGGGCCTGCGGCAACCGTCGAGCCGCAGCGACTCGCCTTCGCTCGCGACTACGAGGCCGCCTGGAGCATCTATCAGGAGAGGCGGTTCGACGATGCCCGGGTGGCCATCCAGGGCCTGCTGGCGAAGTGGCCTGACGAGGCCTCCCTGCTCCGCCTGGCGGAGATCTGTCAGGCCTATGCCCGCAACCCGCCGCCTGCCGACTGGGACGGCGTGGCCCGGATGGCGACGAAGTGACCGTTAGTTCGCTGTTGGCAGCGAAACTCCCTCGGGCAGGAAGGTGACATCGCGATCGTTCGTCAGCTGGTTGCCCGGCGTCGAGCGTCCCGCCTGCACCTGGGCGTTGAGCAGCAGGAGGAGCTCCGCCACACGGTCTGGGTGCGCGTTGGCAATATTGCTGGTTTCGGCGGGATCGTCGCCGAGGTGAAACAGCTGCACCGGCGGCAGCCCCTGCTTCTTCGCGGCGGCCTCCTTCGGCTCGCTCCAGCCGCCGCTGCCGCTGCAGAGGCAGAGCTTCCAGGGGCCTTGGCGGATGGCGAAAGAGCCGTCGATTGAGTGGCTGATCAGGCTGGTGCGTTTGGAGCTGCCTGAGCCCGTCAGAAGCGGGAGCAGGCTGAAGCCGTCTTCTCCGCCCCGGTCTGCATTCGGCTGGTCGGTGAGTTCGACAAGCGTCGGGTAGATGTCAGTCAGGCAGGCGAGCGTGTCGGTCGAGCTGCCGGGGGCGATATGACCCGGCCAGCGGGCGATCAGCGGCACCCGATGACCGCCCTCGAAGATGTCGGCTTTGTGCCCGCGGTAGCCGGCGCTGGGGTCGTGGTCGTTCTCCCGCAGCAGGTCAAAGTTGGCCTGCGGTGAACAGCCGTTGTCGCTGGTAAAGATCACCAGCGTGTTGTCGTCGAGACCAGCCTCTTGCACGCAGTCGAGCAGTTCTCCCATCAGGTGGTCGACCTGCATCACGAAATCGGCATAGGGGTTGAGCCCGCTGGCGTCTTTGAACGGCGGCAGAGGCACGATCGGCGTGTGCGGGGCGGGCAGCGGGAGATAGAGGAAGAAGGGCCGGCCCTGTTTCGTGTCAGCTGCACGCGACTCGATGGTGCTGATGGCCTTGTCGAACAGGTGTGGCAGCACCTCAGGGATCGAAAAGTCGGCCCCGATGGGGCCCTTGCGATACCAGCCGTAGCGGTCTTCCTTGGCCGTCACGCCCTCTTCGCGGTCGGGGGCGGCGGTGATCCGGCCGGTGTCGACCCAGACATAAGGTGGCATGTCGAGTGAGCCGCAGTGGGCGTAATAGGCGTCAAAGCCGTTGATGTCGGGGCCGTTGAGCACGGGCTTGGTGAAGTCGATGTCTCCCCCTGCCTTGTGCCAGTCCCAGCCGAGGTGCCATTTGCCGATCATCGAGGTGTGGTAGCCGGCAGACTGCATCAGATGCCCGAGCGTAGGCCGGTCGGCGGGGATCAGGTGCTCGCTGGTGCCACTGAGCACCCCACGTGCCAGCCGCGATCGCCAGTTGTAACGGCCGGTCAGCAGGCCGTAGCGGGTGGGCGTGCAGACGGCGCTGGTGGTGTGGGCATCGAGGAATGTCATCCCCTGATCTGCCATCGCCTGCAGCCGGGGTGTCTTGATCTTGCAGGCAGGGTTCGTGGGCGAGATGTCACCGATGCCTAGGTCGTCGGCCATCACCAGGATCACGTTCGGTGGCCCTTCGGCAGCCACAACGGGTGCCGCAGCCAGGCAGCAGAGGGTGAGGGCCACGACGAGCCGAGACGTGAGCGAGCGCATGGAGAGACTCCGCAGTTACCGAAAAGAATAGTGTTGACGACCTTATCGCCGGCATGCACCGGTCACAACCGACCGTGGACGAGCAGGGATGGCAGCTGCTCATGCACCTCGGCGATCAGGGCCGCCCTAGCCTGCCTCGAGGGCTTCCCATCGCTCGTAGGCGGTGGCCAGTTCAGCTTCGAGAGCTTTGAGCTCCTGCTGCACCGCCGCGATTGTCTCGGCTGACTGCTGGTAGAAGGAGGGCTCGGCCACGCGACTGTGATACTCGCCGACCTGCGTCTCGAGCGATTCAATCCGCTCGGGCAGCTGGTCGAGTTCCCGCTGGTCGTTGTAGCTGAGTTTCTTGCGGGGCTTGGCGGCTGCTGGCTGGGCAGCTTCGGCCTTTGGTTTTACTGCTGCGGGCTTGCTGCGTGGCTGGGCCGACGCCTCCTGCTGCCAGTCGCGATAGCCGCCGACATATTCCCGGATGCCGTCGGCCTCAAATACGATCACGCTCGAGACCGTGTTGTCGAGAAACTCACGGTCGTGGCTGACCACCAGCACCGTGCCTGCGAAGGCAGCCAGCCGTTCTTCGAGCAACTCGAGGGTTTCCAGGTCGAGGTCGTTGGTCGGCTCATCGAGCACCAGCAGGTTGGCCGGCTGCGTGAACAGCTTGGCAAGCAGCAGCCGATGCCGTTCGCCGCCGGAGAGCACCTTCACCGGCAGCCGCAGTCGCTCGGGCGTAAACAGAAAGTCCTGCAGGTAGCCGATCAGGTGTCGCTTCTTGCCGTCGACCTCGACGAAGTCGCTGCCCTCGTTGATCTGCTCGAGAATCGGCCGTTCGGGATCGAGCTGGTCGCGGAGCTGGTCGAAGAAGGCGATCTGCAGGTTGGTGCCCGTCCGAACAGAACCAGACTGCGGCGAGAGTTTGCCGAGCAGGAGCTTCAGAAGGGTGGTCTTGCCCGCACCGTTGGGCCCCACGATGCCAACCCGGTCGCCGCGGAGGATCGTGGTGGAGAGCTCGCTGACAATCGGCTGCCCGTCATACGCAAAGGAGATCTTCTTCGCCTCGCACACGAGTGTGCCGCTGCGGCTGGCCTCTTGGATCGTGATCTCCGCCTTACCCTCCACGCTGCGTCGCTGGCTCCGCTCATCCCGCATCGCCTTGAGGGCCCGCACACGGCCCTCGTTGCGGGTGCGGCGGGCCTTGATGCCCTTGCGAATCCAGACCTCCTCCTCAGCGAGCTTCTTATCGAAGAGCGCGTTCTGTTTCTCCTCGGCATCGAGCATCTCCGCCTTGCGGATCAGAAACGTGTCGTAGTCGCACGACCAGTCGTAGAGGCGGCCGCGGTCGAGCTCCCAGATGCGGTTGGCCAGGCGACGGAGAAAGCTCCGATCGTGGGTAATAAACAGGAGCGTGCCCCGCCAGCCGACAAGAAACCGCTCCACCCAGCGAATCGCTTCAAGATCAAGATGGTTGGTCGGCTCGTCGAGCAGCAGCATGTCGGGCTCGGTGATCAGTGCCCGCGCCAGCAAAACCCGCCGCTTGCGGCCGGCTGAGAGCGTGGAAAACTCCGTGTCGCCATCGAGGCCCATCGGTTCGATCGTCTTGTTGACCAGTGGGTCGACGTCCCAGGTTTCGAGCAGCCCAGCCTCGACTCGCTGCGTGAGCGGGGCCCGCACGATCTCTCGCACGGTGCCAGTCAGCTGCTCCGGCACATCCTGCTGCAGGAGCGCTACGGTGGCCCCGGAGGCGAGCACGCATGAGCCCGAGTCTGGCTCGATCTGCCCGGCAAGGAGCTTCAGCAGGGTGGTCTTCCCTGCCCCGTTGCGGCCGAGCAGGCCGATTCGCTCCCCGCCTTCGATCTGCTTCGTGACACCATCGAGCACAGCAACAGCCCGGAAGGCGATCGTGACGTCGGCGAGTGTGAGCAGCGGCATGACGGGTGGGGGCGAGGAGGAAACACGAGGAAGGAACGTGAGCCTGAGACGTGCCTGCGCAAGGCTGCGGACGCCTGTATCGTCGGCGTTTGTGGCGAAAATGCCAACGCACACCGCTCCCGGTCGAGGCCAACCGTCGAACAGCCGTCATGGTGGTGAGTCAGCGGTGTAGAACGGAGGCGGTGTGTGCCCACCAACACCAGCCGGCACGGGTGGCTGTGTGAATCTTGGTGGGGCGACAAACCTGGCAAGAGTGCGAGGCCATCTGCTCATGAAACCGACGATCCTACTCGCGGAAGCGACTACCGACGATGGACGCCTGATGACGCTCCATGAGCATGACGGCGAGTTTCAGATCAGCGTGGCGGGGGTGCCCCTGATGTCGACTCGGCAGCACCACTCGGAGCGGCGACTGGCGGAGCTCGCCTGCGAGCACCTCAGCGGCCGACAGGCACCACGGATGCTTATCGGCGGGCTCGGCCTGGGGTTTACGCTTCGGGCGGCCCTCGAGGGACTGGGTCCTGACGCCCAGGTGACGGTCGTGGAACTGCTGCCGGCGGTGGTCGAGTGGAATCGGAATCCCGACTACCGGCTCGCGGCGGGGGAGCTTGAGGATCCAAGAGTGGAGCTGGTGGTCGGCGACGTGGCCGACGTGATCCGTGAGCGGCCCCGTGGCTTCGATGCGATTCTGCTCGATGTCGACAACGGAGCCAGCGAGCTCACCACTGTCTCCAACAAGGAGCTGTACCAGGCGGAGAGCCTGCAACGGGCGCGAGCAGGCCTGCGGGCAGGTGGATGTCTCGCAATCTGGTCGGCCGACAAAGACCCCGCTTTTGTCGAGCGGATGGAGCTGGTCGGGTTTTCGGTGACCACCGAGCGAGTGCCCGCCTACCCCGGCGGCAAGGTGTACAACTGGCTGTTTGCGGGTGTGGTGTGAGGCAACCCAAGCTTCTGGTGCCCTGCAATCGCCAATGTCGCCTGATACTGCGCCCCCCGCGCCGCGGTCGTCGACTTCGGAGGAGGTGCCTGGCGAATGACCCAGGCCCGGTCGGAGTTGAGGGGGCCAAGCCGTCTCTGTCTGCCCCATAGCCAGTGAGGTTTCGATGCGACTTGTCACGTTTTACTCCGTCGCCACTTCGCTCATGGCCGCGACGTTGTTCGGTCGTTTGTTTTCTATAGGGGCGTTACGGCCTGAGGACCCAGTCGTCATCCTGCTGGCCCTGGGAGTGGCCGTTTCGGTATTGGTGTCCGTGTGGCGGCTGGCTGTCGACATTGGCCGATATCGCAAACGCGCCGCGGAGC
>JADHNY010000038.1 GCA_016779265.1 Pirellulales bacterium | reverse complement strand
ATGCTGCGGCGGTAGAGGTCTTCGCCACTGCCGGGCTCGTAGCGATTGGTGTTGCCACCCATCGACACCGCCGCCCACACCCCCGGTGGCTGGTAGGGCTTCACGCTCGGGCCGCCGAGTTTGTGGACCAAGAGACCGCTCGCTTCGAGGGCGGCGTCGCGGACCATCTCCGCATCCATGCGGAAGCGAGGGCCGCGGGAGAGCAGCCGGTTGTCGCGATCGGCGGTGAGCTTGTCAGGGGTCGTGATCGCTGCCTGGCGGTAGGCGGCGCTGGTCACCATCAGCCGGAAGAGATGCTTCACATCCCAGCCACTCTCACGAAACTCCACCGCCAGCCAGTCGAGCAGCTCCGGGTGGCTCGGCAGTTCTCCGGTGATGCCGAAGTCGCCCGGCGTGGCCACGAGGCCGGTGCCGAAGACCTCCTGCCAGAAGCGGTTGACCGTCACGCGGGCAGTCAGCGGATGCTCCGGCAGCATCAGCCACTTGGCGAGCCCCAGCCGGTTGCGGGGGAAGCTTTCCGGGAAGGCGGGCATCAGGTCGGGGGTGTCGGCGGTCAGCTGATCGAGCCGCTTGTCGTATTCGCCGCGGTCGAGGTCGTAGGCCATCGCCGCGCCCTCTTTCTCGTTCATCACATGTGCGACCGTGCCGCGGGCGAGGATCGCCTGCTTCTCTCGCTCGAGGCCATCGCGGGTGGCGACGGCCTGCTGGTAGGGCTCGTCAAAGCTGCCGAGCCACCAGTCGTAGAGGTCGGCGGCGGCAGCAGGCCGCTCGGCTGCCGGAAGAGCCACGATTTTTTCCAGTGCATCGATCCGCGAGCGGCCGTCAATCTCCGCGTCGGTGAGCACGCGGTCATAGATGCTGATGCCCGTCACGCCCACCGCATGGGCCTCACTGCCGCCGGTGCGGCTGCCGATCGTCAGCGGCACCTCGGAGCGGATGGTGTTCTTCTTGAAGGTGTTGGTCTCGACGTTCATCTTCTGCAATGCGCCGTCGTAGAACACCTGCACGCCAGCGGGAGTGCCGGATCCGTCGTAGCGGAGCGTGACGAGCGTCCAGCGGTCAGCCGGCAGCTGCTCGGCGGCGACGACTTTGAGCGCGTCCTCAGGCCAGGCGTGGATCAGGTGCATCGCCACCCGCCGCTGCTGCACCCAGAAGTCCCAGCCGCGATACATCGCCTCGGGCGTGTCCATGTGGGCGAGGACCGCATAGGCCGTGTCGTTGGCCGGAGGCTTGAGCCAGCAGCTGACGGTGAAGGCCTGATCAAACTCAAAGTTGCCGGCCGAGGGAAACGAAGCGGCTTGGCCATCGAGGGTGGCGGCCGGGCCTTCGGGACCCTCCTGCCAGGCGAGCGTGGCGGCGAGCTCGACGTCCTGCTGTTTGCCGGAGAGGAGGGCGATTGCCTGCTGGCCTTCACCTTCACTCAGCGGCAGGTCCAGCAGTGGCGTGTCGTGGGGCAGGCCGCTGTGGATGCTCTCGAGGGTGGCGTCTGTGACCCATGAATCGAAGGCGGGCTTGGCCTCGTGCTTTCGCGTGTCGACCGCAGCAACGGCAGCGGGCAGTTCGGTTTCCAGAGCCGCGAACCGCGGCAGGTCTTCTGCCAGCGGCACCGGCAGGATGGGCGGCGTGTCTTTGATGTTGCCATCCATCGCGTTTTGGGTGGTGTTATTGAAGAAGGCGGAGAGCTCGTAGAACTCCTTCTTGGAGAGCGGATCAAACTTGTGGTCGTGGCAGACGGCGCAGCCGGTGGTCAGACCCATCCAGACGGCCGACGTCGTTTCCGTGCGATCCCGTGCATAGAGCACGTAATACTCCTCGGGAATCGTGCCGCCCTCGTTGGTGGTCACGTTGCAGCGGTTGAAGCCGCTGGCAATGCGGTCATCGAGCACTTCGGCAGGCGAGGCGTCGGGCCCATGCTCGACTAAGTCGCCAGCCAGCTGCAGCACGGTGAACTCATCGAAGGGCATGTTGCGGTTGAAGGCGTTGATCACCCACTGCCGGTAGGTCCACATCTCGCGATAGTTGTCGAAGTGGATGCCGTGGGTGTCGGCGTAGCGGGCGTAGTCGAGCCAGTGCCGCGCCCTCTGCTCGCCCCACTCGAGCCTGGCCAGCAGCCGGTCGACCAGCCGCTCGTAGGCGTCGGCGGAGGGATCGGCGACGAAGGCCTCAACGACTGCAGGCTCCGGTGGCAGGCCGGTCAGGTCGAGGGCCACGCGGCGGGCCAGGCTTCGACGATCGGCTTCTGCAGCAGGGGAAAGGTCCTCCGCCTCTAGCTGCGCGAGCACGAAGCGGTCGATCGGGTTGCGGACCCACGACGCATCGGTCACCGGCGGCAGTTCGGGCCGCTCTGGCGGAATGAACGACCAGTGCGGCTCATACTCCGCTCCCTGATCGACCCAGTCGACGAGCAGCTGCTTCTGCTCTTTCGTCAGCTGCTTCTTCGTCTCCGGTGGCGGCATCACCAGCTCGGGATCGTCGGAGTAGATCCGATCGAGCAGCATCGTGGAGTCGGAGTCGCCCGGGATGATTGCCCCGTAGTCGATTGCGTCTTCACGACGATCAAGCCGCAGATTCGCCTCGCGGCTGCCGCTATCGGCCCCGTGGCAGGCGAAGCAGTTCTCAACGAGGATCGGGCGGATCGACTCATTGAAGCCGATCTCAGCAGCGGGTGCCGGAGAGGATATCGCAGCAACTGCCGCAGCCAGCATGGCGATGACTGAGTGGACGGGAGTCGACGTGAGGGGCCTGCTCATGCTCTGTCTCTCTCCGAAATGGGCTCTCCTTACTACTGTAGGAGATCACCTGCAGCAGTGCAGTTGCGGGTGGAGCAAATCAGCGGCCGGATCGCAGCGATTGCACGCGAGTTTGTGGGGTGGCGGGGTCAGGGTGTGGCGGAAAGCTGCAGAGCGAGAAAAAAACAAAAAAACATTCGAACCGGCCAGCGTCGCGCGGCTATAAAAAAAGTATGAATACCACAGCAACTCCACTCGCCCGACGTTCCATTGAAGAGTTTCCCGCGTTTGATCTCACCCGTCTGCTGAAGACGGTGTTTGATCCGCAGCCCGGCCAGAAGGTGGCGATCCTGATCGACCTCGCCGACACCTCGGCGATGAAGGATTACGCCTTTCTCAACGACCCTGAGCTGACGATTCAGCGAAAGGCCTACGAGGTTTTCTACGAAGGCCTGAAGGATCGCGTGGCTGCCGACCTCGGCCTGGAAGGCGGCGAGATGTACGCCTATGCCTTGACCGGCGGCAGCAACCTCGACCTGCCCGATGAGGCGGTCGATGCGAACGGTAACACGACTTCTCTCGAGAAAGACGTCTACTCCAACTACGACCTGATCCTCTGCGTGTCGACCTTCTCGGCGACCGCTCCACTGACGGCGTTTGCCAAGCAGTACGGCTTCCGTGGCGCCACGTTGCACGGCCTCAACGACGTGATCCTCGCCTCAGGCTTGGCGGTTGACTACGCCGAGGTCAGCCAGGAGGCCGAGAAGCTGCGGCTGGCCCTGACCCGTGCGGATGCGTTTGAGATCGACTTCGAGATGGACGGCGAGACCTACACGCTGACCCTTGAGATCGAAGGCCAGGAGGCCCAGAAGAGCCACGGCCTCTGCCTGGGCACCGAGCCCGACATCGCCAACCTGCCGGCGGGCGAGGTCTACTTTGTGCCGCCGGGAGCTCGGGGCCAGTTTCCCTTCCGCTTTGAGCATGACGGCACGATCGCCTTGATGGACGTGGCCGGTGGCCGCATCGTGAAGGCCACGCTGCTCTCGGGTGATCAGGAACTCGTCGACGCCTACAACGAACGGCTCAAGGCTGATCCCGTCACTGGTGAGATCGGTGAACTCGGCTTCGGCACGCAGGACCTGCCGGTGTCGGGCCGTGACATTCAGGATGAGAAGGTGCTCGGCACCGTGCATGTGGCCACTGGCCGCAGCGATCACCTCGGCGGCCACCTCACGCCCGATCTGTTTGCCAGCCGGCTCAACGCCTCGCACGACGACATTCTCTTCGCGCCGCACAAGACACCGGAGATCACGGTGACGCAGGTGCGGATGCACCGCGACGGTAAGGTCACGCCGGTGATTGAGAACTACGAGCCGACGAGCTACCTGCTCTCCGCCCTCGATGGGTAAACGGCCCTTGAGGGGTAAACGTCGCGGACCCGCGATCGCCCACGGTGGCCTCTGGTGCAAGACGTATGAAGCGAATTGTCGTCGCGTTGACCGGTGCGTCTGGCGTGCTCTATGGGATCCGTGCGCTTGAGTTGTTGCGGGCATATGAGGATCTGCAGACGCATCTGATTCTCTCACCGGCGGCCGTGCGGACGATTCGAGCAGAGACGTCGTGGGATCCTGCTGATGTGGAAGCCCTGGCTGACGTGCAGCATCCGCATAAAGACATTGGTGCGTCGATCGCCAGCGGGTCGTTTCCTGTCGACGGAATGCTAGTGGCCCCTTGTTCTGTGAAGACGCTCTCGGGAATCGCCAACTGTTTCACCGATGATCTGACCACGCGGGCGGCTGATGTGCAGCTCAAGGAGCGACGACGTGTCGTGCTTCTCTTCCGCGAGACGCCGCTGCATGCGGGCCACATCGAACTCATGGCCCGGGCCACGGCCAGCGGCGCGATCCTGATGCCACCTGTACCCGCGTTCTACAGTGGGATTTCCACGCTCGATGAGGCAGTGACCCAGACGGTGGGACGTGCCCTCGACCTGCTTGGCATCGATGCGGGTGTTGTCCGGCGTTGGCAGGGCGACGCGTGAGCTCGCGGAACTTGTTGGGCCTTTGACGCGTCTCACCCCCAGTTGGCTGCCTCGGCCAGAAATCGCTGTCCGCGGTCGCAGGGCCTCTGGCGTACGATTGCATTCAGGGTAACTGAGCCAAACTGCATGCAGTGGCAGCGATGCTGGCTGTGGGCGGGTGAGCCGAGGGTTCTCTGGAGTGAGTCCAATGCGGGTGCGTGTCTCTCATCTTGTCGTTGTCTCATGTGTGGTGGTGTTTCTGGGAGGCATGCTGGCCATGCGACGATCACCGGGTGAGGGCAACGTCCCAGCAGGTCCTCGACAGGCTGCCTGGCTGGAGGTCGAGAAGCATCTCCGCGAAGGACGCGTTAAGTCAGCGGCTGCGGCTTTGGAAGGTCTTGTCGAAGAGGCGATCGCTGAGAACGCATGGCCGGAGGTGGCGCGCGGGATCGCCACCCGCGTGTTGGCCGAGACAGGTGATCGCCCTCGCGACGATCCAGAGCGTCTCATCAAGCTCGACGCGGCGATCGCAGCAGCGGCCCCACAGGCCCGACCTGTTCTCGAGGCGATCGCGGCCAACTGGACCTGGGGCTACTTCTTGTCCAACCGCTGGCGGTTCTCGCAGCGGACCCGGGGAGCGGCCGCTTCAGACGATCTGGCCACGATCGACCAGTGGGACCTGCCGATGATTGTCGCCGAGATTGAACGGCGGTTCACTCAGGCCCTCGATGATGACGGAACGCTCAAGTCGCTCCCGACCGACACCTGGACCGCAGTTATCGATCCTGGGGTCAGTCGTATCGGAGAGCGGACGGACGATCCAGCAGAGGAACGCAAGGCTATTGCCCGGGCGGTTGCCATGCGGCCGACAGTCTGGGATGTGTTGATGGACAATGCGATCGCGTTTTACGCATCGGGTGAGCGGGGGCTGGTGGCCCCTGAGGATGTGTTTGAGCCGGATGCGAGCGGAGCGATCCTCGGCAGTCGAGACGAGTTTCTCAGCTGGAAGCCCGAGGCTGAAACGAGCGACACCGCTTCGCCGCTGTTGAAAGCGATCAGGCTCTACCAGACATGGCTCCGCGGACATCTTGAGGACGCCAGTGGAACAGCCCTGCTGGCGATCGATCTTGAGCGGATCCGCTGGGCCAGTGGGGTGGCGGTGGGTGAGCTGCGTGAACAGCGAAGCCAGCAGGCTATCGAGACCTTTATCGAAGCTGCAGGCACGCATGACCTAGCTGCGAGTGGCCGTCGCATGCTCGCAGATCGGCTCCTCGCGAACGGCGATGCAGCGGCAGCGCATGCGGTTGCCAGTGAGGCCGTGGCGACGGCGGCTGAGTCGGTGGGCGGAGTGGAGTGCCAGAACCTGATCGCTCAGATCGAAGCACGCTCGCTGGAGCTGCAGACAGAGCGAACCTGGGCGAAGCCCTGGCCTGTGATCCGGGCCGACTACGTCAATCTCGAGCGGGTCTTTCTGCGTGTGGTGACAGCCGACTGGGAGCAGCGACTCGCTGCTGGCCGGCCGGAGTGGCAGTGGCTCGAAGAAGACGACCGACGAGCGATTGTGTCTGCGACGCCGGTGCGGTCGTTTGTGGCTGACCTGCCTGCGACGCCCGACTACCAGCAGCGGGGGCAGAGCATTCCCGTGCCCGAAGATCTCAAGCCCGGATGCTACTGGGTGATCGCTTCCGCTGATGAGTCGTTTGCTGATGCAGACAATATCGTCACGGGGTGTTTCGTCTGGGTGAGCCGGCTGGCATTGGTCGCTGAGACCAACCGCCCCATGACGGCTGTTGAGGAGCCGGCAGCCGGTCGGGAGCCAGCTGGGCAGCGGCTTGGGGAAGGTGAACTCGCTGGTCATGTTGTCGATGTCCGTACGGGTGAGCCCGTGGCGAATGCGGAGGTGACCGCGTATGTGCAGCCACGCGACCGTCAGCAGCAGGCCTTTCGCGCGACGGATACACGCAGAACCGACGCCCAAGGCCGCTATGTGATTCCGTTCACCGATGACATCGTCAGTCGAGAGAGCGTGGTACTGGCGGCAACTGCGGTGTTCGATGGCGTGGAGCACCGGATTGGTAATGGCCGGATCTCGATTCGCCGCTATCGGCAGCCAACACGATCGCGAACGGCGATGGTGGTCACTGATCGCGGTATCCATCGGCCTGGCCAGGAGGTGTTCTACAAAGGCATTGCCAGTGAGGCCGATACTCGAGTTGGCCTGTATCAGGCGTTGGCGGACACACTCGTGACCGTCGTCCTGCGGGATGCTAACAACAGAGAACTGGCCACGGCAGAGCACCGTACAAACGCCACGGGTTCTTTCCACGGGTCGTTCTCGCTCCCGTCAACGGCGCTGCCTGGCCAGTGGGCTATCAACGTTCGTGGCGATGGATTCAGCGGTGGGGTGGCTGTTCGCGTTGAGGAGTACAAGCGACCGAAGTTCATGGTTGAGCTATCGCCTCCAAAAGGCGAGGTGCAGCTTGCTGCAGACGTGTCGCTGCATGGAACGGCGAACACCTACACCGGGCTGCCGGTGCCCGGGGCGAAGGTGAGCTGGGATGTGGAGCGAGAGGTCCGTTTCCCGCCGTGGTGTCGCTGGTTCTTCCCCTGGCTGCCGTTTGAGGGCGAGGCGGCTCGAATAGCCCACGGTGAGACGACCAGCGATGCCGACGGTCGTTTCGAGATCGCGTTTCCAGCCAAGCCTGATCGAACGCTGCCCCGGGATTCACTGCCGATATTCAGCTACCGCGTGACGGCTACGGTAACGGATGCCGCGGGCGAAACACGGCGTGATGAGCGGGTGGTGCGGGCGGGCTATGCACCGATTGAGGCGAATCTTGACTGCGAGCCGTGGCAGGCGGCGGTCGATGGCAAGGCTGCTGTTCCACTGACCGTGGCGACGACCTCGCTCGATGGAGAGCCGCGTGCGGCAACAGGAACCCTGCGTGTCGCTCGGCTGGTGCAGCCAGATGCAGTGGCCCGGGTGAGTTTCTTGGATGAACAGGTCGTCCCGAGGCAGCGAGGAGGTTTTGGCCGTGGCGCTGGTGGTGGAATGTTTGCCGTGCTAGATGGTGAGGATGGCGGGCGGGAGGCCGACGTCGATCCTGCTGAGCCAGAGACCTGGCTCGCTGGTGAGCAGGTGTTCTCCGCAGAGAAGGCTACCGATGTGGCTACAGGCAAGGCAGCGGCCACCGTTTCGCTTGAGCCGGGGATCTACCGAGCGGTGTATGAGGTGCCCGGTGATGCAGAGACGCCGACCGTCAAGGCGACACACCTGATCGAGGTTATCGATCCGGCTGCCACGCAGTATCCCGTGCGTCGCGGCTTTGCCGTAGCAGGCAAGAGCTGGACCGTTGAACCTGGAGAAACCTTTGAGGCGATTGTCGGCACAGGCTACGACACAGGACGTGTGCTGATCGAACTGTTGCAGGATGGGGTGCTGCTCTCACGGGAGTGGAGTGAGCCGGGGCGTACACAGTGGCCGATTCGCGTGCCTGTGACGGACAGCCATCGAGGTGGCTTCACGCTCAAGGTCTGGATGGTCCGGGATGGTCGACTGCATAAAGAGATGCGGACGGTCGAGGTGCCCTGGACCGACAGGAAGCTCGAAATCACGTGGGAGCGGTTCACGCGACGTGTTGAGCCGGGCACGCGGGAAGTCTGGCGTGCCAAAGTGACGACGACGCCAGATGTGCTGCATCCCGAGCCCGTGGCGGCAGCTGTGGAAATGTTGGCGATGCTCTATGACCAGTCACTCGAGTCGCTCGCACCACACAGGTGGCCGACACAAGGGCTCCTGAATCGATTTCGTCAGGAACGCTCTGCCGCGATGCCGAGGTTCACCAACTCGGGGCTCTCGTTTCATCACTTGGCCGGGGACTGGGACGTCGATCAGCAGTTTGTTGAGGTGCGTCTCCCGCAGCTGCTGCCTGGGTTGAATCCGCCCATAGGTCCGCAGGGAGGCAACAACTGGTTTTTTGGCGGGGCCATGGGAAGCCGACGCGGCATGCGGGGTCTTGGTGTGGTCGCTGCAGGGGCTCCCGTGGCCATGGCCGAGATGGCGGCCGACGCGGCTACCGAAAACTTTCGGTTTAAGAGCGACCCCAGTGCCATGCTTGCTGAGGCAGAGCCCACCGGTGGTTACTTCGGCGGGCCTCCAGCAGAGGAGCAGGCGACGGCGGCGGCCGCGGCACCTCCTCCTCGACGCAACCTCAAGGAAACGGCGTTCTTCCTGCCCACGCTCGTCTCCGACGAGGCCGGAGTTGTGACAATCGAGTTCACGCTTCCAGACACACTCACGACCTGGCAGTTCAAAGGCTTTGCCCACGACGCTTCGCTGCGGAGTGGTGTGATCGAAGACACCGCCGTCGCCGTCAAGGATCTGATGGTCGAGCCTGTTGTGCCACGGTTTCTGCGAGAGGGTGATCGGGTGCGGATTCCGGTCAAGCTTTCCAACCGATCGACAGGGCGGCTTGCCGGCACGGTGCGGTTTGCCCTCAGCGATACACGAACGGGCGAGGATCGTCGCGATCTGGTGGTTGATGGCGTGGAGCGGTCGTTTGATCTTGCCGCCGGGGAGTCGCTACCGGTGACCTTTACGGTGGATGTCGTCGACGGGACGACCGCGTTGACCTATCTGGCCACAGGCACCAGTGGTCGGGCGGCGGATGGTGAAGAGGGCATGCTCCCGGTGCTCTCGCGGCGGGTGCTCGTCAGTCAGAGTGTGCCGGTGACGCTGCGAGGTCGTGATGAGCAGACCGTCACCCTCGATAAACTTCTCAACGCTTCGCCCGACCTTAGCAGCGAGAGCCTCGTGGTGCAGGTCGCTGCCAATCCAGCCTGGTATGCGGTGCTGGCGATGCCCTCGTTGGTAGAAGAGACGGATGAGGGGGTCGACACACTGTTTCGGCGGCTCTACGTCAACAGCCTGGCACATCATCTGGTAACGCGAGACCCACGGATTGCGCGAGTGTTTGAGCAGTGGCGAGGCACCGATGCGTTGGAGAGCCCGCTGGAGAAAAACTCGGAGCTGATGTCGACGCTCTTGGCGGAGACGCCGTGGGTCCGGGATGCCGTCGATGAACGGGAGGCGCGGGCACGGATTGGCCTGTTGTTTGATGCCACACGAGCGGACAACGAAGTCCGGGCAGCACTCGACCGGTTAGCGGGCCTGCGAAACAACGACGGTGGCTGGCCGTGGTTCCCCGGTGGACAGTCGAGCGACACGATCACGCTACAGATCGTGGCAGGCTTCGGGCGGCTGCGTGCTGATGGGGTTTCGATCCCTCTCGATCTGCCGCTGTCTGCTTTGGGCTGGGTCGATGCCAGGCTCGTGGAGGAAGCGGCACGGGCTCAGAAACTCCAGGCTGCTCAGGACGGCAAGGGGGGCGACATCATGCTGACCCCGACCGGCGTGTTTGCCCTCTATGCCCGCAGCTTCTTTCTCGAAGACATGCCTCTGTCAGACGAGGTCCGCGAGGCAATGCGGTTCTGTCTGTCGGTGGGACGCACCTCATGGATGCGGCATACCTCGCGACGCGTGCAGGCACAGTTGGCGATCGTGCTCTCACGAACAGGCGACCGTGAGACGGCCCGCGGGGTGATTGACAGCCTGCGTGAGCGGGCAGTGGCCGCTCCGGGGTCGCCAGAGGCGGCGGTGGAAGGAGTGGCCTGGCAGGGGATGTGGTGGCGAGATCCGCATCCGTTCTGGTGGAGCTGGCAGGGCGCACCGATTGAAACCCAGTCGCAACTGATCGAAGCCTTTGATGAGGTTGCTGGTGATGCTGCGAGTGTGGAAGCGATGAAAGCCTGGCTGCTCTCACAGAAGCGGACCAGTCGATGGCAAGGAAGTTCTGCCACCGCCAACGCTGTCGCAGCGCTGCTTGGACGCGGGGCTGACCTGCTGGGACAGGGAGGAGATGTCCGGGTGACGGTCGGCGAGGAACGCGTTGAGCCTGAGTCGATTGAAGCTGGCACCGGCTTCTTTGAGACGCGACGAGTGCGGCGAGAGATTCAGCCAGCGGACGGCAGGATTGTGTTTCGCCGCGATGGCGATGGTGATGGCCAAGAGGATGCTGGGTTTGCCTGGGGAGGTGTGCACTGGCAGTACCTCGACGACATCGACAACGTTGAGCAGGTCGGTTCGGGGCAGCTTGCCATCGACAAAAAGCTCTTTGTCCGCCAGGTGTCAAAGGCTGGTGCCGAGCTTGTGCCAGTGACTGCTGGGCGGCCGTTGAAGGTGGGCGATGAGCTGGTGGTGCGGCTGGTGATCACCAGTGATCGCGACTACGAGTTCATGGAGCTCGCCGACCATCGAGCGAGCCTGACCGAGCCGGTCGACGTGCTCTCTGGCTGGCGGTGGGGTGACGGCGTGGGCTGGTATGTGGTCACACGGGATAGCCGCACGGAGTTCTTTTTTGAGCGGATGCCGCGGGGCACGCACGTGCTTGAGTACTCGCTGCGGGTGGCCCATGCGGGAGAGGCTTCGAGCGGTTTTGCGACCCTCCGCAGTCGCTATGCCCCGGAGTTTTCGTCTCATTCCGGCAGTGTCCCGGTGCAGGTGCCTGCTGCAGCGAATCAGGAGTGACCAACGGCTGGTGACAGGTCTACACTACGAATGAGTCGCGAGAGTGATTGCTCGGGGCTCAGAAGGTCTCCGGTGACGGCCGGGGAAGGAGGAGCCTGGCGACGGTCAGTGCAGTGACCGTGACGGCTGGGGTAACACGTAGCAAAGGAGGTGATTCAGTGAAACATGACCACTGTACGGAGGGGCTGCGCCGATAGCGGCGGGTCGACGGGCTTGCCGTTGACGCAGCCCCCGTGACGTCCACGTGACCGACATGCTTTTTGCAGCGGTCACCTGGAAACGCGTCCCTACGGCTGCCGCCTCCGGAGCACTCCGGGGGCGGCAGTTTTTTTATGCGCAGTTCTTCACCGGCGTCACTTCTGCACAACCATGTGCACACGTCGAGAGGCGGAGGGGTCGGCGGGTGCTCGGGGAGCGTTTGAGTTTTTCGCCCTTTGTTGACGGAGTGGTGTCACAGGAGCCTGTGGCGAAAAAGTCACAGCGACACGACATCGGCCGGCCCGCAGCAGGTGGTGACGCTCGGGGGAGCCCAACGCTGTCCCACCGGACGTTCACTCCGGCCTTCGTGGCCTCCGTTCACTTGAAGCGATCTCGCTTTCGCCCTCCAGGCTTCGCTCACTCGCCACACCGTTGGTTCAGCATCGGGCTCCCCCTCGCTGGTGAGTTGGAGAGGGGCGTAGGGCTCACTGTCCCAGCAGTGGTGCGACGAGCTGGTGAGTTGAGAGCGGGCCAAAGTGGCGGGAGTCACGGCTGGCGGTTGGGTGATCGCCGAGGAGAAACACGTGGTCAGGTGGAATCGTCCAGGAGTGTGTGCCGTCAGCGGCGGGCGTGTGGTGCGGGGCTCTCCAGACGCGGAGGTCGTGGAGCACCGGAGGGGAGGCAGTGCTCGGGCGGTCGCTGGGAACACCGATGGCAATGCGGGGAGCGGTGACGGAGCTGGTGAGTGGCAGGGCGTTGCTTGTGAGCGACCACTCGATGAGTGGAGGGGCTGGAAGTGGCGAAGATGGGAACACCTTTGCTGCTTCGTGGGTGGCCGGCAGTTGCCAGGCAGCCACCACAAACCGTGTGGCGAGCCGACCGGCGATGACGGCAGTTCGTCGTTCGCCGGCGAGACGGATCTTGGCTGCCTGTGGGCCGATGCAGACGAGGAGGTCGGTCGATACGTGATGACTGTGCTCTACAACAGTGGCAAGGCCGACACTGAAAACCGGGAGCAGACGGCGGTGCTCTTCGCGATCGTCTGCGAGGCTGTCGTAGATGGGCCCTGGGACAACCCTCACTGGGCTTGCGAGTGGCTGTGAATGATCGACGACCAAGTGTTGGTACTCATGCCAGAGGCCGCGGTCGCTGCGTGTCGTTGTCCAACGGCCACCGCTCACATCGGCAGCTGTTTGGGCGAGTAGCTGTGGAGATGGCAGCAGATGCGTGTCGTTGATCAGCAGGTCACCATCTGCGATGGTCAGCGTCTCCCCAGGCAGACCAACGATGCGTTTGAGCACCTCGGTGCCGTCAGGCATTTCCGCGAGCCAGCGTTCCTGACGTTTGGGCACTCGCCAGCTCGCCAGTCGTCCGCCCACCTCTACGACATCCCCATCGATGATCGCTGGCAGCATGGAGCGACCGACGACCCGGTAGTGGCGTGGGGCGATCAGCCAGCCGGTGAGCAGGCTTGCCAGGAGTGCCACCGCGGTCAGCCAGGCGGTCAGTTGAACGCGTGTGGACATTGCGGAAACATCCGCAGGTGAAAGGCTTGCTCTGGAATCAAAACCTAAGTGGCCGGCTTGAGGCTCCTGTAGGCATTCAGGAGAGACCGGTGAGTGGGCCTTCGCCACAGTAGTCGGGGTTGCCAAACCGCTCGAGGCTCGTGTGGCCCATCGCGTGGGCGATCGAGAGGAGCAGCCGGTTGTGGTGGCCGCCGCCCTCCACTCGCATCGCACGGCCAGTTTTCAAGCCAAGCCCGCCGCCGAGAAATACCCAGGGGATGTTGTCGTGGGTGTGGGAGTTGCCTTCGCCCAGCTCGTTGGTCCAGAGGATCGTGGTGTTGTCGAGCATGGAGCCTTCGCCACCGGGCTCTGGGGTCTCTGCCAGACGCTTGGCGAGGAAGGCAATCTCGCTGGCATACCAGGCGTTGATCTTGGTGAGTTTCTCCTGTGCCTCTTCGTTGCTGTTTGGCTCGTGAGAGAGGTCGTGCTGTCCTTCGCTGATGTCGAGCCAACGGAAGCGAGGCTGGCCAACAGAGTTGGTGTACTGCAGCGTGGCGACACGCGTGAAGTCGGCAGCGAGGCTCGCGACCAACAGCTCTATCTGCATGCGGCTGATCCGCGGCATCTCGTCGTTCTCGTCAACGACATCCTGCTCGAGGACGGGCACCTGGTGTGGGATGGTCTCTCGTGGGGCGGCGAGCTCTTGCTCGAACTCTCTCACCAACTGGGTGTGTTCCTCGAGGATGCGGCGGTCTTCAGCCGGCAGCCGGGAAGCGACGGAGGCCAACTCTTCCTGCAGATCATCCAGCACGCTCTGCATGTTCTCGCGGTCTTTGACCTGACCGTAGAGCTTGGCATACATCTGATAGGGATCATCGATCGGCGCGATCGGCTTGTTGGGGCCGGCGTAGACCATGCGGGTCCAGGTGTCGGCACGATCGGGAACGAGCACGCCAAACTCAAGCGACCCGAAGCGGGTCGCCGTGGCTTGGTTCGACTGGAAGAAGTTCTTCAGCTCCTGATCGATCGAGAGCCCGCTCGCCCAGCCGGCGGGGGTGTCGCTGCCGCCTTGGATGTTGCCAGGAAACAGTTCGATGCCGGTCAGCAGGCAGCCGATGCCTCGCATATGGCCGTCACCATCCCCAGCAATCCGATTGTGTACCCCTTCGAGCGTGAGCAGCTGGTCACGGAATGGCGTGAACGGCTCAAGAATCGCCGGCAGTGGCGTGTCACCAAACGGGCCGGGTTCGGTTGGCCAGAAGTTTTTCTTCACCACACCGTCGGGGCTAAACACGATCACGAGTCGCTTCCGCGGCGTGGTGGCGGCTGCAGCAAAACTGGGCAGGTTGCCCAGAAACGGCAGAACGGCCGAACTCACCCCGAGTTGCTTCAGCAGGCTACGTCGTGAAATCATCGAGTTTCTCCCAGGCTGACGGCAACGCGGCTGCTGTGATCGGCCGCGGGCCTTGCGATTACCTTCATACTATCGACGACCAGCATGCGAAAGTCATAGCTGTTCTCGGCGAAACGCTGCTGCAGGGCAGGCAACGTGTCTTCACCCCACGCCCTTGTGGGCTGCTTGGCTAATGCGTGGAAGAGGTCCTCCACAAAGGCTTCATGGCAGTCGGGGCTGGCCGCAAGAAATCGGGCGAGCTCTCGGCCGCCATCAAAGGTGACTAGATCCCCATCACGAGGAACGTAGGAGCCGCTGGCGTCGACCGGTCTGGTGGCCTGGCCGGCCTGCTCTTCACGCCGATACCTGCCCACGGCATCAAAGTTCTCCAGCGAGAAGCCCAGGGGGTTAATCATTGCATGGCAGCTCTGGCAGCCCACCGGTGCTGTCTGCAGGTCGACGCGTTCACGGGTGGTGAGATCCGGATGGAGATCTGCGGCCAACGGTGTCACCGCCTCCGGTGGAGGCTTCAGCACGTTGCCGAGCATGTTGCGTGTGAGAAAAACGCCACGGTGGATGGGGGAGGTGTCGTCGGTGTAGGCCCGCAGACTGAGAAGATAGGGATGGGTCAGCACTCCGGCCCGCTGGCCGTCATCAAGTGTGACCGGACGGTAGGCTCGGGCGTTGGGGACGTCGACGCCGTAAAACGCCCCCAGCGGTCCATCGAGAAACACCTCCGGGGCGGTGAGCAGGCGGCGGAAGTCGCTCGCTCGGCCACTGGTGGCGTCGGTGAGCAGATGATCGAGTTGGAGATGAAGGCTCGTTCGCATGCTCGCCGCGATCCGTGGCGTGAACTCGGGAAACTGTGACGCGTCTTTAAGCAGTTCCGGCGGCTGGTCGACACCGAGCCAGCTAATCAGGAAGTCATGGAGCTTGGCACGACTACGGCGATCCCGCAGCATTCGCTCGGCCTGCTCCAGAATCTCAGCGTCACTCGCGAGTTTGCCACTGGCAGCCGCCTTGCTCAGCGGTTCATCCGGTAGAGAATCCCAGAGCCCAAATGAGAGCCGGGCCGCGGTGTCGTAGGCATCCCCTTGCTGGGCTTCATCAGGAAGCGAGCGAAAGAGAAACCGAGGCGAGGTGAGCGTCAGGTAGATCGAACGCGTGAGCGCTGCATCAAGATCGGGAGCCTCGGCAAAAGGCTGCTGGATCACCCGCTGTGTGAGCTCGTCGTTGAGCGGACGACGAAAGGCACGCTCAGCAAAGATGCCGGCAAATCGTTGGAGTTTTTCGCGTCGCTCGGGATCGTCTCGTTTGCAGCCCGCGAGCCGGTCAACCTGCTCGAGAACATGCCCAGCCGTCTCGAGGGCAACCTGGCTGACGGCATCGAACCAGGCCTTGGAGATGCGTGTTCCCCGCTCGTAACCGATGCTGCGGTCATCAGGAGGAAAAGGGGTTGTGGCCACGTAGACCGATGGGCTCTGCAGCGGCAGCAGGCAGTGTTCGGGGATCGTTTCCTCAACGCCGTGTGGTGGCTTCCAGGCGAGTTCGATCGAGGCATTTGTTGGCACCTCACGGTCTTCGTTGTTCACCCCTTGGTTGGCTTTGGAGAACTCGAGACGCAGAGGATAGGTCCGGCCTCCGAGGAGAAACACGCGACCCCGATACTCCGTGTCGTTCCCGCTCTTCACGTAGGCATCGATCAGCGGCTGATCTTCCCAGCCACCATTAACGGTGAGTTTCGCAGAGTGAGCGGTCCGCACGATGAACTCATACTCGCCTGTCTCAAAAGGCACGAGTGAGCCCACCCAGCGAATCGCAAATCGCCCCGGCTCGAATAGTTCAGGGTCTGGACCTTCGAGTCCAAAGTCAAAGTTGACCATGGGGTCGACCCGCTCAAACACCAGCTGACGGCGATCGTGGTTGCGACCTTTGTAGTAGGAAGCTTGCAGGCCTCGTTCGTCGGTCAGGTTCCAGGTTGGTCGTTCGAAACTCCCCAGGAGATCAGCGAGCACATGGCGATGCTGACGAACCGTCAGCCGTGAGAGTTCTTCGCGTGCTGGTCGCAGCCGATCCTGAGCGATCGGCGAGTAGAACGTCGCATGGATATACGCAGCGACCGCTCGAGCATCCGCTCCCACAATCGCCTCGGGTTCACCCTCTGGCATCGTGTCGGCGATGTAGCTCGTCAGCTGTGAGACCGAGCGGTCGCCCACGAGTGGATTGGGTGACGCGTCGCTCCCTGCTCCACCTTCACCATGACAGCTCTGGCAGTGTTCCCGATAGATCGCCTCACCGTCTGACTCGCTCCCTTCGGTCGTCACGCTCGCCGTCAGTACGACGGCGAGTATGACTCCCGCAGCGCCGCGGGTGGTGAAGGAACGAAACAGCATCGGTGCATCCTCAATGAAGCGAATCCACTAATTATAGCCCGCCCTTTTCCCCCAGACGAACGCTCGGGATGTGTGAGAGAGAAGGGAGACCTACGGGAGGTGGTTAAGCGTGTACCAGCCTGTGTTGTGGAGGAGAGGCTGACCTGCGACGTTCTTGACACCGGGAGCGTGGAGCTCATGGATGACGCACTCGCGGAGGTTCTCAATCTCCAGCCGGACGCGGCGGCCGTCTGGGCTTGGCGTGGCTGAGCGGATGGGACAGGTCTCTTCATCAACGACCGGGCTGCCGTAGTCCGCCTGGTAGATGTAGGTGAAGCTCTTCATGCTGAAGCTGCTCAGATCGCGGAGGCTTTCGAGATCGGCAGGCTCTGTGAACTCCAGTTCAAAGCCGCCTGGCACCGCTCGCATGGCGAGGATCTCAAAGGGAGTCGTGCCGGTCCACGAGAGCCGCTCAAGGGCGTAGTCACCGCCGCCTCGTGAGCCCCAGCCACGGTTGGTGCCGCCAACGTAGAGCGAGCCATCTGGGGCAAACTGGAGGGCCAGCGATCCACTCTTGAAGCCTTCACGAAAACGGAAGCAGGCTCCCTGCAGGACGCCGTCGATCTCCTCGACAAAGCACCGCATCAGGATGGAGTGTGACTGGTCGCTGACGAACACCTGGTCGCCAAAAGGACCGAAGCGACCGTCACTCTGGTCGCAGGCGATGCCAGCGGCACTGTTGCCCATGATGCCGTGGGGAAACATCACAACCGGCGGCCTCAGCTGAGGAATCCGCTCGGTTTCGATTGCCCAGCGTGTGCCACTCTTGGGCTCCTCAGGCTTGGTGAGGTTGGGAGCGAGGTCATACCAGCGGAAGCCGCCGGGGTGACCCATGAAGTCGCCTTCGACGAGATGTTTGAGCATGCTCGTTCCATTCCAGGGACCTTGGTTGTCGGTGTAGAGCAGATGGCCTTTGCTGTCGAAGCCGATGCCACCGGGTGAACGAATGCCTGAGACAGCTGGCACCGTGCGGCCATCGGGAGTAACGCGAACAGCCCAGCCACGAAACGGCACCTCACTCGAGAAGCTTCCGGTTAGGCAGAGCACGACCCAGATATCACCATTGGCGTCGAACTTTGAGCCGAACGCATATTCGTGGTAGTCGCCTGACACGCCCCAGCCATCAGCGACCGTTTCGTAGCGATCGGCGACACCGTCACCGTTGTGATCCGCAAGCCTGCTGACCTCCGGTCGATGCGTCACGTAGAGCCAGCCCCCATCTGGGCCGGCGGCTGCGTCTGGTTTCCAGGCGAGGCCGAGCACCTCATGCAGGCCGTGGGCAAAGCGGGTCCAGCGTGGCTGTTCGGCGGCGGGGTGTTCGATAATCCAGATCTCGCCACGACGGGTGCCAACGGCGAGACGATCATTCGGGAGCCAAGCGAGCGCACCAACCTCGAGGTATGCCTCCTCGGGAATGATGAGCGTGTCGATCGTGTAGATGTCAGCTTCAGTCGGAGCGGGAGCAGCGTCATCCGCAGCCGATCCGTTGCTCGTCATGAAACCTGCGAGCAGAACGAGCACGAACAGCCGTGCGGTTGCCGACGCCACGGGGGTTAGTTGGAGCCAGGGGCGTTCCATGACAGTTCCTCCAGGATGACAGATGGGCCGTCGGCGGAAGGCCGGAGCGTCGCCCGTAGCTCGTCAGCACCGTCGCTGTGGAACACAGCCGCCGACTCAAGGTCAGGCCCCGAGAGCCGGACATACCAACGGTCGTCGATGTTCCACCAGCCGTCGGACACCGAAGTGATCGCCGAACCGCGTGCCGCACGCATGATCGTGAGGCCTTCTCCAGCAGCAGAGGTAACCTGTAGTTCGCGGTTGAGTTTTGGTGATGCCTGCTCAGCGGTGACGGTGAAGGCTTCGGCGACATGCAGGTCGTTGAGAGACCAGCGGAAGATGGGCCGCCCCTGCTCATCGAGGGCGTAGCCGAGAAACCGTCCACCGGCCGCGCGTGGTGAGAGAGCTGGCCAGGCAGCGTCGGCGCTGGGGAGCACAGCGACGGCAGTCGCCGCGTCGGGTGTGACCACGCCATCTCCGAGTGGCGGCTGCCAGCCGGATCCGCGGCCAGTCCAGTGCCGTCCGGCATCGATAAAGGCATTTCGCCACGCCAGGGCGAGCCGGAAGTTCTCAGCATCCCAGGCGATGTTGGCCTGCTCGGGAAAGCCGACCCCGATCGCCCGAGGCCCAGCGTCTTCGATAAAGTTGCGGTAAATCACCGGCTGGTCTGTCGCCACGAGTTCGATCGTGTTCGAGCCGGCGCCAATTGGTGGACGAGGGCTTGCCGAACTGACGTAACGCCAGATCGACTCGATCTGTCCCGCAGCGGTACCGTCGAGAATGTCGGGGTAGAAGCTCGCCCCCATCGGCCAGCTGGCAGGCATCCGCGTGCCAGGGCGGAATCGTTGCGGATCTTCCACGTAGGCCAGAAACCATTCGTGCCGCAGTCGTTGGGGAAACCGTGTCATGTCAATCACGCCGAGGCTCTGACCTTTCTCACCGGCAAACGAATGACACTTGATGCAGCCGAGGGTTCGTGAACCGGAGAGATGCCGGCCCTGTTCCGCAATCTCTGCGTCAGTGAAGTCTGCCAGCGAGGGAACGCCGCCTTTCGTCTTCACATCAGCGGCGAGCAGGGCGACAATTTCATCAGCGATTGCAGTCTGCCAGGCAGGCATGCGGGTGGCCATGGTCAGCTGCCGGTCACGGCCACCGCTACGAAGCACCTCCTGTAAAAACTCAGCCCGACACTTGTCGCCCACGCCATCGAGTGTGGGCGGGAGCCGGCCTTCATCGCCAAGTTCTTGGACGAATGAGGTGAAGAGCTGGTCACGCAGAGGATCCCGCAGGATTGGCTCGCCATCTTCATCGACCGGAGTGCCCACCGGCAGCACGCCACCACGACCGTCACGAGCATGGCAGGCCACACAGTTGGATGCAGTCAGCAGTCGTGTGAGTCGCGTGGCGGGAGTCGGAGGAGTGCCTGCCGCCTCGCTCGCCAGCCAGCCGAGTGCTGCACGGAGTGCCTGCCGTTGTGCCGGATCAAGGTCGTAGTGTGGCAGGCCTTGAGGAGGGGAGGCCGCGAGACAGCCCGTTTCCAGGGATGTCAACGATTCCAGCGGTACGGCTTTCCAGTCACGAGCCGCCGTGCGGCCGGTTCCGGGATCACTCGCTGGCATATCACTGTGACAGGCCCGACAGCCATGGCGATCAAAGGCACGACCACCTTCAGCCGCCAGAACCGGATCGACACGGAATACGTCGTCATCTTCGGAGGGTGCGGCAGCGAACGGAGTTCCATCGGGGCTGGGTGTGATCAGGGCCAGTCCACTCTGTCGGGGGCTGCCAGGGGCGGCCACCTCGAGGTTGAACGACTCCTGTCCCGCCGCCTCGAAGTACTCGATACGAATCGGGTGCACACCCGTGGCCAGAGTGATCTCGCCCGATCGTTCTCCCGCGGGGTGGATGCCGTCGTACTCGACGACCACAGTCTCTCCAACGCTGACACGACTGCCGTCGTCACTGGAGAGGAAGAAGCGATGGCGGCCTGCCCGCGGTACGTGGAGATAGCCGTCGAGGACCACAACGACGGCCTCGTTGACACCAGCGAAGTCAAAGATGTCATAACGACGCACCGGGCCGACCGTGTCGGGCTCCCCCAGGCTCTCAAGGTCGGGAAGCCTGTCGACCAGAGTCCGCCAGGCCCGTCCTTCAAACGCCACGACGTCGGGGACGTCGGCAGCCCCGGAGAGCCCGCCAACGAGGGCAGCGACCAGGTGATGACGCTGGTCATCGCTCAGTGGAACAGCAGGCATGCGGCCTGACGGATGGGCTGTGAGTGGGTTCTTGAGAAATGCATCGAGCGCCGCAGGTGACCAGCGGGCTGCAAGATCGCCGAGCGGACGCTGATCGGGCAGCGTGGGTGAGCCATCGAGTGGCCCATGGCAGACCTCACAGCCCACCCGTCGATAGATCCTGCGGCCCTCGTCGGCTCGCGGGTTTTGGCCACCAGCGACACCCGAGTCGTCAAACTCGCCAGTGGCTGCGAGGAAGTGTGTCAGCGTCTCAACCGTGTCTTCCCGTTCACGATCAGTGAGCCCGTCAAGCATGTCGGGCATGGTGGTACCCGGCAGGGCAGCATGCGGGTCACTGAGGTAGCTGCGAAACCACTCAGGACGGAGTCGTCGGCCAACTTCAGCGTTGTCTCCGGCGAGCCTGGGTGGCAACGCAGTGGAGAGGTGGGGCAGCTGATGCTCACCTGCTCGATGGCAGGTCGTGCAGCCGAGTTCGCCAGCCAGCAGCAGGCCCGCCTCGATCGAGTCGGCGCCTTCGCTACGTCCGAAGCGTTCGAAGCCGGCAACCGTCGGCGCGGCCAGGGCAGGTGTTGCCAAGGTGGCAAGCAGGGAGAGGGTGGGAAGGAGCAGCCTGGCGTTCATGAGGGCTTCCTGCGGTGGGCAACCGGTGGGGGAACGAGAAGAGTCTATCGTCGGAAAGCTACTCACCGATGATCTTCACGAGCACCCGCTTGGGGCGGCGTCCGTCAAACTCCCCGTAGAAGATCTGTTCCCAGGGGCCGAAGTCGAGACGTCCATCGGTGATCGCCACCACCACCTCTCGTCCCATGACCTGCCGCTTGAGGTGGGCGTCGGCGTTGTCCTCGCCCGTGCGATTGTGATCGTACACCGACGGGCTGGCATTGAAGGGGGCGAGCCGTTCGAGCCACTTTGCGTAGTCGCGGTGCAGGCCCGTTTCATCGTCGTTGATAAACACGCTGGCGGTGATGTGCATCGCATTCACAAGACAGAGCCCCTCTTGCACGCCTGACTCCTCGACCAGCTCGGCAACGGTCGGGGTGATGTTCTCAAAGCCCATTCGCTGAGGGAGCGTGAAGGTGAGATGCCGTGTCAGGGACTTCATGGGTGGCTCCAAGGCGAGCAGGCATGGGGTGGTGGTGATCGTTCAACATCGATAGGTCGCGAGTGTATCCTCATGTCGCAACAGACACCTCTGAGGATCCGATTTATGACCGCATCGAGCACCGCTGCATCCGGGATGAACGCGTGGCGTGTGGAGGATTTAGGCATGGACGATTCGGAAGTCTTCCGAATCGGTCCGAATGTCGTCCGCCAGCATGGCGTCTGCGTCAGGCACTCGGCGATGGGGCCGTGTGGAGCACGCAGCGTCTTCTCGTTGATCTGGATGACGGCGTGCGTGGTGGCGTGGGGAGGCATGATGATCGCGTCTGTTTCGCAGGCAGTCGCTGACGAGCCGGGGGAGAGTGATCTGCAGCAGTTCTATCGAGACTACCTCGAGAAGACGTTTGCGATGCAGCCGTTGTTGGCAACGTCGCTCGGTGACCACCGCTTTGATGCTCAGCTTGAAGACATTTCTGCAGAGGCGCGGAGCCGCTGGCTCTCCCATGATCGCGATACCCTCGCGGCGCTCGATCAGCGGTTTGGCAAGGCAGCCGCCGACGGCAGCCTCTCGGTTGACGATGCCCTCGACTACCAGATCTTGCGTGATGATCTGCGGAGGTCGATCTGGCTGACGGAGAACTTTCAGCCGTTTGAAGATGACCCTCGCGTCTACGGTGGCTACCTCAGCGACAGCGTGTATTCGCTGGTGGCCAAGTCGACACTTCCCATGGAGACCAACGTTACCAATGCGATCGCCCGTATGAAGCAGCTGCCGCGAGTTGTGGAGGAGGCAAAGAAAACTCTTACGCACCCACCAGCGTCGGTGCTTGCCACCGCGATCGGGCAGAATCGCGGGGCGATTGCCTTCTACCGCAACGATCTGTTCCTGCTGGTCGGAGAGACAAAGCAGGAGGCGGAGCTCAAGGCAGCTGCCGAGGAGGTGGTTGCACTGCTGGAGGAGTATCAGACGTTCCTTGAGAAAGAACTTCAGCCGCGTGCCACTGGGGAGTGGCGGATTGGTGCTGAGCGGTTTGCCAAGAAGTTTGAACTGGTGGTGGATATGGGCATCACGGCAGAGGAACTGCTCGCTGAGGCGGAGCAGGAGTTTGACCGGGTGCAGATGGAGATGGCTGTGATCGCGCGGCAGCTGTGGGCGGAGCGGTTTCCCGGGAAGCCGATTCCACCCGATGACCAAGCCGGGCGGCGTCAGCTGATCGCGGAGGTCACCGCAGCAGTCGGCCGTGACCACGGAGAGCCAGAGACACTCGTACGTGATGCGAGGCAGACGGTCGCTGCAATCTGCGACTTTATTCGTGAGCGTGATCTGCTGGCACTGCCTGACCCTGATCGCTGCGAGATCATTGAAATGCCTGCGTTTCGTCGCGGTAACTCATTGGCCTACCTTGATCCGGTGCTCCCGTTGGATCCTGCCGGCGCGAGCTATTACGCGATCAGTCCCCCGCCAGTGACATGGGGAGCAGACAAGGTGCGGAGCTTCCTTGAGGAATACAACCGACACATGCTGCAGATCCTTACGATCCATGAGGCCTACCCCGGCCACTACGTGCAGCTGGAATACGCCAACCGGGTTCCGTCTCTGGTGAGAAAAGTGATCGGGAGTGGAACCTACATCGAAGGCTGGGCCGTCTACACCGAGCGGATGATGCTCGACCAGGGCTATGGAGATGGCAACCTGGCCCTGAGGCTCAATCAGCTGAAGTTCTATCTGCGAGCGGTCGCCAATGCGATTCTCGATCACCGCATGCACTGCTCAGGCTGGTCAGATGATGAGGCGCTGACGTTCCTCGTCCGAGACGCCTATCAGACAGAAGGTGAGGCACGACTGAAGGTGGTGCGAGCGAAGCAGAGTTCGGTGCAGCTCTCCACCTACTTCTCTGGCCGCACCGCCATGATGCGACTGCGGACAGAGATCCAACGCGAACAGGGTGATGCGTTCCACCTCGGCCGCTACCACGAAGCAGTGCTCTCGGCAGGATCAGTGCCGGTCAAACTCCTGCCCGAGATCGTCCGCCTCAGGATCACCAGCGAATCGCCGCAGCCATGATGGCAGGCTCGACAGCCATTCCCCGTAGTGGTCGTAGGCCTTTCGATTCTCACGAATCATGGCGGTGGCGCGGGCGGTCTCCATCTCGCTGAGGCGACCATCCTGGTTGAGATCAAACTCAGCCACGGCTCCGATGGAGAGACGCTGAATACCTCCCGACGGGAGCGTGGATGGGGAGAGCAGGTTGGCAAAAACCTGCAGCGTGGAAGGCTCACCAACGCGGCTGCGATGCACAGGCTGGGCCCGGCCGGAGTCAGCTAAGAAGGCGGCAGTGAGGCCCACGAGAATGAGCACGAGGGCAGAGGTCGAGAGGACTTTTCGGGTACGCACGGGTGGTGATTCTCAGGTGTCTGGCAACCGATCTCATACCGGTTCAACGGTGCATCGACGGCAGCGTTGCGAAAGATTTTTTCGTGCGAAAAACAGCGGATATTCGCCTGTTTTTAGTCCGCTGCCGGCAACCGCTCGGATAGGATCCACCACGGGTACAGATGCGGACTCGGTAGACCACCGAAGGGAGAGAGCATGCGTCACGGCAGCGTTTTGTGGACTTGGGGACGGCCGAGGGCTACATGCCGCAGCAATCGGGCAAGGTGCCAGCGGAGCGCTCACCACAGCTCGCCTGAGCGATCGATCTATTTCCAACGCTGGCGGCCCTGACGGGCTATGCGATGCCAGCAGATCTTCCCGGGATCAATCTGACAGATCCGGAGGCCACGGCACGGCGAGATGCGGTGTTTGGAGTGACTCATGCGATTCACAACATGACACCAGAGGACCCCATGGCAACACTGCAGTACCTCTGGTGCATCGAGCGTGACTGGAAGCTGATCCATCGGGTGCATGGCATCGACACCACCCACTACCGGGCTGTCCACGAGTGGGATCAGGCGGCAGACCACCTCTACAACATCAGCACCGATCCACAGGAAACACGCGACCTTGCCGACGAACAGCAGGCAGTTGTCAGCCGACTGCAGGCAAGGATCGATCTCTGGCAGCAGCACGAGGCTGCGTCAGTCGAAGCTGCAGAGTGATTCGACGTATGCGGCGGAGCCATCACGGAGCCAGCCATCGAGCTGGGCCACGTCTTTGAGCTGCTGGCCACGCAGACGAGGGACCACAAAGAATCGGCTCGTAACTTCAGGAAGCGTCGTCATGTCACCCCAGAGCTTCTCAAACTGTGTTACAGGGAAGACATCTTCCTGGCCGTGCCCCCAGCGTTTTTTCACATCCTTCAATGTGACGTAGGTCGGCACGCGAGACGCTGCCTCACGGATTGCGGCGGCGACTCTCGGTTCGTCGATGAGGTCTGTACGAATGAGTCCAAAGAACGAGAGTAGCTGATCAATGTCGATCCAAGTGGAGAGCGAGTTGTAGAACCGCAGCCGAAACTCGTCCTGCTCGCGAGGCATGGCGAGTCCCTCGACGAGCCGTGGTCGGCCGTTCACACGGGCCAGACCGCCGCCGCGGTCTTCGATCCGTCGGGGAATCACCTCGTAGGAGAGGCAGCTGCCACCGGTGATGTGCTCACCAAGAATGGCGGGGTCGAGGTCTGCTCCAAGGGTGTCGATGTTGTGGAGGAAGAGCCACTTCAGCTGCGGCTGCGTCTTGAGCAACGCCGCAAGCACACCATTGCGAAGCATGTTGGGAAGTTCATACCAGTGTCCCACCGGATGCAGGCACTGCTGTGGTAGGTTGTCGGTGTAGTCGCTTCCTTCCCCAGTGGAAATCGCCCAGTCGAGCAGGGCGGCCTGCAGACTCTCACGCATCTTCTGCTTCTGCTCGTCGAGTGTCTGGTGGGAGAGCTCATCCCAGGCAAAACGGAGATCACGGGCGGTGGGGATCAGCCGCAGGCCGACCGAACGACCAGGGGAGAGAAACAGGGGCACGTCGTGATCAGAGGCGGCTGTTTCATAGACCGCAGCAATCTGCTGATGGGTGAGGTGGCTAGTGGTGACCACATGCGGCACTCGCGCGGCTGCTTGACGAGCACGCCTCCGCGACTTGGCCAGGTGGACATCCAGAAACGATCGATGGCTCCCACCAAGACGGCAGAACGGATTGAGGGCTTTGACGACGCCCGCACCTTGAGTCCAGCGACTGCCAACACCAGCAGCCAGCGTGATGACGGCCACCTCCCCAGCCGCAAGGGCTGCATCGCCAGCCGCTTGGGCGGATGAATCGCTGAGGACAGCTGCAGAACTCGGCGGGGATATGTGGGCACCAACCCAGCAGACGTCTTTCTCATCGACGTCGTCGATCCGGGTCGAGGGCGGCAGTCGGTTTTGGGCGAGCCCAATCCGGCCGTGCACGAGATCACCGCGGATCTGCTCATGCTGGACCGCATCAAAGCCCAGTTGTGTCAGGAGATCTCGCAGACTCTGGTCACCATCGCCACGAATGCTACGCGGGAAGAGCCTGTCAAACAGGGTGTCGACCATGCCGACCAGTTCCGGCTCGGTGCGGCAGGCGGCCGCAAAGGCATCGAGTTCACCGCGACGTGATCGTGGGAGTGATCGCTGATCTGCCTTGAGCAGGCTGGGCACGGTGAGGGCGTAGTAGCCTGCCGGCATCAAGGCAGACGGACCCTGCAGCAGGCTGCAGCGGGTGCCATGCTGATTGATGGCGAAGTCGTAGACGACCGGCTCCATCGCAAACGGTAACGCATGCTCCAGTTCGCTCTTCGTCTGCCGCAGAATCTCGCCTAAGGCTTCCAGCGCTGCCGGCTTGGCATCGGGAGTGACGATGAACCCCATGCCACCCCCCGACATGCCACCAAGCATCCAGAAGCCGAGGAACTTCTCGCCGAACCGCTCACGTACTCGGCTGATGACAGTCTCGGTGAAGCGGTTGGTTGCCCAGGGAATGATCGTCTGGACGGGGCCGAAGAAGTTGCGGGTGGTGGCATCGGCGATCGCTGGAATGTCACCAGACTGCACAGCCGCAATGATTTCATCAAGAATCAGGCCAGCCTGGCCACGGGCCTGCCAGGCCTCGCCGCTGCGGAGAAGGTATTTCTCTGTGACCATCTCGAGGATCGGCCCCACGTTCTGGGCCATCCCGCCGTGCACCAAGACGAGTGAGTCCTCCAGGTTGCCTCCCAGTGGCACGGGCTCATGCTGTGGGAGAAGTCGTCCACGACTGATGCCATGTTCGGGATCGGCCGCGGTCGCAGCCACCCCCCGGATCAGTTTGGCAGCTGGCCAGACACCACCGGAATCTTGCCAGCCGCCGCCGCTGCCGCCGAGCCACTCACCAAGGATGGCCCGGGCTGCAACAAGCCTCCGCTCAGTTTCCGAGAGCGTGCCTTCCAATGAGCTTGTCTGCCCGGTGGCTCGCATGCAGACTGCGATCAATGCCGCCAGCAGGTTCGTCGAAACCGCCAGCCTTGAACCTTTGGGGATATTATTGACGCTGCTGACAACTTCCAGCCCCAGCCCTGGTCCGACGAGCCGTTCAAGCACCGCTGCCATCGACGCACCCGAGCCTTCCAGGCCGGAAGGCACGATACCAGCTGCAATCACGGCAGCCTTGAGCAGTCCGAGGTAGTCGCGGGCGAAGTCAAAGACCTCGGCGACGTCGGTGATCTCCGCTGAGGTAGCAAGGTCGACGCTGGTCAGCCGGAGGACCGGCTCGTCGATGACCCGCAGGTATGCCTCCACAGGGGGCTTCGGCGTGGCGTCTCGGCCGTGGACCGCGAGGTCGACAGAGATGTTCAGCACGCGTGCCGCCTCGGGATAGTCCATGCCCAGAAAGAAGATGTCGCTCCAGCCAGCATGGGAGAGGTCCATTCGCACGGGCGTGGTCTCTCGCAGCAGTGGAAAGATGTCACCGGAGGCAGCATCGGCTGCGGCTGAGAGGAGCTCCGGCCTGATTCGCAGCGGATGGTCAGCGGGATGCCCCATGCGAAACATCCAGCGGTTGCCCGCGAGCGACCGCACGCTCCGACGCACCTGATCTGCGAGGGTCTGTAGGGCGAGGTCGTGGTAGGCCGACGCGAGGCTGCTCGAGACGGCATCGGAGGGCCCCTGACGCTCCTGCTGATGGAGGAAGACGTGGATCGCTTCCTCAAAGCGTCGGTCGAGGAGGTGTTCATAGCCCGCATAGGGAATCAGGGCAGCGGCGGCCTTGAGCGTGCCGGGCAGAAAGAAGCGATGGATCGCATACAGGAAGAACAGCCCGCGAACCCGCTCGTAGAGGTTGTCACTTTGATGACGGAAGGTCTCGAGCGCCCGACATTCTGCGAGCAGCTCATCGGTGGTGAGCTCGTGGCAGATGCTTTCGATGCTCTGATTGCGAACCGCAGGATCTGCCGCAGTGATCAGTGGGACAAGTCGCGAATGCGTTGATTGCAGGGTTGGGTGCGGATGCATGCTCACTCTCCGGCTGGCTGCTTCGCCAGAAGTTCCACCAGCTGCGCCAGGATCTCACTGCGGTCGGGCCCCGCCAGGCCGAGTGCCAGCTGGGCCGTGAGCAGGCCGTAGGTGAGTCCGAGGTTGTAGCGTCGGCCCGAGAGTTCAAGGGCCAGGAACCGCTCACGACTGGCGAGAGCAGCGAGGGCAGGAGAGAGCTGCCGCTGGCCGTGCTCACCGCAGGCGTGGAGCAGTTCAAAGATCGCTGGTGTGAGCACATGCATGCCGAAAAAGCAGAGGTGGTGTCCGGCACGCAGGCCGGGGACGGTCAGCTCCTGTTCGGCGAGAGTCGGTGTTGGCTTCTCGAGGACTTTCTCGATCGTGTAGAGGCCGCGACGTCCTGGCACGAGCTGCCCGCCAACAGCCCCGAAGTAGGGCAGCATATGCTCACGGGTGGCCTGTACGGCGGAGACACAACACTCTTCGGCTTCGGCGACCGCTACCAGCTGTTTGCTGCAGGTGGCGGCTTCCCCGTCGCTGACTTTTTCGGCATCGCTGACGTAGAGATGGTCTCCGACAAAGTGCAGGAAAGGCTCCTCGCCAACAAACGCTCGAGCCTGACAGAGGGCATCGCCGTAGCCTGCTGGGGTGGGCTGGGGGATCAGCTCAAGACGCGAGGCTGCCGGGCCAGCGGCTTCGCGAAAGGCTGCCTCATCGCCGGGGCGTATCACGACAGCAACCTCGTGGGCGCCGGCGGCCACCGCCTCTTCCACGATGATTGCCAACGCTGCTTTGGGCTGCCGATCTCGGTCGACAAGCTGCTGCAGTGGCAGATGTCGGTCGTCACGACTGGCGGCCGTGATCACCGCTCGCTTGATTTTCATGGCACGGAATCCCCCCTGAAGGACTCCTAAGTATGCCATGCGGTTTCGCGTGCGGGTGCTGGCTTAGGGAACGTACGTGATACCGGTAGCAGCGGTGATGTCGACATTTCCGAGACTGTTTTCACGCAGCGTGTTCCGGATTACCGACGTGCCACTGCAGTCGCCACTGGCAAGGAGTCCGTAGGCAGCACTGGTGACAATCACGTTGGCTGCGTCAGTCGCCCCGTACCAGATGATTCCCAGACGCTCGAGGAGGCTGTCGAGAGGCGATTCACCGACCATCAGGTTTTCGGCGGCGGTTA
>JADHNY010000174.1 GCA_016779265.1 Pirellulales bacterium | reverse complement strand
ATCCCTCGGAGAAGATCGACGATCGCTACCGCACGGTGCAGTTCATCATGGCCAACGGCCGGGTGCTCTCAGGGGTCGTTGTTGGAGAGACACCGACGGCATGGCGGGTGATGCCAAACCTGCTCACGCCTGAGGAGATCGTGCTGGTGTCCAAAAACGCGGTTGAGGAGCGGATTGTGTCGCAGGTGTCACCGATGCCTGTGGGACTGCTGAATGTGCTCTCGCGAGAGGAGATTCTGGCACTGCTGGCGTTTCTCGAAGCAGGTGAAGACCTGCCGGAGAGCCTCTCTGCGCATGGGCATCAGCCGGTGCAGAAATAGCTCAGGGCGTGCAGGCTAGTTGCGATTCGGGCGACCGCTCTTCCAGAGCTCGATCGTGTCGATGTCGTTTGCCGCTTCCAGACCGCGGGTGCTGCGTCCAGTGGTGACATCCTTGGTGAGCAGTGCCAGCAGGCGGCTTACGACCTCGGGCTTCGTGTCGGCGAGGTTGTGCTGCTCCGCGAGATCGCTCTGCAGGTTGTAGAGCTGCACAAAGGGGGCCTCGGCTTTCGCTGCTGCCTTTTCATTCGGAGACGACCAGCCACCCGATCCACGGCAGAGCAGCAGCTTCCATGGACCGCTGCGGTAGCCGAAGTGCCCGCTGACCGAGTGATGCACGATGCCGTGCCGAGTGGAAGGGATCGGTCGCCCGGCAAGGGCTGGCAGAAAACTCACGCTGTCTTCAGCCGAGCCTTCGGGCAGATTGGCGACGAGCAGGTCGGCAAGCGTGGCAAACAGGTCGGTCAGGCAGATCGTCTGGTCGCAGGATGAGCCTGCGGCCACTCGCTCGGGCCAGCGGAGGATGAACGGAATGCGATGGCCGCCATCCCAGAGGTCGGCCTTGGAACCGCGGAGATCACCGCTGACGCGATGGCCGGCGGCTGCCAGCTGCTGGATGCCGGCGGCTTTGGAGCAGCCGTTGTCGCTGGTGAAGATCAGCAGGGTGTTGTCTGCGGTGCCGGTTTCCTCGAGTGCCTCCATCACCGCCCCCAGGGTGGCATCGGTCTGCATCACGAAGTCGCCATAGTCTCCCAGACCGCTTTTCCCCTGCCACTCGGGGCTCGGAACGATCGGTGTGTGGGGTGAACTCAGCGGGACATAGAGGAAAAACGGCTCGTCGTCATCGGCATGGTCATTGATAAACGCGACGGCCTCGCGGGTGAGGCTGGGGAGCATCGTGACGGGTTCGCGGTGCGCGATCACACGGTCGTTTTCGATCACAGCCTGCATGTCACGGGCATGATGAAAGCCGAAGAACTGTTCAAAGCCGTGGGTCAGCGGGCCATCGGGAATCGTCACACCAAGCGGAGGCAGGCTGTGGTCACGGCGGGCGAGGACGGTGTCGCTATCGGGCTCGACATACTGAAAGTTGAGATGCCACTTGCCGACGATGCCTGTGGCGTAGTTGTGCTCGTGGAGAAAAGTCGCCAGCGTGGGCCGGCCTTCTGTGATCAGGCAGGGAGCAAAGCCCTGCACAACACCGTTCTGCAGGGGTGTCCGCCAGGCGTAGCGTCCTGTCAGCAGGCCGTAGCGGGTGGGCGTGCAGACCGATGAGCCCGAGTGGGCGTCGGTGAAGATCATTCCTTCACGAGCGAGGGCGTCGGCATGGGGTGTGGCGATTTTGCCATGCTCTGGATTCAGGCAGTGCACATCGCCATAGCCCAGGTCGTCACAGAGCACCACCACAACGTTTGGCTTTCGGAAGGCAGTCGAGAGCAGGCTGCGAAGCAGAGGCTTGTCAGCTGGCCCGGTCAGCCAGCCGAGCGAGACCAGAAACGCATCCATCCGCTCGACGGTGCTGAGAAAAGACTCCTGACTCCTCGACTCGTTGAAGAAGCCGTGAGGCTGGTCGGGGTAGAGCCAGAGTTCGGAGCGAACACCAGCGGTTTGAAGAGCGGCATCGAACCGCTCGGCGGTCGCAACCGGAACAAGGTTGTCTTTGGTGCCAAAGAACACGATCGTTGGTGGATCGTCTGCAGAGATGTTGTGGGCGGGTGAGATTGCAGGGAACCAGGGCTTCACTCGGTCATGGCCGTATCCTTCTGGGCCGTTGTCGTAGACGGGATTAAACAGCAGCAGGGCGTTGGGCTTGCTGGAGATGTCTTGGTGCTGGTCTGTGGGGTCGTCGAGCCCGTCACAGATGCCAGCCGCCGCTGCGACATGACCGCCTGCTGAGCCACCGCCAGCTGCGATTCGGTCGGGATCGATGCCGAGTTTTTCGGCGCGACTGCGAATCCAACGGACGGCCGACTTGCCATCAGCCACACAGGAATCCGGTGCCGTGTCCTGCCGTGACTTCACGCGGTAGTCCGCCAGAAACGTCACCATGCCGCGACCAGCGAGGTAGCGGGCCTGCTGCTGGAACTGTTTGACGCTGCCACCATTCCAGCTCCCACCAAAGAAGAACACGGCGGCTGGTCGCTGGTCTTTTACGGGATCGTGCCCCGGGGGATCAAAACGGTAGATCCAGAGGTCGTCGCCCGAAGCTTTTTTATAGACCTCGGCTGTGACATCCGCCCCGAGATCTTCGCGGGTGGTCTCGGCCGTCAGCGGTGACGCGAGGAATGCAGCCAGCAGCACAAGCAGGCTCTTGAGGAACGGACGGGGTGTCATGTGAGTTCTCAGGAGGTGTGTCAGCGGTTCAAGCAGTGTGGTGGAGCCAGAGGTGAGTCGAGATTTCGCAACCAAGCCGTTGCGAGGCAACCAGCGACGGCCCTACGATCAGGTCATGGGGCAACAGTCTGTGCCGGCAGCACCGGTCGATCGCGTGATGCAATGCGGTCTGCGGCGCTTCGGTACTGTACCTGTCTGAAAGCGAGGATGCTGCCATGACGAATGCCCACGCGCGGCTGTTTGCCGCTGTCGCCGGTCTGTTTGCCGGAGGACTGATTGCCAGTGTCGACCGCATCGACATCAATGTCGGCCTGGTGATCATCGTTGTCAGCGGAGCACTCGTGCTCGCTGAGTACTGGCGTTGCCGCTAGGTTTTGAGAAGAAACCCTGTGTGGCCTGCGAGCGACCAGCTCTCGGCATACAATCCACCCCTTCGCCGAACGGTTTTCCGTCGAGTGGATTGGTCCGTATGTGGAGAAGGGGAGCAGCGTGGAACAGGAACAGAGCGGGTCGGGGGCGGGTTGCCCGTCTATAAAGCGTTGGGCAGCCGGGCTCCTTTTCGGTCTGCTCGTTGCCTGTGGGTGGGTGCTGGCCCAAACATCGGTTGCTGCCGATGCGGACGCTGAGCAGACGCCGCGGCCAAACGTACTCCTGCTTCTGGTCGATGACCTGAAGCCGGCTCTGGGATGCTATGGCGACGCCGCTGCCAAGACCCCCAATATCGACCGGCTCGCTGCCCGGGGCATGCGGTTTGAGATGGCCTACTGCAACCAGGCCGTGTGTGCCGCGTCACGCTACACGCTGCTCTTGGGATCGCGGTCGACCTCGACGGGCCTCTACGACCTCGGCAACAGCCTGCGGCGTCGGCTTCCCGATGCAGTGACGCTGCCGCAGTTCTTCTCCGCCCACGGCTACCGTACGGAATCGCTCGGCAAGGTCTTTCATGTGGGCCACGGCAACATTGGCGATCCCGACTCGTTTGATGTGCCGCACTTCAAGGATCTTGTGATTGAGTATCACGATCCGGCGAGCACGCCTGGTGATGGACTCACCAGAGAGGAAGCAGTGTTTGCCAATGAGCGGCTTGGAGAGATTCGTTCACTCCCACGTGGTGCTGCGTTTGAGTCACCTGATGTTGCCGACGACGACTACGCCGATGGCCGCGTGGCGGCCGAAACGATTCAGCGTCTTCGAAAGGCGGCTGCCCGACGCAAGGCAGACGGCGCGCCGTTTTTGATTGCAGCCGGCTTCGTGCGGCCGCATATGCCCTTTAGCGTGCCGAAGAAGTACTGGGATCTGCATGATCCCGCCAGCCTGCCTGTGCCGGCGGTCACCGAGCCGCCCCGCGGAGCCCCCGACTATGCCCTCAAGCGTGGTGGTGAGATCTCCGCGTATGCACCGGTGCCAGAAAACGGCGAGGTAGGCGAGTCGCTCGCTCGTGAGCTTGTGCACGGCTACTACGCGAGCGCGAGCTACGTCGATGCTCAGATCGGCCGTGTGATCGATGAGATGGAACGGCTGGGGCTGTTTGACAACACTGTTGTGCTGCTCTGGGGCGACCATGGGTTCCATCTTGGCGACCACGGTTTCTGGACAAAGCACACCAACTACGAGCAGGCCACCAGGATTCCGCTGATCGTGGCGGCGCCGGGGGTGACCGAGCCTGGGAGCCAGAGTTTTCAGCCGGTTGAATCGGTTGACGTGTTCCCCACGCTGGCGGAGCTCGCCGGTCTACCCGCTCCTGAAGGTCCGCAGCCGATCGACGGGGAGAGTCTGGTACCGGTGCTGGCAGATTCCACGGTGCGGCTTGAACGGGGGCATGCGATGCACTGCTTTCCGCGGGGAGGCCGCCTCGGGACCGCCGTCCGCACGGAGCGATACCGGCTTGTCGAGTGGCGGCCAAGAAACCCTCTCGAGTCGTTTGAGTATGAGCTCTACGACTATCAAGAAGATCCCGACGAGCGACGGAACATCGCCAGTGAGCGGCCGGCGGTGGTGGCGGATCTCGTCTCGCTGATTGCTGCGGAGCCGGAGCCGGTGGTGCCGGGCTCGCCACCAGGCCAGATCGAGCCGCGACGGCCGCCGAATATCGTGATGGTGTTTATAGACGACATGGGCTGGGGGGATCTCTCCTGCTTTGGAAACACCAAGGCGACGACGCCAGAGATCGATCGGCTGGCCACTGAGGGGCTGCGGTTTGAGCAGTTTTATGTGGCCTCGCCAATCTGCTCGCCCTCACGCTGCGGCCTGTTGACCGGCCAGTATCCTCAGCGGTGGCAGATCACTTCCTACCTCAACAACCGAGGTGACAACGAGCGGCGGGGTGTTGCCCAGTGGCTCGATCTCGAAGCCCCCACGATTGCACGTTCGCTCAAGCAGTCAGGCTACGCCACGGGGCACTTTGGGAAATGGCACCTCGGTGGACAGCGGGATGTGGACGATGCTCCGCCAATCACGGCCTACGGCTTCGATGAGTCGTTGACCAACTTCGAAGGCATGGGACCGAAACTGCTGCCGATGACGCAGCGGCCGGGAGAGACACAGCCTGGGCGGATCTGGGGCGATGCCGAGCGGCTTGGAGGGCCGGTGATCTGGATGCAGCGATCTGAGATCACGCGTGGTTTTGCCGATGCCGCGATGGCGTTTATGCGGCGGGCGGTCGATGCCGAGCAGCCGTTCTTCGTCAACATCTGGCCGGACGATGTGCACAGTCCGTTCTGGCCGCCGGTTGACGACTGGGCTGAAGACAAAGAGGGCAAGTATCTGTCTGTGCTCGAGGCGATGGATGCACAGTTTGCCCGTGTCTTTGGCTACGTTCGCAGCACGCCGGCGTTGCGAGACAACACGCTGGTGCTCTTCTGTTCGGACAATGGTCCGGAGCCTGGTGCCGGTTCAGCTGGGCCGTTTCGCGGAGCGAAGACGCAGCTCTATGAAGGGGGTGTGCGGTCGCCGTTGATCGTGTGGGGGCCTGGGTTGCTGAAGCCCGGGACTGCTGGCCGTGTCAACACGCGGTCGGTGCTCTCGGCGATGGATCTTGCGCCAAGCCTGCTGGCCTTGGCCGGAGCGAAGTCACCCGCAGGCGTTGCTTTCGATGGACAGAATCGGATGGAAACCTTTCTTGGTGGCGAGGACGCGGCTGCTGAGCGGTCACTGTTTTGGCGTCGGCCACCTGACCGCAAGAGCTGGGGAGTCACAGGCACGGTGCTCAATCCGGATCTTGCCATGCGGCGTGGCCGCTGGAAGCTGCTTTGTGACACCGATGGAGGAGACGTGGAGCTCTACGATCTCGACGATGATCGCGGTGAAACGACCAATATTGCAGCTGAGCATCGCCAGCTCGTGGAGCAGATGAAGAGCGACCTGCTCTCCTGGCATCATTCAGTGCCGGCCGACGCAGGTGACAGGCTGGGACGTGAGGTCGAACAGCGGTTGCGGGAGAAGCAGCGATGAGCGGAGAGAGCGAGTCCACCACGATCGACCAGCTGCGTGTGGTTCGGCATGCAGACAGACAAAGCCTTGGCCAGGCTGCCGGGCAAGAGATCGCCGCGTTCTTGCGGGAGCGGCTGGGCGAGCAGGCGAATGTCC
>JADHNY010000173.1 GCA_016779265.1 Pirellulales bacterium | reverse complement strand
GTGCCGAGCATCACGCGTCGCTTCACCTCAGGCCCAAAGCCTTCAGCACGACTGCGGCAGTACATCTCTACGAGTGGTGAATCAAACGCATCGCTCCGGCAGGGCTCAGTCGTGCGATGGCCGTAGTGCACGCCGTCGTAGCGGGCGAGATTGCTCGACGCTTCCGAGGGGGCGAGCAGGTAGTAGGTGGCAACGCCATACTTGGCATGCGGCAGATCGATGTCGTGGATCGTGGCACCGGCCGCCTCGAGCACGCGGAAGCCTTCCTCCACTGCGGCAGCGACTTCCGGATCGATACCTTCACCGAAGTGCGCTGGCACACGGCCGATCTTGATGCCAGCAAGGGGCTCCTCGAGCATCTCGGTGTAGCGAGGCACCGGCTCGTTGAGCGAGGTGGAGTCGAGCGGGTCGTGGCCCGCAATCGTCTCCAGCACAAGTCCGCAGTCCGCCGCCGAGTGGCCCATCGGACCGATCTGGTCGAGACTCGAGGCAAACGCCACAAGGCCACGGCGACTGACCCGGCCGTAGGTTGGCTTGAGGCCCGTCACGCCGCACAGGCCTGCTGGCTGCCGAATCGATCCACCGGTATCTGAGCCGATCGAAACGGTCGACATGCTGGCGGCCACGCAGGCGGCTGAGCCACCACTTGAGCCACCGGTTGCACGAGTGGCATCCCAGGGGTTGCGAACTGGACCAAACGCGGAGTTCTCGTTGGAGGCACCCATCGCGAACTCGTCCATGTTTGTCTTGCCGATGATCACTGCGTCGGCCGCCCGCAGGCGGGCCACGGTGTCGGCATCGTAGGGCGGACGGTAGCCCTCGAGCATTTTCGACGCGCAGGTCGTTGGCATGTCTCGCGTGCACAGCGCGTCTTTGACGCCAACCGGCAGGCCTGCCAGTGGCCCGAGTGGAGTGCCGGCAGCACGCTTGGCGTCGACGGCAGCAGCGGCGGTCAAGGCCCCCTCACGGTCGACATGCAAGAAAGCGTTGGTCTGCCCATCCGTGGCGTCGATTCGGTCGAGTGCTGCTTGGGTGCACTCCACCGCGGTCAGGTCGCCATTGGCAACGGCAGCAACAAGGTCGATGGCAGAAAGTTCGGTAGGCTGCATGGGCTGACGTGGGCTTGTGGACCGAAGGTGCGACGCGAGGAATGAGGGGAGGAGCGGAGGCGTCTCGTTAAATCAACAGCCGCGTCAGTCTCCCAGCACAGCAGGCACAAGAAAGCATTCGCCGTCCTGCTTGGGGGCCGTGGCAATCGCAAGCTCGACGGGGAGTGAAGGGGCGGGCTCATCTTCACGAAACACATTCGTTGTGCCGAGCGGATGCGCCAGAGGCTCGACATCAGACGTGTCGAGCTCTTCAAGCAACGAAACAAAGCCCACGATCTTCGAGAGCTCGCGGGTCATCTGCTCCAACTCGTCCTCGCTCAGCGCGAGTCTCGCTAGCGCCGCGACCTTGGCGACGTCGTCGCGGGACAGGCTCATGGCCGAGCGCGGGGACCGGATGGCACCGCCTCCTCAACAACTGCTGTGGCCTTCTCCACCGATGGCAGTCGGAAAGGTGCCTGGCGAACCAGTTTCGTGATGCGACCGCTGCGGATGCACTGGGTGCAGACCAGTTTGCTCGTGCTCGTGCCACGGCCTTCGGTCACCCGCACCCGCTGCAGGTTTGGCTTGAACTTCCGACGCGTAATACCAGTGATCTTGGTACCAACGCCGCCCAGGTACTTCTGCTTACCGCGGATCGTCACCGAGTTTCCCATGGAGAAACCCTTGCCGCAGACTTCACACGATCGGGCCACACTACACCTCTACACGAGCCGACGGTCAGATCGGCCAAAGTTCGTCAGTTGGATCCATGCGGTCGCCGGCCATCCGTGCCGACGCCAGGGGGTCGCCGAACACCGCTGGGGCGATTCAGGGCGAGCCTCTCTCGACTCGGAAGCATATCGCCCACAGGCGTTTTCGCAAGGCGAAGCCCTGGGAACGCCGGGCTAGCCTGCGGTCGTGTCGTCTGCCGCCAGCAGGCCGAGCACCTCGCGATGGAGCTGCCCGTTGGTGGCCACACCTTCCCCGCCATCGATTCGGTCCTGCCCGTCCCAGTCCGAAAATCGGCCGCCAGCCTCCCGGATAATCGGCTCAACCGCTGCGGCATCCCAGGCATTCATGATCGGATCGACCATAATCTCCGCCCGTCCGGTGGCGACAAGAAGATAGCCGTAACCGTCTCCCCAGGTGCGGGCCAGGCCGCAGTGTCTGTTGAGTTTTTCCCGAGCGTCGTCCCGGCCCCGTTCGGCAAAGGCGGTGGTCGCCGAGGTGCACCAGAGGGCGTCGCCGAGAGCGGTGCGGCTCGAGACGCGGGCACGCGTGGGCTGCTGGCCGGGAGCGTGGCCGGCCGGCAGATGCCAGGCTCCCTGCCCCTGCGAGGCGTAGATCAGTTCGCCGAGGGCGGGGATCGCGATCACGCCGAGCACCCCCTGCCCTGCGTAGCGGCAGCCGACGAGGGTTGCGTAGAGCGGCACGCCTCGGATGAAAGACTTCGTGCCATCGATCGGGTCGACGATCCATTCAAAGCCCGAGGTGCCAGCTGCTGAGCCAGATTCTTCGCCGAGAAAGCTGTCGGTGGGAAATCCCCCCAGCAGTCGTTCGCGGAGAATGGCCTCCGCAGCCCGGTCGGCTTCCGTCACCGGCGAGCGATCGTCCTTGAGGTCGACCGCGAGCTGGGGGTCGCAGAATCGTTCCAGTGTTGACGCAGCGGCCGCGGCGACGGCAGTGAGAGCAGCCTTGAGGCGAATAGCAACGTCGTGCGGAGCGGGGCTCATGGCTGTTTTTCAGGCTGGGGAAGGTCGCTGTCGCAGGGCACCCGGGCTTGGAAAAGGGACACCACGACGAGTATGGCGGCTCCCACGACAAGGTAAGAGTCGGCCAGGTTAAAGATCGGCCAGTCGATGACGTCCTCAATGGCGAAGTGGATCCAGTCCCGAACTGCCCGGACCGGCTCGCCAAACCGTTCAGCGGGGGCGTGCCAGGTGAGCCTTGGGAGGCCAAGCCTGTCGTAGAGATTGCCGAGGATGCCGCCGGTGATCATGCCCAGGGCTGCCAGTGACCAGAGATCGATCGCGGCAGCGGTGCCGCCTTTGTTCTGCTGGCAGAGTCGTGCCGCCATGATCCCAATTCCGGTCAGGGCCACCAGCGAGATCGCCGCGAACACCAGTCCGAGCCCCTGCCCCATGCCGAACAGAGCGCCCTCGTTAAGGTTTGTCCGCAACGCCAGCATCCCGGATATCAGGATGATCGGCGGCTGGTCACCAGGCATCCCGAGCCGCTGAAAGATCCACTCTTTGGAGAGCAGGTCTGACGCCGTCGCGACCACAGCGGCGGTTGAGAAAAGCAGCCAACAGGGGATGGTGCCGCGCATACGACGATTCTGGCGGGAAAGAAGGAGCGTGTTCGTTGCGGCCGGAGCAGTTTGGAGGAAGCGGTTCGGAAGACTAGCCCGAACTCCCCCGCCAGGACCAGGGGAACTCTCCGCTCATCTCGGCTGCCGGGGCCGTCCACTGCCGAACCCACCCTCGTTGGCCTCAGCACACTTGATGCAGAGGTCGGCAAACGGGATCGCCTGCAGTCGTTTCTTGGTGATCACGCCACCGCAGTCTTCACAAAGGCCATAAGTGCGGAGGCGAATCCTCTCCAATGCCCGCTCAACCGCCTCGAGGGTGTCCTCTTCACTGGCCATCAGGCTGAGCGTGAACTCCTGTTCAAACGCATCGGAACCGATGTCCGCCATGTGAATGGGCATTGCGGAGGTGCCGCCGCCAGACTCCGAACGCGAACTCCGCAGAGCCTCGTCTGCCAGGGCTGAAACATCACCTCGCAGCCGAGCCCGCAGCTCAAGCAATGCGAGCTTAAAGGGCTTTACCTCTGCCGCCTTCATGCGTCTGATCACGGTTGCTCGTCCTCATTCGCTAAAAACACCCCGAGGTGGCACCCTATCGCCGTGACGAGGCCCTGTCAAACTGGCAGATACTCACCAAGAGGGGTGAAAACGGCCGCCCTACCCTTTCCGCGAGTTCGGTGCGACACTGGGACGACACTGAAATGAGGTCGTGAGCCGTCGTTTGCAAGCGGCGGCCGAGATCGGTCGGAGACAGTCGAGTGGCAACGTCGTTGGAAACAGAAGTGGCCTATCAGCGGTGCATCGCCCCAGCCTGTGGGGCGACGTATGGCGTCGATGAAGTCCACACATCCTGCCCAGCGTGCGGCAACCTTCTCGATATTGCCTACGACTGGGACCGCAGCCGGCCCCCCACCTCCTTTGAGCACTTTGAGACCAAGTGGATGCGGCGGAGCGATCCGGTGGCCTTCAGCGGGGTCTGGCGGTTTCATGAGCTGCTTCCCTTCGCGCCACGAGAGTCGATTGTGACGATCGGCGAGGGGCAGACGCTGCTCTCCGTTTCCGACAGCGTGGGCGGCTTCGTGGGTGTTCGCCCCGGTCGTCTGCACCTGCAGTATGAAGGGCTCAATCCCTCGGGCTCTTTCAAAGACAACGGGATGTCGGCGGCCTTTACGCACGCTCGCATGATCGGGGCCAAGCGGGCCGCCTGTGCATCCACCGGCAACACCAGTGCGTCGCTGGCGGTCTACTGCGCGGTGACGAGGCTGATGCGAGGCATCATCTTCATTGGTTCCGGCAAGATCTCGTACGGCAAGCTCTCGCAGGCCCTCGACTACGGAGCCCTCACGATCCAGATCGCCGGCGACTTCGATGACGCCATGGCACGGGTTAAAGAGGTCTCCGGCAAACTGGGCATCTACCTCGTCAACAGCGTCAATCCGTTCCGGCTCGAGGGACAGAAGACGATCATGTTTCGGGTGCTCGAAGCGCTCGGCTGGGAAGTGCCCGACTGGATCGTTGTTCCCGGCGGCAACCTCGGTAACTCGTCTGCCTTTGGCAAGGCGTTTATCGAGTTGAAGGAGCTGGGACTGATCGATCGCATGCCGCGGCTGGCGGTGATCAACGCCGCGGGTGCCAACACGCTGCATGAGCTCTACACCCGTCGGGGCCTCCGATGGGGCGGCGGCAAGGCAGACCTTGCGCCGGCCTGCCACTACTACGACGAACTCGATCGTTTGGAGAAGCGGGCCAACACGATCGCCAGCGCTATCGAGATCAATCGGCCGGTGAATCTCAACAAGTGTCTGCGGGCTCTGGAGGCCTGCGACGGTGTTGTGCGAGAAGTCAGCGAACAAGAGATCCTCGACGCAAAGGCTCAGGTCGGGGCGGGCGGGCTCGGCTGTGAGCCTGCGAGTGCCGCGAGTGTTGCCGGGGCGAAGCAGCTTGTCGCGGAGGGTGTGATCGGCCGTGACGATCGCGTGGTCTGCATTCTGACGGGCCATCAGCTGAAGGATCCAAATGCGACCGTGGCCTACCACACCACCGACCAAGCACTTTTCAATGAGGTGCTCGGCAGCCGAGGGGTGAGCCGGGCGAGCTTTGCCAATCGCGCGGTCAGTGTTGGCAATCGCATTGACGAAATCGTGCAGGCGATTGATCTCTACGGCTGATCGCTGCCAGACTGACCGTGAATGTTGGCCATGTGTTCGTCACACGAGGGTTCTGCCGTGCCTGCTGCCTCCAATCCTGACGATGCCCCTGCTGGTGCTGTCTGCGGGCCGAAGGGAGCGCTGACGAGCGAGTTCTGGCAGGCCCGTTACGACGAGGGCTCCACCGGCTGGGATCGTGGCGGGCCAAGCCCCATGCTCACCACCTGGCTGACGACTGGGATGCTGACGCCCTGTCGCATTCTCGTTCCGGGCTGCGGTCGCGGCCATGAAGTCGTGGCGCTTGCCGAAGCAGGCTTCGACGTGGTGGCCATCGACTACGCCGCGGCAGCAGTCGCGTCGGTCTCACAGGCGTTGGAGGCTCGCCAGCTGCAGGCGAAGGTCGTGCAGACAGACCTCTTCGACTACCAGCCGGACGCTCCCTTCGATGCGGTCTACGAGCAGACGTGTCTCTGCGCCCTCTCGCCGAGTCGGTGGAACTGCTACGAGAAGCGGCTCGCTGCGTGGATTGCCCCAGGAGGCGGCCTCTTCGCGGTGTTTATGCAGACCGACCGTGAGCAAGGGCCACCGTTTGCGTGCCCTCCCGACGCGATGCGAGATCTCTTCGATGAGGCTCGGTGGGCGTGGCCCGAACGCCTGGAGCCAGTGCCCCATCCGATGGGGCTCACGGAACTCGCCGGTGTGCTCCGCCGTCGC
>JADHNY010000172.1 GCA_016779265.1 Pirellulales bacterium | reverse complement strand
CCGCACCAATGGGCTGCACAACTTCACGGCTGACGGCATCAAAAACTTCCCTCCCAAGTATCAAAACTCCGACGTGTGGGTCGTCGACCCAGCCACACAGCAGGTCTGGAGCCGATCGCTGGCAGATGCCAGCAGCGGGCTCAGTCAGACCCAAATCGACAGCCTCTCCGCGACCAACACCCTGTGGCAGCAGGATGGCGATACGCTGTTTGTGGCAGGTGGCTACGTGTATGACTCAACCACCAACAACTTCACGACCTACAACGCGCTGACGGCTCTCGACCTGCCGTCGGTGGTGCGCTGGGTGAAGGGTGAGGATGCGACGCTGGGGGCCAACGCAATCCTCCAGGTTGCGGGCGACGAAGCGACGGACGGATCCTACGAGGGCGGCTTCTTTCAGGTGACCGGCGGCGGACTCCATCAGCTCGAAGATCGCTTCTTCCTCGTGTTTGGGCAGAACTTTGAGGGCCCGTACATTCCGGGTCGCAACGGCGTCTACACGTCGCAGGTGCGGAGCTTTGACATCACCTACGACATGGCCGGCGGCACGCTCGGTTATGAAAATGTGTCCGTCAGCCCTGCGGGTGGCGACCCGAGCCTGTTTCGCCGACGGGACCTCAACACGTTCCCAATCCTCACGCCCTCTGCACAGGGGCCCGTTGAGAGCGTCGTTGCCTTGGCGGGCGTTTTTTACAACGGAAACGCCGTCTGGACGACACCGGTGGAGATCGCCGCTGATGGGGTGCCGCAGACGCCAGACCCAGTGACGAATCCCGACGCCTTCAGGCAGGCGATGAATCAGTACAACTCTGCAAAGGTTGGGCTCTATTCGCCGAGCGAAGGCGTGATGACCGAGATTCTGTTGGGTGGGATTTCAGCAAACGTGTTTGATACACGGGTCGACGGCCTGGTCTACGACAGCCAGTATGGCTTCACCAACCAGATCACTGCCGTGATTCGTGATACCGCGGGGCTCTACAGCCAAGAGTTTCTCGGCAGCTATCCCGAAGTGACCGATGGGGATGGGAGTCTGCTGCACTTCGGTGCGTCGGCTGAGTTCTTTGTGGCTGATGGGATTGAGACACTGCCGGGCGGCATCATCAACCTCGACGCACTCACCGATGACACGGTGCTCGGCTATGTGTTTGGGGGCATCGCCTCCAACAAGCCGAACTTCGGCACCACGGTGGCCTCGTCGCTGATCTTTGAAGTCCGCTTCATGGCCGGCAGCGTGTGAGGTGTGCCGGCGGACAGCCCGACCTACGGCCCGACCTCGACCTACGGCACGAGGTCGATGCAGACCACGCGGCCCGCGCCACGAATGTAGGCATAGCCGCGGGCAATCACCGGCGCTGCCCAACAGGGTGGAGCGAGGAGAGGAGCTGCGGTGGTGGGGTCGGCGAGCGTGGCTTCGGCCAGCGGCGTGTAAGCCTCTGGAGTCGCCTTGACGACGAGCAGTTCGCCAAACTCACCGATCACCAAGAGCTGCTGTCCGACCAAGGCAACGCTCGCCCGGCCGAGCCCACGCTCACTCCAGCGGACGTCGCCGGTCGCCTGATCAACACAGACCAGCCGGGCGTCGCCGATGTTGCGGCCGCTGGTGCCGTAGAAGTGGCCTTCGTGCACCACAGGCGTGGCCCAGTGAGCCTTGAGCGTGGCGTCTGGCCGGGCTCCTTTCGGACTCGTCCAAACCGGAGTGAAGGTGTCACCACGCGGCGTGGCGGTGACTTCCAGCAGCACACCACCGGGCCCATAGGTCTCTGAGAGCAGCACCTGTTCACCACCTGCAGCGTTGCGAAGTACGACCGGGTTGGCGGCGTTGACGCTGAAGAGTTCGTCGGCACGCCAGCGGAAGGAGCCGGTCTCACGGCCGGTGGCTGGATCGATTGCCAGCAGCTCTTCTCGCAGCCAGGTGAGCAGCCGCGGCCGACCACCGAGCGTGGTCAGCACAGGTGACGAGTAGCTCGCGAGCTGCTCTGAGGTGCGCCAGACTTCGCTGCCGTCAGTGAGGTCAAAGGCGACTACACCACTATCAACGCCCTTGACGAGGTCGAGCCGCTCCGGGGCTGGTGGCTCAGTTCCAGGCTCACTTCCACCAATCGGCACGATCACGAGCTGACGGTTGGGAGCCGCGTCGGTTGGGGCATCGATCACTAGCGGGGCGGCGCCGACGCCGAAGAAGTTTTGGACGACGTGGTAGCGAGCGGTCGTGTTGATCTGCCAGCGTTGCTCGCCGTCTGCCAGGCTGCGGCAGGTCAGCAGGCCGTCGGCTGCAAACGTCAGCACCCGGTCGCCAGCAATCACCGGGCAGCAGCGAGGCCCTCCGTCATAGCCGAAGGTGTCACGGTAGTCGGTGGGATCAGCAACCTCCCAGAGCAGCTCGCCTGTTTCGGCATGCAGACAACGCAGCCGGGCCTTGTCGTCAATGCGATCGAAGAGCACGATGCGGCCCAAGGCAACTGCCGGAGCCCCATAGCCTTCACCCATCTCGGCATGCCAGATGATCTTGGGGCCACTCTCAGGCCATGGAAGTGGAATCTGTTTGAGGCTGCTGGTGCCGTCTCTCCGTGGGCCGAGAAAACTCGGCCAGTCTTCGCCATCACGGGTGGCGAGGCTCGGCAGCTCGACCGCCTGTGAGGGATCCGCAGCCAACGACTGCGACGCGATGCAAGACAGGGCCAGTGCTCCACAGAGCACAACTCGGACACAAAAAAAGGCAGGCCGCATCGGCATCCTCACAGAGCAGGCGGAGCAGTCAGATTGAGAACGTCAGCATAGCGTGCAGGCAGGCCTGAGCAGCACGTCCACTCCGCCGGACTCAGAGCCCCACCGAACCCTGCGACTGTCGCCCACCAACATAGGTCCACCCCTCATCCGCCTTTGTCACCACGTTGCACTGCGTTGCTGCCTTCCAGAGCGCCTTGGGAATCGGCGTGGGATCGTAGAGATAGAGGTCGGGAAATGTTTCCTGCAGCGCGACGGTCGCTTTGACTGCGTTGTAGTGCGGGATGCGGGCATCGATGTGATGCGCGACATGCGTGCTCCCGATGCGGTGGTGGAGAAAGTCGAGTAACCAGCCATACGGCCTGTCGATGGTCATGAAGGCTCCCTTCACCCAGGTCCATTCCTCATCTTCAAAGTGAGGAACCTCTGCATCGGTGTGCTGCAGCCAGGTGTAGAGCACGAGCCAGAAGTTCACCACGAGATAGGGACCAACATAGAGAGCTAGCACCGAAGCGATTCCAGCCTGAGACGCCCACCAGCCAAGGAGACCGAGCATGGCGAGGATGCCGAGGTCAGAGAGCCAGACTTTTTTCTGCCACTGTCCGGGAAAGAGAGCTGCCGAGAAGGGCTTTGCAGGCCAGAAGTGATTCGTGCGACCACGGGCTGGACCACCAGTAGCGCCAGTCAGCAGGTAGAGCGGCCAGCCAAAGAGGAAACGGCCGAGCATGGTGAGGATCGCAAAGGCTTCATCGCCGATTGATTCTTGCCACTGCAGCCAGTGTTTGCCTGTTGCGGTCGTGTCACGGCTGGGAACAAAAGTCTCCCCGAGATCAAGGTGGTTCGTGCGGGCATGGTGCAACGCGTGGCTGCGTTGCCAGGAGAAATAGGGCACAAGCAGCCCGCTGTGGAGCAGAAAGCCGATTCCGTCCTGGATCCAGTTGTGTTTGGTGAAGGCCCGATGGCCACACTCATGGGCGATCACCCAGCAGCCAGTGCCAGCCGTGCCGGCAACAATGGCGTAGGCAATCCAGGCTGGCAGCCAGGCCCAGGTGAGTGGGATGAAGGCGTAGGCGAGGAGTCCACTGCCGATCGTCAGCACGAGTGACGAGAACATGTAGAGCGACGACTTCAGCAGACTGCGTTCAAAGCACTCAGCGGGGATCGCAGCCAAGACTTCCTTCTTGGTTGGGTAAGTCTTTTCAGAGATCGTGGTGCAGGGCTCATCACGTTCACAAAGGTCCGGCGACGAAAGATCTTCCTGGTCACAGACAAGTGGCACGACAGCAGGGTCCTCAAGAAAAGCAAGATGTGAGAAGAAGAGACTCTCAGTACCCACGCTCGACAACGGCTTGCGTGGAAAAGAGAGTGCGTAGGGTACCACACCAGTTCTCAGCAAGAGGATTCTCAGAAGGGGCCTCTTCGAAGACCTCGCATAGCACACGCGGTGGGATGTCAGCCGCTCAGCCGCGGCCACCCTCGCAGCAGGTCTCGCAGATTCGGTGGCAGCGAGAACACTGGAGTTTCGCCCGTATTTCAATCAGATTTCCGCCACACACAGGGCAGGCAGGGCGAGCGCACGACGCGGTGTGTTCGTCGCTCTGATGCGGTGACGGATGCGGGTCGCTTTCATGGCTCATGGACTTGCCTCGCGTTCTGTCAAAGTTGTGTCAAGAGACCGGAGCTGAGTGTGGCATCAACGGTGACGGCGTGTCAGGCCACGATCTCGCGAATCACTCGACCGTGCACATCGGTCAGTCGGAAGTCGCGGCCCGCGTAGCGGTAGGTGAGGCGGGTGTGGTCGATGCCGAGCAGGTGCAGGATCGTGGCATGCAGGTCGTGCACGCTGGTGGGCTTCTCCACTGCCTGAAAGCCGAACTCATCGGTGGCCCCGTAGGCCTGACCGCCCTTGATCCCGCCACCAGCCATCCACACGGAGAAGCCGTAGTGGTTGTGGTCGCGGCCGCTGCCACCTTCGCTGGTGGGCGTGCGTCCAAACTCGCCTCCCCAGATGACGAGCGTGTCTTCAAACATGCCGCGGGCCTTGAGGTCGGCCATCAAGGTGGCGATGGGCCCGTCGATCTGGCCGGCAAGATTGCGGTGGGCGTTGGCGATATCGGCATGGTTGTCCCAGGGCTGGCCAGCACCATGCCAAAGCTGCACGTAGCGAACACCTCGCTCCAGGAGCCGCCTGGCCATCAGCGTCTGTCGGCCATGCACGGAATCGCCATAGGCATCGCGAAGCCACTGTGGCTCACGAGTGAGATCGAAGGCCTCGGCCGCCGCAGTCTGCATGCGAAAGGCGAGTTCAAACGATTCGATACGGGCCTCAAGCCGAGGGTCGATGCGGGCCGCGGCATGTTCTGCATTGAGCGAGGCGAGCAGGTCAAGCTGGTCTCGCTGAATCGAGCGGCTGGCATGGCGGCTGCGTGTGTTCTCGATCAGCTTCTCAATTGAGGTGTGCTGGGGATCGACGAAGGTGCCCTGGTAGACACCAGGCAGGAAGCCCGCCTGCCAGTTCTCGGCATCTTTGATCGGCATTCCACCAGGGCACATCGCGATGAAGCCGGGCAGGTTCTCGTTTTCGCTGCCGAGGCCGTAGAGCGTCCATGCGCCCACGCTCGGTCGAGGCTGAGCGGAGTTGCCACAGTTCATCAGCATCAGTGAAGGTTCGTGGTTTGGCACATCAGCCACCATCGAGCGGATCACCGCAATGTCATCGGCGTGCGCTGCGGTCTTGGAAAAGATCTCACTGACCTCCAGGCCGCTCTCTCCGTAGCGGGAGAAGCTGAAGGCGGAGGGGAGGGCACCGCCAGTTTTCCGTTCGGTGGTCAGCGTGGTGGGGAGCGGCTCGCCGGCGTGGGTTGCCAGGGCTGGCTTGGGGTCGAATGTGTCGACGTGTGACGGGCCGCCGTTCAAAAAGAAGTGGATCACCCGCTTGGCCCGCGGGGCGAAGTGCGGGCAGCCGCCGGGGCCAGCTGCGGCCAGTCCCGCAGCCGGAATCTCATCTGCACAAACACCCGCCAGCCCAAGCGCACCGAGCCCCAGCCCAGAGCGAGCGAGTAGGTCACGACGGGAGAGCGGTGGGAAAGGCATGGGTGTTTGGTGGAGTCGGGATGGCCATGGATCGCCGTTGGAACAATTGTTACTGAGCCAGCGACGGCTGTCGACACGTGTATGGGCAAGAAGGAAACAGTTCTAGTCGTCTTTCGGTTTTTCAGCCGATGCCATCCGGCTCATGAAGCCCGTTGTCAAGAAAACGCGAGTGCTGTGCCGCTGACGGCATTGTGTCACGCGAGCGTTCAAGCATGACGGGCACCTGCACTCGTGTGCGGCCAACGTCCAAGTCGTTACGCTAGCAGGCTGTGGAAAAAGCCTGCCGCCGCAGGATGCGGCGATTGGTGAACCCCAAAAACCTCGGCTTGTTGGGGTGTCGCCCATGTGGAAAAAGGCCATGGATGGTTTTTCGACGGAGAGCGAGTAGCTGGATCTATTCCTCGATGAGGTGCCTGTATGCAAGGCCGATCGACCGAGTCAGTAGGCGTTTTT
>JADHNY010000171.1 GCA_016779265.1 Pirellulales bacterium | reverse complement strand
CGTGGAGGAGTGAGACACTGCTTTCCAAAATGGCAGCACACCAGCGACCAGGAGAAAGCCGGGCAGGAACATGGCAACCACCGCCACCGCAGACCACGCCAGGCCGCTGTGTTCTGGGGCCAGCACAGCTCCGAGGTAGGCGGAGAAGGCAAACATTGGCCCCGGGATTGCTTGGGCGGCCGCGTACCCAGCGAAAAACTCATCGGGCGTCGCCCAGCCGGGCGCTACAACAGACGCTTCGAGCAACGGCAGCACCACATGCCCTCCACCAAACACGAGCGCTCCTGCCCGATAGAACACGGCCGCGAGAGAGGAAAGGTCTGGGGCGGATGTTGCGATGGAAGGGAGCCCACACAGCAGGCAGACGAAGACCACAAGCAGCAGGCCGCCAATACCAGCTCCGTAGGGAACGTCGAGGCAGCCGCTGGCCTCAGGAATGCTCTTTCCTGGGAGGAGCACCACGCCTGCCATCGCCGCCAGCACGACCACGCCGAGTTGGGCTGACGCGGACGACGCGAGCAGAATGGTGACAGCGGAGACGATGGCAATCGTCTGCCGCGGCCGATCAGGGCAGAGCCTTGTGGCCATCCCGAAAACGGCGTGGGCCACCACGGCAGAAGCCATCAGTTTGGTGCCGTGCAGGGTGGCTTTGCCAACAGGTCCGGAGAGCCATGGCAACGCAGCGGCGAAGAGAACGAGGAGAAGAACTGAGGGCAGCGTGAATGCGACAAACGCAGCCAGTGCGCCACGCCACCCGGATCGCAACAGGCCAATACTCAAGCCGAACTGACTGCTGGCTGGCCCAGGGAGAAACTGGCAGATCGCCAGCAGCTGGCCGAACTGTTCATCGGACAGCCATTTTCGACGTCCCACAAACTCTGAACGGAAATAGCCCACATGCGCGACAGGCCCGCCAAAAGATGTGAGTCCGAGTTTGAGGAACGCGAGGAACACTTCCCCGGGTGTTCCGGGCTGCACCTCGGTCTGGGCGTCATCACTCATTCGCCGCTCATCAAAACGTGAGGCATGAAGCAATCTGACCAACTACGCGAAAGCCAGCAAACCGCCTCATCCGTTCCGACAGTCTTCTTACTCTGCTCCGTTTGGAAGCCGGGGTGCTTCGGTCGGATCGCCACCGTCGATGTTGTATTCAGGGGTCATCACGGTCTCTCCTTGAAAGCCAAGAAAATCGACCTGAGCCTTGAGCCACTCACTCGGCTTTTGCTGCTTTGCGTAGCCAAGCAGTCTGGCTTCAAGTTCCTGAACGATATCCGGGTGTGTGGCCGCGAGGTTCTGGCTTTCTCCCGGATCCTGCTCCAGATCAAACAGCTCAGTCTTACCCGGGAGTAGGGCGATCTTGAGCAGCTTCCATTTGCCTTTGCGAAGGGCTCCCCGAAAAGTTTCCACGTTGATCAGGAGGTCTTCATGGGGAGATGGCTGGCCGTCGACAATCGTGGCCGTCGCGTCTTTGCCATCGAAAGGCTTGGAGGGGTCGCCATGGCCTCCTGCAACGGCGAGCAAGGTGGGCATCACATCCACATGATGCAGCGGCTCCGACACGAGTCCGGGGGCGATTCTTGCAGGCCAGTTGACGATCGCAGGTAACCGCACACCACCCTCCGCAAGGCTTGCTTTGCCACCTCGAAACGGGGCGTTTGAGGCAGGCGGCGTGGAACCAAGGGCAGCTCCGCCGCTGTCTTCGCGCTCGGCCGGCGATCGTGCTCCAGTGGTAAACAGGGCGCTGGTGGCTCCGCCGTTGTCGGAGGTGAAGAAAATGAGCGTGTTGTCTCGCATGCCTTTGGCATCGAGGGCAGCAACGATGCGACCGACTTGGGTGTCGAGTGCTGTGATCATCGCCGCGTATTCACGTTTTGCTTTGTCGGCAAACACGCCGTTGTAGGCTTCAACATCTTCTGCTGGGGCCTGGTAGGGAGCGTGCGGGGCGAGCGATGCGAAGTAGAGAAACATCGGCTTCGCTGCGTCGTGCTCCTCGATCAGTGTGACAGCCTCGTTGCCGATCTGTGTGGTGTAGTAGCCCTCTTCACGGAGAAACTCTCCGTTTCGCTGCCAGTCGATGATGCCTCCACGTTCCTTGGTGAAGTAATCGACTTCGCCCGTCACATTGCCGTAGAAGTGATCGAAGCCACGGCTTGTCGGCCAATACTTCCTGTCGGCATGGCCGAGATGCCACTTGCCCACCATGTAGGTGCTGTAGCCCACTTCCTGAAGGGCTTGTGGGAGTGTTTTCTCGTCGGTGGGTAAGCCGTAGGTGTGGCTTGGAAAGATCACGAGCGTCTGGAGTCCGTGTCGCATGGGATGCCGCCCGGTCATGAGGGCAGCACGCGCTGGCGTGCAGACCGGGAGTCCGTAATACGACTCCAGTCGTACACCCTCGTTGGCCAAGCGGTCGATGTGCGGGGTGCGTATCGCGCTTCCTCGATAGCCGAGGTCGGCGTTTCCGAGGTCATCTGCAACGATCAGCACGATGTTGGGCTGTTCGGCACCGCGGGCATTCAGGCTGCACGAGACGGTGAGCCAGGCCACCAGAAAGACAGCAAGGTGCCGAGATGTCATTGTGGACTCCACGGGAGTGAGCAGCTGATCGACAACGTTCGAGAGTGCTGATGATGAACGTACGGTGGCTGTGTGGCGGTAGGGCGAACGCCGAGTGCGTGCGACGCCGAACGTGCCCAGCATCAGTCTAAAACAACTTCATGAGAGCCACCGACTGCGAGTTCGGCCTGGATCCGCCACAATGCCATCGCCTAGCAGAGGACCACACCCGCACGCGACTCGATCACCGGCAGCCACGTGGCGGACGTGCCCATGCCGACCGAGTCGTCACGCGTCGAGACTCTGCGGAGGGGCAATCGGCGGACGAATGAACAGCTTCCGCAGGATCCAGTGGCCACCAAACAGCAGACTATAGACGAGCGTGTACCAGAGAGCCGTTAGTGGGATTCCAAGCACTGGTGCGAGTGCGCGGCCTGTGTCGTTGCCCTGAGACTGCATGATGCGTTGGGCTTCCAGTGGCCGCTCGACAGCGACCTGCAGTCCGTCACGACGTTGATCAGCAGACCTCAGTGCTGCCCTGTCAGCTGCATCAGCCGTCACGACTGTGGCGAGGATACACGCGTAGCCGCAGCCAATCGTAAGTAGCATGGCAGGGAGACGTATCGTTCGCTCGCTAGAGACCCAGACGCCGATGTACGCAAACACCGGCAGCGTGTACCAAGCGAATACGAAAAACATTGGGAGCATCTGCATGCCGACTTCAGATCTCCATGTTCAAGGTTGCAGACAGACGGCGATACGAAGAGGCTGAAAGTCTATCCTGAGACAGCAAAAGCCAGGGACAGCCCCAACGGCCACCTATGGTTCACTCGTGGTCTCGCTGTTTGCAACGGCCTCTTGTCCTTTTCGTTCGCCGTTCTCGCTAAACGCTCTCTTCTGCTGAACCGCCGAGGCTCTGCGATTGCCCTGGTGGTGACGGGGCCGCTGCCGAAAAAGTGATTTGAGCCGCTGGTCATGAGCGGCTCACGTTCACCGCGTTGCCCGGCCTGCATGTGTTGTCCACGTGTAGCGTTTCCTTATCTGGCGGACTCGGGCCCGAACGGACGGTGCGTGATCAGTTTCCGCTTTCTTTGTCACTGATACGACATCCTGTCGCAACTCGTCGTTCTGGTCGGCAAGAGCCGCCAGCCCACTGAGGGCCCAGGCACGGACGAAATTGTTTTCGTCCATCACCAGCCCGGGCAACACCGTTGTCAACACCTTCAATGACGCCACGGGGACGCGAAGCGATGGGAGCATCTGAAGAAGATGAAGCTGTACTCGCCAGTCGGTAGCGTGGGGCGACAACTCAACGAGATTCTCCGCTGATCTTTCGACTTCTGGCACCCCTTCCTCAAGCCACCGTTTGAGTATCCAGGTAGCACCCACTCCTCATCATCGACACGGAACCGCAACAGAATCTCGCTCGATTTTGTGAAGCTAACACCTCGAACCGTTTCCGTTTCGACCTTCGCCTCGGTGGAAACGAACTCGATCTCTGCTTTCGGATCTGGGATCTGCTTTCTCATGATTCTCAATGAATGACGTATGGTGGTGTTCCGCTGGCGAAACTTTCCCAAGAGTCGTTGCCTGTCTGCGGCGGGGAGCGAGGGGTTCATGTTGCTCATCTGCCGCTTGGTATGTCGAATGGTTAAATAGCAGTGGGCATCGGCAACCGGGTCATCTGCTGCAACTGAGTCGAGAACCTCCTGCAGAGCTCGTCGAGCCCATCTTCTGACGCTGCGCTCAATGAACAGCTTGCCATGGCGAAGACTAAGGCTGCGAATAGCTGTCTCATTGGCAGTTATTCCCTGTTGTGTTATTTGCTTGCCGAACGAAGCAATCAGCGGCTCGCGGTCTTAAGCTAGCCGCCCGGACTGATTTTATCGCGAGTCAACTGCAGCGCATGGTTCTCCCGTGCAACACGCGTGTGGATCACTCCCCGCAGTTTGGGCACGACGAGTAAACCCGAAATGAAGACAGCTGACGTAGGTGCCCGCAGTGCCGGCAGGCTTGCCCATGCCCCTTGATCGCATGCCAGAAGGTGTCGACGAATACAGCGACACAAACAACGCCCCCGACTGCGTTAAGAAGAACAAGGGCCGAATGGTTCGCGACCTCAACGCCGCCTGCCCGCTTCATCGTGTTGGCAAGCAATATGACGGCAATTCCGAGGCAACCAAACGTGAGCAATCGGAGTCGCTTCATCGAGCCAGGCGACCCCGCTATTCCAGCAACGCAAACTCAGAAGCATACCGGACCACGCCATCGTCGACTGGCAATCCGCCAGGCGACAACTCGACAACTTGGAACGCATCGCCACCGCCATACTCATCGGCCAGGCCGCAATCAGAGGCGGGATGGAACCCGAATCGCGAATAATATGCGGGCTCGCCGAGGACAACAGCCCAACTGAATCCAGCCTTTCTACAGGCACGCATTCCTTCCCGCACCAACATTCCAGCAATACCTTGGCAGCGATGCTGATCGGCAACGGCGATTGGCCCAAGTCCAACACCTTTGGCGCCTTTGGCGGAAGAGACCGGACTGAACGCCACATACCCAACAATCACACCGCCGACATCCGCGACAAGCGACACCGGAAGGCGGTCTGCCCCTCGAAGCGCATCGACAAGCCTCGCCTCTCCGTTGGTCGGAAAGCACGAGGCGAGAAGATCGCGAATCACTGAAACATCGCCCGGTCGTTCGGGCCGCACGATTGTCATCACCACAGGTTTCTCCATTTGCGAGCCGCGATCAGTAGCGCACTCCAAAGCGATTATCTATCCAGAGGGAAGCCACGTTACCGCAACCCAACACCGCCGTTGGCGGATTGTCATCGCAGGGTGCGTGGTCAGGTGCTTGGGTTCAACGGCGCCCGGATGCCATCCTGAGGCTTAAAGCACAAATGGCCCTGGGCCCTTTGTTTTAGGTGATTCATGTGACTGATGCGTGCGTTGACGTCCTGAGTGAGCCTTGGGTCGTTCTCTCCCGGCAACTTGACTCGCGAGCTGACTTCCCGGGGCTGGTAGGGCGTGTCGGCACGGCGGAGTGTGGCGAGGTGCTCACGGGCGACGTGCCTGGCTGAACCGTCACCGAAGGCCACGTACCCTACCCGAACTGGGACAAACGCAGTGAAATCCAAGAACGGTGTCCGCTGTTTTAGCCTGTGCTGTGTTGTCCCTACGCCGGTGTTCGTAACGATGCTGTGGAGCTTGAAGCCGTAGTGGCCCAGGATTCCGATTGCCAACAGAAACGCACCGAGCACGACAACCCATACGCCTGCACTTCTCGGTGGACGGGACTGCCATCGCTGCCAACAGGTGGCAAGAGAAAACCACACCGCCTACGGATGTGTAGTTTTACACCGACTTCCAGTCGTGGGACGCGTTGATATTGCCACGGTTGATCGCATTCGCCATCCAGTAAACAACCGCGATAGCTGCGATTAGCCACAACCCACAGGCAACCTGCACGACTCAACGCATGTCTCGATTCATGCCTTCATTCCTCACCGGACCGCGACCCTCGGCCCACTCGACCGACCCAACATTACCTGCAAACGTATACCGCTTGTCGTCTGCTTCTGCGCCGGCTGCTTTGGGCATAGCCTTCCACAGGCCCGTAGCTATCAACCCGACGCCCACAAAGCCAATGACCATTGATACGGCGAAGGCCGAAGTGTGCTCATAGTCGGTTACCTCTGAGCAAACGATGTATGCGGAGGCCAAGCCAAAGGTGAGAGGGTAGCCAAAAAATACCAAT
>JADHNY010000170.1 GCA_016779265.1 Pirellulales bacterium | reverse complement strand
GCCAATGGCTACTCATCGCATCCATTCTGCAGCCCGATGCGAGCGGCCCTGATGGCTGGTCGGTATCAGCACCGCTTTGGCTATGTCAACAATGTCGCCTTCGATCCCCACAATCAGCTGATGGGCCTGCCTGCGAATGAGGTCACGGTGGCCAGCCGTCTTCAGAAAGCGGGTTATCACACTGGGATGGTCGGAAAGTGGCACCTGGGGGCAGCGTCGCCATTTCATCCACTCAAACGCGGTTTCGATTTTTTTTATGGCTTTCTCGGTGGAGGTCATGACTACTTCGAGGTCGACACGACAGCCCAGCTCAGTGAGAACTACAAGGCGGCTCTCGACGACAACGGATCGCCGGCAGACTTCGACGGATATCTCACCGAGGTACTCACCAATCAGGCGATCGCGTTTCTTCAACAGCAGGACGAAGCCCCGTTCTTTTTGTTCGTGGCCTACAACGCACCTCATGGTCCGCTGCAGGCGCCCGAAGAGGTGGTCGCACGGTTCTCCTCGATTGAGAACCCTCGGCGGCGGACCTATGCCGCGATGGTATCGGTAATGGATGAGCAGATTGGTCGACTCATTGCCACGCTTGAGAGACAGGGTCAGCGAGAAAAGACGCTCGTCTGTTTCTTGAGCGATAACGGTGGGCCAGAAAAAGCGAATGCGTCAGACAACGGTCCGCTTCGTGGGCAGAAAGGCGATGTGTTTGAAGGGGGAATCCACGTTCCGTTTCTGATGAACATGCCTGGTACGCTGCCGGCGATGGTCTATGAGGAGCCGGTAATTTCGTTCGATCTCTCGCAGACGGCTCTTGAGCTCGCGGGGGCTGAGAGCGTGGGAGGTGGCGATGCGGTCAACCTCATGCCCTACCTGCTCGGTGGACGTGATGGACCGCCGCATGACGCTCTCTTCTGGCGAATGGCCAACCATCGCCGCACTGCCGTGCGGCAGGGCATATTTAAGCTCAATGTCATCGATGGCCAGGCAATGCTCTTTGACCTCGATGCCGACCTCGGCGAGACCAGCGACCTGGCAGACACACACGGTGCAACAGTTGCTGAAATGACAGGGCTGTTTGAACGCTGGAACGAACGGAACCGGCCCGCAATCTTTCCAGGCTACAGCGACTATCACCGTCAGCTCAAAGCCTTCCATCAAGAAGTGCTCGAAGCCGCGGAGGCCGCAGATAGCGAGCGGTGAGCCTTTGCAGGAGTTTGGAATGGCTTGCGCGGAGTGATGTTGTTAGTGAGCCGTGCGGTTGTGGGCCCTACCGGCCGAGCAGTTCAAGGGCCGCTGCAGTCATTGTGAGCACGCCTGTGTGGAGGGCTTGTTCGGCGTCGGGGAAGAAGTGAGCGCTGTGGAGCGCTGGCGGGGTGGTGCCCTCCGCCTGGTAGGCAGCGAGCCGCTCCTGTGAGAGCGTGCCGAGCCAGTACATCACGATCGGCACGCCTTCTCGTCCATAGCGGCTGAAGTCTTCACCGGCCATCCAGGGGTCGTCGTTGGTCACATTCTCAACGCCAAGCGTTTTTTGAAACACCCGCCGCAGCTGCATCGTCAGGGCTTCATCATTCTGGAGTGATGGCGTGCCCTCGCTGATGGTGATCGCCGGGGCAGGTGCGTCGAACTCTTGGGCCACCGCTTCGGCTTTACGGCGAATCGAGGTGAGCAGCCGCTTTCGGACGTCATCGCTATAGCTGCGAACAGTCAGTTGAAGGGTGCAGCGATCGCCAATGATATTGTGCTTCGTGCCGCCATGTATCGAGCCCACGGTCACCACTGCTGGAGCCAGGGGACTGATCTCGCGGCTGACGATCGTCTGCAGCGAGACGACGAGGAACGCCGCCTGAACAACGGGGTCGATGGTGTTTTGCGGCTGGGACCCATGCCCACCGCGTCCGCGAACCACGATGTCGACGCTGTCGACGTTCGCCATGGCGTAGCCAGCATGCAGGCCCACCTGGCCGGTGGGCTTGTCGCTGCTGCAGTGGAGCGCGACGGCGTAGTCTGGCCTAGGGAATCGTGTGAACAGGCCATCTTCAAGCATCGCCTTGGCGCCTGAGCCTCGCTCCTCGGCTGGCTGCCCAACCGCCATCAGCGTGCCAGTCCAGAGCTCACGATGCGACGCCAAGAACTGGAGTGTCGCGAGCAGGTTTGTCATGTGAAGGTCGTGGCCGCAGGCGTGCATCACACCTGTTTCCGTTCCTTCTGCCGATGTCGCTTTCAAGGTCGAAGCGTATGGCAGCGAGGTCTCTTCAGTCACGGGCAACGCATCGAGATCACACCGCAGCATCAGCGTTGGGCCCGGGCCGTTTTCCAACAGCCCCACAAGGCCATGGCCGCCCACCTCCTCGGTCACGGTGAGCCCCGCAGCACGCCACGACTTCGCCAAGAAGGCAGCAGTCTGCTGCTCACGGAAGGAGAGTTCGGGATGCATGTGGAGCCAGCGGTAGCTCTCAAGCAGGGCCGGCATCTCGTCTTGCAGCCAGGAGGAAACCGTCTCGTTGAGAAGAGGGGCTTCGGCCGAGGCGGTTGCTGGCATCACGAACAGACACCACGCTAGTGCGATTTTGGTTCTGAGGGCACAACGGCTCACAAGTTGGCTCCGTGTTTGAGAGAACACCCTTGGGTAAGGCGATGGCCCAACCTATCCGAAGACCTCGTGGATGCAGCCGCCGCCGAACACCGTGGGAACTTCATCTCGGCCGTGGTGATTCCAGGTAAGCCGTGAGGCATCAAAGCCGAGGGCGTGCAGGATCGTCGCATGGAAGTCGTGCGGGCTCACCGGCCGCTCCACGGCAACATAGCCAATCGGATCCGTCTGCCCGATGGCCTGACCACCCTTCGCACCACCGCCAGCGAACCAGACCGTGTAGCCGGCGGGCGAATGGTCGCGGCCTTTACCAGTGCCTTCCATGGTGGGCGTGCGACCAAACTCACCCGCCCAGACCACCAGCGTCGAACTGAGCAGCCCACGCTGCTTGAGGTCCTCCAGCAGTGCCGCGATCGGCCGGTCTGTCCGCTGGCACATTCGCTCATGGTTCCCACGGATGTTGCCGTGGGCATCCCAGCCGCCAACACGCAGCTGAATGAACCGCACCCCTCGTTCGACCATGCGGCGGGCAAGCAGACAGCCGCGGCCAGTCTCCTGGGTGGGGGCGGCATCGAGCCCGTAGGCCTGGCGAGTTGCTGCCGATTCGTCCGCGAGATCAAACAACTCTGGAGCGGCAGTCTGCAGGCGGAAGGCCATCTCATACGATTGAATGCGAGCGTCAAGCTCTGGATGAACGCCGAGCGACTCGAGATGACGCCGATTGAAGGCCTCAATCATCGCGAGCTGCTCCCGTCGTCGCTGTGAGGAGAAGCCTTCGGGCATCACCACATCGCGAATGCCTTTCGCGGGATTGACGACCGTGCCCTGGTATTGCGGCGGCAGAAAGCCTGCTCCCCAGCCGGCCGCTTGCGGATACTGCATCCCATCAGAATGCAGGTTCATCGTGATGAAGGCGGGGAGGTCTGCGGTTTCACGGCCGAGTCCGTAGAGAGACCAGGCGCCAATGCTCGGTCGGTCGCCGGTGCCCGTGCCGGTGAGGGCGACGCATTCACCTGGGCCATGCACGGGATTGCGGTGCTGCATCGAACGGATGATGCAGAGGTCGTCGATATGCTTCGCCGTTTCCGGCAGGAGCGAGGAGACGGGCAGACCAGATTCACCATGCTGCTGAAAGTCCCAGGGAGACGCCATCAGGTTCTTCAGGCCCGCTCGTTTGATCTGGGGAACGTGCTGAGCCAGCGAGGCGGGCACATCCTGTCCCGCCAGACGAGCTAGCTCGGGCTTCGGGTCAAACATGTCGACCTGGCTGGGACCGCCCGACATAAAGAGGAAGATCACGCTCGTGGCGGTGGGAGCGAAATGCGTGCCTGCTGACGTGAGATCTCCTGCATCCGCCGCGAGCAGGGTCTGTAGGGCGACCGCAGACGTGCCGCTGCCAATGCCCGTCAGCAGGTCCCGGCGGGAGAGCATGCCCGCAGGCATCCGCTGAGCAGGCCGGGTGGTCTGCGGTGCGTCATCGCCAGGCACGGTGTGCTGGGAGCGTGGTGTGTCAGGAGATGGGTGGTGTGAAAGCATGCTGGTGGCGTGGGGAATCAGGGACGCGGCGAGGCGTTGTTGAAGAGATGCGGTTCACCAGTTTTGGTTCACGGGATGTAGACGAACTCGTTGGTGTTGAGCACGACCAAGGCGGCGTCGGCTGTTCCGCCAGAGCGGATCAGGGCAGCCAGGTCGCCAATCTCCTCTGGCGAGGCTTCGCGCTGGAGGGCGACACGGATGAGCTCCTCTGCAACGACCGCTTGTCGTTCGGCGGGAGGAACGGTTTCCGTACGACGTTCTACCAGTCGAGCGAGTGCTGCGGCCTGCTGCTGCATGAATGTGCTGTTGAGCATCCAGAGTGGCTGGAGGGCCACGGTCGAAGTCCGCCGATGAGAGCAGCTTGTGACGGCATTGGCCCCATCGAAGAGATCCTGATGATGGGGAAGGGCATCGCGTCGCTGCTGCAGGTAGAGACTTCGCCGACCGGAGGTTGCCGCCTCACCAGCGGGAACACTCGGGCCCCCGACTGCTGGATCGAGCATGCCGGCGACTGCGAGGGCGGAGTCACGGATGGCCTCAGCTTCAAGCCGGCGAGGAAGCCACCGCCAGAGAAGACGGTTTTCTGGGTCACGCGTTGCGTGAGACGGTGTGAACTGCGAACTCTGTCGAAACGTGCGAGAGCTGAGGATCAGCCGATGAATGTGCTGTGTGCTCCAGCCGCTGTCGATGAGCTCGCAGGCGAGCCAGTCGAGAAGCTCGGGATGCGATGGTTCTCCGCCAGCGGTGCCAAAGTCGCCGGAGCTTTCCACGAGGCCGCGTCCAAAATGCCACTGCCAGATGCGGTTGACCCAGACACGAGCGGTGAGCGGATTGGCCGGATCAACGAGCCACTCGGCAAGCGCCAGACGAGGCCGCGGGCCAACCTCATCTGGCAACGGCGTGCCGAACACGAGCGGCCAGGCAGGGCGTGCCTCGGGGCCCGGGCTGGCGGGATCACCGCGGTCGAGGAAGCGGACAGAGGCGTGCTCGAGGGCTTCCTCCTGGAACGGAAGCGGCCAGCGGATCGCCGTGGGAGCGAAGGAGAGGTCATGCGGCGACGTGACAGGAGAGTGAAACGCCCAGGCTTTGGGCAGCTTGGCCAGGTCTGCCTCGATGCGAGTGAAGGCACGCTTCTCGGCTGCCGTCATCCCCTGCGGCACGTTCTTGGGAATCACCAAGATAGGTTCGGCCACACCCGCAGCACGCTTCCGTTCGATCAGTCGAGATCGCACGGACTCAAACAAGCCCCAACGCTGGCTGACCAAGTCGGCCGCACTGTTCTCGATCGTGCTGCTGTCAGCGACGGCGTGTTGAGAGTCTCCGAGAATGACATCGCCCGGCTGGCCTTGCGCAAAGAAGGCCATGAACTGGTAGTAGTCCCACTGGGTGATCGGATCGAAGAAGTGGTCGTGACACTGGGCGCACTCCATGGTCAGTCCAAGGAAGGCTCCAGCGGTGGTGTTCGCTACGTCGACCAAGATGTCGTTGCGTTGGATGGTCTTGTCGAGTTCATTGCCGCTGTAGCGGGCTGCCGCCAGAAAACCTGTCGCCACGATGTGGTCATCGGCGTAGGGCTCGATCTCATCGCCAGCGAGCTGCTCTCGGAGAAAGTCGTCAAACGGCTTATCGTCGGTGAACGACTCCACCACCCAGTCGCGATACCGCCAGGCGTGGTCACGAATCCGGTTGTGCTGATAGCCGTTGCTCTCTGCCCAGCGGGCAACGTCGAGCCAGTGGCGGCCCCACCGTTCGCCGTAGGCGGCTGAAGTCAGGCAGGCCTCGATCAGCTGCTCGATGCTCGCTTCACGGCTTGCTGTGTGGCCTTCAACATCTGCCACGAGATCGGGCGGGGCCGATGGCAGGCCAGTCAGCACCAAAGCAATGCGACGAGCGAGCGTGGCGGTGTCTGCAGGTGGTGCGGGAGTGAGGTTGGCGGATGCCAGCTTCTTCGCGATGAAGGCATCGATTGGGCTTTGGATCCATGACTGCCAGATCTCGCCTGCTGGAACGGCAGGCAGTTTTGGCCGACGGATTGGCTGAAATGACCAGTGCTGACTGGTGAGTGACTCGGGCTGGGGCGGCGCGTCGACCAGGTCTGTCGGCGGTGGTGGTGGCACAAACGCAGGCGGATCCGGAATCACCATGAGCTCTGCCGGGGCGGGCTTGCCGAGCATGTCCTGCCAGGCAGTGCCCGTACGGAGATCCCCCACCAGAATGCGAT
>JADHNY010000169.1 GCA_016779265.1 Pirellulales bacterium | reverse complement strand
AGTTCACTGCCGCCCACCCACACCCACGCATCCACTGGACTCACCTGCTTCTCCTCACGGCTGCGGTCTGCATGTCACCCCGCCTCGGCATCGCGGCAGCCCTCCCGCAGCTCGTGGGCGATGGCGTCGCCGACGACACGGCCGCTTTGCAGATGCGGATCGACACGGGCAGCGGGCAGCTCGCGATTCCGCCCGGTCGCTACCGGCTCACCGCGCCACTCGAGGTGTCGCTCAATCAACGCGGTCCTTTCGCCCTCTCCGGGGAAGGGGCAACGCTGGTAATGACCGCCCCCGGTCCTGCGGTGCGTTTTCGAGGCACACACTTCCAGTCTGCCGATCCAAAGAACTTTCAGCCTCAGATCTGGACGAAGGAACGGATGCCGCTGGTCGACGGGCTGGCCATCACCGCCGAGCATCCCGAAGCCGATGGGATCGAGGCGATCGGCACGATGCAGCTGACGATCACCCGCACCCACATCCGCAGCTGCCGGCATGCGGTGCACCTGGTGGAGAACAACCGCAACGTCACGATCTCTGACTGTCACTTCTACGAGAACACCGGCTGCGGCGTGTTCTACGACAACGTCAACCTGCATCAGTCCAACATCAATGGCTGCCACATCAGCTACAACGCCGGGGGCGGCATCGTCTGCCGTCAGGGCAATGTTCGCAACATCCATATCGATGGCTGTGACATCGAGAGCAACATGTCACCCGATACGCCCGCCACGGCCAATGTGCTGATCGACTGCACGGGCAGCACCCATGGCACAGGCGAAGTCGCCATCACAGGCTGCACCATCCAGCACAACAACCCATCCCCTGACTCGGCCAACATCCGCATCCTCGGACGCAGCGACCCAAGCCCCAGGCAAGAGCTCGTCCGCGAAGGCAACATCACGATCACCGGCAACGTGCTCAGCGATGTGCAGGTCAACCTTCACCTCCGTGACTGCCGCGGCGTCACCGTCACCGGCAACACGCTCTGGCAGGGCTACCGGCACAACCTGCTGCTGGAAGACTGCTCGAGTGTGGTGATGGCCGGCAACAACCTCGACCGCAACCCTCGCTACGACTACGGCAACACGGCCGAAGCCAACAACAGCGTCGTGATCCGAGGCTGCGAGGACTGCACGATCTCCGGCCTGCACATCTCGAATGTGTGGCGAAGTCCTGCCGGCCTGCTTGTTGAAGACTGTCGCCGCATCCATCTTTCTGACAGCACGGTGCTCGACTGCGACACCTGTGGGGTGTGGCTCAAGAACGTCTCGCAGAGTTACGTCCACGATCTCTTCATCCGCGACGACAGGCCAGGAAGCACAAGCGTGTCTCTGCGTCAGACAGGCGGCGACGGCCTCACGCTCCGCAACAATGTGCTCCAGCATCCCCTTCAGACCACTGACTAGCGTGTTCCCTTAAAACGGTTCTTCAGAGCTGCTCATATCATGCACTTGAGTCTCGCTTCTATCACATCCGCCTCCGAGCGGGTTTTGAAAGGACTTGCAGTCATCTGGTGCCTCTCGTTTCTGGCCGCTGGCCTATCCGAGGCAAATCAAAAGCCACCCTTCACGGACTACTGCCAAAAACTTGAGCAGGAGATTCAGGGGCGAAAACATGGCTTCCTTGCCGGCAATGTCTGCTATTACGTGGGAGGATTTCACGCCAGCTGGCATCCCATGGAAGATGAAACCATTGGTCTCACGCACCCGTTTCATCACGACCTGCGAGCCCGCGGCGCCGCCCTCGTCGACAGCGAGCTTGTCGGGCCAGAAAACACCGGCCGCGGCAACGATTATCTGAGCTGGGAGTTTTACAAGGACACACGCGTCCTCTACGGCAGCGTCATCATCGATGGAGTGACGTATGAAACGCCCGCTCCCAAGAGCATGCTCTGGCGTCCCGACAAGATGATCTGCTTGTACGAGGTTTGTGGTGTTTCCATTCGAGAAGAGAAGTTCATTGGTGCAAACGACGCTGCTGCTTCATTCATTACCGCATCACAACCAGTCATCCTCCAGTTCAACGGTCAGAGTCTCGACACGCGTCACACCGTGAGTTCTTCTGCGACGGCTCGTCTTGGGGACGACGGAAAAACTCTCCTGATAAGCGAGGGAGGCAGGATCAAGTCTCGTCCCGACCCCAAAGGCCCTGAAAAGATTGGGCCGTCTGTCTACACAGGCATGACGACTGCCCTAAGTGCGTCAGTCGACATTTCAAAGACCCTGACGCTCCACCGCGATGACCGGGGTGTTCAAAAATATTGTTACTCGATCCCCTGCGGCCCCAAAGGTGTGGTCGTTTCATGGGCCATGCATGATGACGCTGAGACCGCGACAGCTGCGGCTCAAGACATTGTGAACAACCACCAATCTCTCGCTGCCGAAAAAACCGCCGAGATGAATCGACTTCTCAACGATGAGGTTCCTTGGTTTCGTTGCCCAGACGAGAAGTTTGTCGACATCTACTACTTCTTGTGGGCAATCTACCTGATGTACTCGATTGAGGTTGGGGAAGGCTGGGAACAAGAGCCGCACACGCAAACCGCAGTCAACAACTTCCTCGGCATGCACCGCTACGATGCTACTTTCCAGATCAAGGTTGGAGCCTGGACGCATAACAAAGCCCGCTTTGCGTATGGCAATGTGCTGACTTGGAAGCATCTCACCAAGGCAGACCGTTTCCGCGAACTCGACAACGGTATCCGACTGATATCGGACAATAAAGGGACGACCTGGCACAGCGGTGCCTATGGCGGCGAGACGTCAGAGCATGTTCTCGGAGCGTGGCAGATCTATCAGCACACATCAGACAAGGGTTTTCTTCGTAAAGCCTACGAGGATCACTTCGAAAAGCTCTTTCAACACAAGGTGACCAGCTTTGCAATGAATGAGTTTGAAGTGCTTGATACGCTTCGAAAGATTGCCCACATCCTTGAAGAACCTGCCGATGAGCAACACTGGAAAAGCATGGCTCATCGCGATCCAGAAGAGATCCGCCGGGCGTTCCGACAGCGATGGGAAATGAACAACGTCCCGCACTTCTTCGCAGCGCCCGACAACGGCCTGTTGACGACGAATGCTTTCTGGTGCATGCGTTCTCCTTTTTTTCCCCGCGAGTATGCAGAGACAATGGTGCGTAGTTGGGCAACCAACCGTGAAAAGGGATTCTTTGGGGAGTTTTTTCCACTCGCAATGGCAAAGCAATCGATGGAATCCTTTGCGAGCGATGCCGATCGCTCCTTCGGCTATACGCCCGACACCGCCTACTTCACTCTTGACGGAATGTTCAAGCAACAGCTGGATGAAGCGGCAACGCTCGCCATCAACCACATTGGCAACTACAACTGGCATGATGCGTGGAACATCCCCGTTGCCCCTGAGGCATACCGGCGCGACCTGAGCCTATTTGGCGATCAGTTTTCGAACTTTAATGCTGGCAAAATCCTGCTCTATCTTGAGGGTTTTGGAGGATTGTCATATTCGTTGCCGGACGACGAACTGAAGGTCCGTCCGGCACTGCCAGATGAATGGGCGTGGATGGAGATTCGTTTACCGATTAAGGGAATCTGGACCACCATTCGCTACCAGCACGACGGAGTTGAGATCGCAGGTTGTCCTCTTCGCCACTCGGTCGAAGGCATTGGGCTGCCTGCGGATTCCACCGAAAGAGACATCTATGACCGAGATTGAGCAAACTGATGTTCTGCCTGAAACCGGAACTGGGGTGATGATTGTCGACCATGGGTCTCGTCGGCAGGAGAGCAACGAGATGCTGCTCAAGGCCGCCGCCGCCTTCAAAGCCACATCGGGCTACACCATCGTGGAGCCGGCCCACATGGAGATTGCCGAGCCAACGATTTTCGACGCCTTTGAGCGATGTGTGGCCCAGGGGGCAACACGGGTGGTGGTCTTCCCCTACTTCCTCTCTCCAGGCAAGCACTGGAAGCACGATATTCCAGCCTTGGTAGCAGAGGCCGCCGTCAAGCATCCGGGCGTGCAATGGCTCGTCACCGCCCCGATTGGGCTCCATCCGCAGATGCAGCAGATCATTGCTGACCGCATCAGCAGCTGCCTTGCTGCGGCCACAGGTGGTGCCGTCTCCGCCTGCGATGTCTGCGACGACGCTCAGGCGTGCCAGCTCCGCCCGTGAGGCATGAAGAATCGCCTGACATCGCCAATCACGTAAAAAACGGCCAGTTTGGTTGCGATTTTTTCTTCCGTGCAAGGCATTTTCTGCGAACTATGCTTTTCCATGGAGTCATTAGGCCACAGCTTCTCCTCGCAATAGGATTCTCTCCATGCGTCCTTTCGTGTCTCGCGCGGCAGTTGCCCTGCTCGGTGTTTTCACTGCTCTTCCCGTCGCTCCCGTCTCTCGCCTGATGGCCGAGGATGACGCAGCAAAGCCCGCCGCGACCAAGAAGGTAGAAGTCGGCGGTGTGCTCGAGGCAGTCCGCGTCAAAGAGATTACGGCCGATACCGAGCAGCTCAGCTCGCTGAAGATCAAGCGTCTCCTCGACCACGGCAGCGTCGTGTCGCAGGGCCAGGCTCTCGTCTGGTTTGAGACCGAGCCGGTCGACAAGAAGATCAAGGATGCCGAAATCGCCCTGCGGCTATCCCGGATGTCCTTGGAGGCGGCCGAGTTCGCGCACGAGCAGGCCATCGCGAACGAGGAGATTGAGCGAGGCAAGGCAGAACGAGCCATCGCCAAGGCCCGACAGGACCACGAGAACTTCATGTCGGTCGACCGGGAGCGTCAGGTCGCCTCCGCGGAGTTTGACGTGAAGAACGCCCGCGCGTCGCTGGAAAACGCCAGCGAAGAACTTGAACAGCTTGAGCAGATGTACAAGGAAGACGACCTGACAGAGGCGTCCGAAGAGATCGTCCTGAAGCGTGCTCGACAGGCTGTGGAGAACGCGCAGTTCCGCCTCGAAGGCGTCGAAATCTCCACCGAGCGTTCGATCACCCAATCGCTCCCGAACACAGTGGCCAATCAGGAAGATGCCCTCGCGGTTGCCGAGATGGCCCACGAGAAAGCGATGCGTGACTTCGCGGCCGCTGGCGAGCGACGCGAGATCGAGATCAACAAAACCCGAGAGGCCTTTGAGGAAGAAGAGAAGAAGCTCGACGAACTCCACCAGGAGCGTGCACGCGTCATGCTCTCTTCCCCGATCGATGGCATCGCCCTGCACGGCAGCCTGAACCGTGGTCGCCTGGGCGACAAGCCGAGCCAGCTGGCAAAGGGGACCACCGTGGCTGGCAACCAGGTGGTGATGACGGTTGTCGACCCCCGCCGGCTGCAGGTTCGCGTCGACCTCAGCGAGGCACAACTGGCGACCGTCCATGAAGGCGACACCTGCACGGTGACTTTCGCCAGCAAGCCTGATCTTGAGCTGAAGGGCGAAGTCAGCAGTGTCAGCCTCGTTCCTTACGCGAGCACCAAGTACGACTGTGTCGTCAAGCTGCCCGGCATGCCCAAGAATGCAGGCCTGAAGCCCCTGATGACGTGCAAGCTGACCTTTGAGATCGAGCACGAGGACACCGAAGCCAAGGAGGAGGCTGCGGACTAAGATTCCGCAGTCTCGCAGCTCTTCACCCGCTCGCTGAGGAACGTGACTATGCGCTCAATGCTCCGCCCTGTGCTGGCCTTTTCCATGCTCGCTGTAGGCATCGCCAGCATGGGCTTTGCTGAGTCTCCCGATCGCTCGAGCATTCTTGACGATCCCCTCGACTTCAGCAGTGAGCCGGTGTTGCCCGAGATCGAGGCTCCCACCAGTGCCGACATCGAGGCGTCGATAGCCCGCGGCGTGCAGTTTCTCCTGGAAGACCAGAGGCCGGGCGGCTCCTGGGGCTCACCGACGCGTACAAAAGGCCTCAACATCTACGCGCCGGTGCCAGGCGCGCATCACGCCTTCGAGGCAGCCACCACGTCACTCTGTCTTTCAGCCCTGCTCGAAATCGACAGCAGCGATCCCGCGGTAGACACTGCCATCGAGAAGGCAGAAGCCTGGCTGCTTGAACACCTGCAAGATCTTCGCCGGGCTACGGGCGATGCGATCTACAACGTCTGGGGACATGGCTACTCGATCCAGGCCCTCGTGCGAATGCATGCCAGGCATGCTGACGACGCCGCGATGCAGACCGAGATCGAAGAGCTCATCCGGCTGCAGTTTGAGATGCTCCAGCGGTACGAGTCGGTCGATGGCGGATGGGGCTACTACGACTTCCGCTACCAGGCCAACCAGCCGACAAGCAGTTCCATCAGTTTCGTCAACGGAGCGATCCTCGTCGCCCTTGCGGAGGCCCGCGACATCGGCCTCGAGCCACCAGAGCGGATGGTCCGCCGGGCAGTCGACGCCACCAC
>JADHNY010000168.1 GCA_016779265.1 Pirellulales bacterium | reverse complement strand
CTCTGACGACCTGATCACCGAGGCCAACGACTTCCTCGACGAGGTCGAACTTGGTCGCCAGGCTCGTGGCGGCAAGCCTCGTGCCCGCAAGAAGGCGGCCGTGAAGAAAGCGGCCAAGAACAAGGCCGGGAAGAAAAAATCGGCCGCAAAGAAGACCGCCACGAAGAAGGTCGCCAAGAAGAAGCCCGTTGCGAAGAAAGCTGCCAAAAAGTCCGTCAAGAAAAAGGCAGCCAAGAAACGGTCTGGGGCCCGCTGAGGGAACCTGACGGCACGAGGGTCTCTCGGCAGCGCCGGCTGCCGGGGTGGCAGGAGTCGCGTCGCTGGACTTTTTCTCAGCTCAGCCTGTTCGGCCCGTGCACCCTCACCGTTCGAAAAACTCGAACGCTCCGCGAGCTCCCACCAGCCCCTCCGCCTCGTCGGCACCAGATGACCGCGAGGGTGAAGTCCGAGGCAGAGCCGCTCCCCTAAGAACGGTGCAGCACGAAGCCTTCAATCGCTTCATACTCAGGCAGGCCAAGCTGGTCGTAGAGCCGTGCAGTCTCTCGGTTACGATCCTCCGCCCGCTGCCAGAACTCACGGGGATCCGTCGCACCGGGGAAGAGGGCTCGGTCTTTCTGGCTCTCGTGCTTAAAGATTGCCGTTCGCTTGCGAGCAACTTCCTCAGGAGAGAGTGGCACCGCCATGTCGATCTCGTGTGGCTCCCACTCCTGCCAGGCTCCGCGGTAAAGCCAGAGCTCGCAGTTCTTCGCCCAGTCACGCTCGGCGACTTCCGCCATCGCTCCAAAGATCGCCTGTAGGCAGACGCGGTGGGTGCCATGGGGATCCGAGAGGTCGCCCGCGGCATACACCTGGTGCGGCTTCACGTCCTCGAGCAGTTTCGCAGTGATCGCGATGTCGGCCGGCCCAATCGGCATCTTCCGAACCCGGCCAGTCTCGTAGAACGGCAGATCGAGGAAATGAATGTGCTCATTCTTCACCCCCGAGTAGCGGGCACCAGCCCGTGCTTCGGTGCGTCGAATCAGCCCCTTTACCATCTGCAGTTCGGGAATGTCGACCGCCCCTGGAGACTTGGTCCGCAGGAACTCACGGATCTTGTGGGCAATACTCCCGGCGGTGCCGCCGCCACCAAATGCCTTCTCAAACTCTTCCACGAAGTCGACATGGCGGTCAGCCGATTCATCCCAGACTGCAATATTGCCGCTGGTCTGATACGCCACGTGCACCTCATGCCCCTGCTCGCAGAGCCGGATGAAGGTGCCGCCCATGCTGATCACATCGTCGTCAGGATGGGGACTGAAGATCACGACCCGTTTGGGAAAGTCCTCAACAGCACCCGGCCGCTGAACTGCAGACAACGCCCGCACTCGCCGCTTATGCCCTGGGCCACCAGCAGGCCAGCCGGTGATCGTGTCCTGCATCGCACGGAAGACATCGATGTTGATGTCGTAGGCACGGCCGCGGTTGGAGAGCAGATCCTGCAGATCGTGCTCGTTGTAGTCCGCATCAGTGAGCTTCAGAACCGGCTTCCCAAGTTTTAGCGCCAGCCACGTGACCGCCTTGCGGGTCAACGGCTCCGTCCAGGTGAGGTTCATCGAGGAAAGGGGCCCGACCACCCACGGTGCCTGGAAGCGGGTCAGCTGATCCGCAGCAGCCCTGTCCAGCACGAACCGGGCATCCGCGTGCCCTTGCAGGGCACTCGCCGACACATGGTTCGACGGAGCCTCCTCCACGGCCCGCTTCACGATCGGTGCCTTGTGCTCCCCAAACGCAAGCAGGATCACCTTGCGGGCATCGAGGATTGAGCCAACCCCCATCGTGATTGCCTGCCGCGGCACATTGCTCTCACCAAAGAAGTCACTCGCTGCATCCGCTCGCGTGACGGTGTCGAGCGTGATCAGACGGGTACGACTCTCAGCCGTGCTGCCTGGCTCGTTGAAGCCGATATGCCCCGTGCGGCCAATCCCAAGGAGCTGCAGGTCAATCCCGCCAGCCTCCTTGATCATCTCCTCATACCGCCCACACGCCGCCAGGATCTCCTCGCGGGGCAGCGTTCCGTCGGGGATATGGATCTGGTTTGCCGGGATGTCGACATGATCGAAGAGATGCTCCCGCATGAAGCGGTGGTAGCTCTGCAGCGCCTCCGGCTCCATCGGGTAGTACTCATCGAGATTGAACGTCACCACCGTGCGGAATGACACTCCTTCCTCACGATGCAGACGAATCAGCTCGTCATACACCCCCACCGGCGTGCTTCCGGTGGCGAGACCGAGCACGGTGGTCTTGCCGGCTGCGGCCCGCTCGCCAACCAGATCGGCAATTTCACGAGCCACCGCACGACTGGCGTCGGTCGACTGCTCATACACCGTGACCGGCAGACGCTCGACGGTCTGTACGTGCGGGAGAGGTCCTCGATAGATCGGAGATGTGGTCGCGTCGGAGGTCTGCTGCGTCATAAATCAGTCTCGGAACTCAAACTTGTAGCGACCCGGCTGCGGCGTTGGATACCGTCCATCAGCATCCGCGAGCAGCGGGGCAGGGGAGTCGTCGGTGAGCTCTGCAACACCTGCGGTCAGGTCGTCAGGGCACTCCATCATCTCGTCGAACGTCACCAGCCGACCTGTGTGGGCTGCAAAGCGCCCCATTGCAGTGACGAGACTGGCCTCAGCACCACGCTTGACTTCGTTATAGGGCTTGTCTTCTTCAATGGCCGCCACGAGATCGACCCACTCAGTGCGGTAGGGGTTTGGTTCGGGCTGCTTAGCGGCCCAGAGCACATTGTCGTCAGACATCTTCTGACTCTTGTAGATCACGCTCTTGGCCGGCGAGTGACCGCTGCCGGAGATCGTGAAGGCCCCCTTGGTGCCTTGGCCAAACACGCCAAACTGCTGCAGGCAGTTCTTCATCACACGGCCGGAGTAAAAGAACTTCGATCCGTCGGCAAAGGCATACTCCACCGCATAGTTGTCGAAGTTCTGATCGTCAATCACACCCTTGTAGTGCCGGCCGCCGGTTGCCTGAGCCGATACAGGCCAGGCGTTCTTCATCCAGCAGACCTCATCGACGTGGTGCACGTAGTAGTCGCTGTAGATGCCGCCACTTCCCCAGAGGAAGTTGTGGAACCGCTTCACTTGCCACTGTAGTTCGGTCATACCCGCAGGGATGCCCGGAGCGAGGTCGAGGTTGTGCGGAGGATTATGCTGGCGGTAGCCGTAGAAGTTGATCAGCTCTCCCGCCTCGCCATCCTGCAGCCGATCAAACAGCTCCTGGCGAGCCACACAGTGACGGCACATCAACCCCACACCCACTTTGAGGTTCTTCTCCTCAGCCTTTGCCGCGAGTGCGATCATCCGTTTGGTGCTCGGCCCGTCAATCGAGACCGGCTTCTCCATGAAGACGTTGACCCCACGCTCGATCGCATAGCCAAAGTGCACTGCGCGGAATGCTGGCGGCGTGGCAAACAGGGCAATGTCCCCGTTCTCAGGACTCAGGCAGTCAACCGCCTGCTTGTAGGCCTCAAAGCCGACGAAGCTACGATCGTCTGGCACATCGACCCGCTCTTTAAACGACGACGCCAGCGAACGTTTGATGATGTCGATCTGGCCCTGGAAGACGTCGGCCATCGCCACCACCTTCACCCGACCACCGGGCACGGAGAGGGCGTCGGCAGCGGCACCACCCCCACGACCGCCACAGCCGATCAGGGCGACGTTGATCGCGTCACTTCCGGCTGCGTGCACCGGCGGCACCACGTGACCGGAGAGGAGCGTGCCCGAGAAGCCCGCGGCCGTGGCCGCCTTCGCTGATGTGGCCAGGAAGCTTCGCCGAGACGGCCCGCGTGAGGAGGTCTCTGCAGCCGAGCCGGCCGCATTCACGGAGGCCTGCGAAACGGGATCCTGACTGACTGGCTGGCTGTTGGGCAGAGATGACATCGACATCCTCACGATGGGTTGCGGTGCCGGGGATATCCCCGAAGAAAAAGAAAAAGCACTCCCCGATAAAACGACCGAGCTTTCGGACGTTGGGCAACATGATACTCGATTGCCCTCTGTCGACAATTCTCAGCCACCCGCTCGACCTGGGTAATCACGAGACAGCGGCATCATCGGCCGCACGGTAGAGCCGCAGCAGTGCCTGCGTTCCTTCGTCGCCGCAGCCACCGTCGTTGAGCAGGGCGTAGAGCTGCTCAGCCACCATCAATCCAGGGAGTTCTGTGCCGGTCTCGTCAGCGGCTTCGCGAGCAATGCCGATGTCTTTGACTAGGTGCCGCACCAGAAAACCAGGAGCAAAATCATCCGCCAACGCCCGAGGGGCGAGGTTGGTCATCGCCCAGCTGCCGGCGGCACCTCCGGAGATCACCTGCTGCACAAGCGACGCATCGAGGCCTCCCGCTTCAGCGTGTGCGAGAGCCTCGCACCAGGCCACCATGCCCACCGCAACAGCCACCTGATTAGCGAGCTTACAGCGTTGGCCCGCCCCGGCAGCACCAAGACGGGTGATCGATTTGCCCATAGTCTCAAACAGGGGCAGCGCCCGAGCGTAGGCAGCCTCGTCTCCCCCCGCCATGATGACCAGTGTGCCGTTGCGAGCTCCCACGTCGCCCCCGGAGACCGGTGCATCAACGCTGGCGAGTCCTCGGGCGGTCGCTGCCTCCGCAATCCGCTCAGCGAGCGTAGGGCTGGAGGTCGTCATGTCGATCAGCAGGCTGCCGGGCTTGGCCGCCGCCACGAGCCCACCACGACCGTTGGTCCCGAAGTAGACCTGCTCGACGTCAGCCGGCATGCCCACAATCGTGATCACGATATCTGCCGATGCCGCCACGTCGTCAGCAGAGTCACACCAGACCGCACCAGCAGCAAGCAGTGGTTCAGCCTTGCTGCGGGTGCGGTTGAAGACATGCAGCGGGTAGCCCGCCGACACCAGATGGCCGGCCATGCTGGCCCCCATGATGCCGGTGCCAACAAAACCCACAGTGGGAAGCGGTTGCGTCATGCTCTCGCGTCTTTCAGGGAAACGACCGTCTCGAATGCCTGCGGCCTGATGCCTGCGTTCAGGCTCCGGCCGCGGGACTACTGCCGGCGGACCTTAAAGCTCCGGAAGGCGACCGGGTCGCTGTGGCCGGCAAGCCCAACGAGCCCACTGCGACGATCAAGCCCCTTGGGAGGGTGCGCGATCTGACTGCGATCAAAGGAATCGATGTCGACATCGAGGATCTTCGTGCCGTTGAGCGTCACGCGAATCCGCTGCCCTTCCACTTCGATCTCTTGGAAGTTCCATTCCCCCGCTGGACGCAGGTAGCCCGTCTTGGCACCCACGCAGTGATAGAGGCTGCCGTGCGTCTGGTAGGGAGCAAGCTGCCCACCGCCACCAGCCGCCAGTCGCTTGTTGTAGCCATCGGTGTCGATCACCTGCAGCTCAAGGCCGTCGCTGGCAGAGTGGCCGCCGAGCGGTGTCCGCAGAGCGATGCCGTTGTTGCCAGCCTCAGGGAGTTTGAACTCGATGCGAATCGTGCCGTTCTCAAACTCCTCCTTTGACAGCAGGTCGCCCCCCTTACCGGGCTTGCAGACGATCGCACCATCCTTGACCTCGTAGCTCTCTACGGCTCCCTGCCAGGCCGAGAGATCCTTGCCGTTCACCAGCTCCTCAAAGCCATCAGCATCCCGCGAGGCAAGCCAGGCGTTGGCCTCTTCCGCACCGATCTCTCGGACAAACACATTCTTCCAACGAACCTCGCTCCCATGGGTCTGGAGCTGGATCGGCCCGGTGGGAAATGCGGGATCAGGAAAGAACCCGTTCGGCACAGGATCGGGCTTCTTCGAACGGGTGTAGTAGTTCTCGAGCGCCGCGTCGTCGACCACGACTTCGCCGTTGAGCTCCACGGTGACCCGCTCGCCGATCATGGTCACATGCACGGTGTTCCACTCACCGAGCGGACGGTCCATCTTCTTCAGCGGAAACTTGCCGTCGGCTGAGTTGTTCCAGAGGGCCCCAGAGCCCTTGTCAGCACCATTCTTAAAGGCGTCTTCATTGGTCGGGTCCCAGATCTGGACCTGCGGAATGCCGCGGAGGTATATGCCGCTGTCTCCCTTCGGAAGAATCTTGTAGTCGACATACAGTTCGAAGTCGCGGTAGTCGCGATCCGTCGTGGCATAGAGGCCGGTCCCGTCGTTGACCAGCTCACCATCCTCGACCCACCAGTGAGCCTCGAGGTGATCCTTTGAGTCGCCGCCCCCCTTGATACTCCGCTCCTTGTAGGCCGCCTGCTCGTCGGCCGACATGTTTGTCAGGTCGCGTGGATCACGCGTGCCCCAGCCGTAGAAGCCAGAAATGTCTTTGCCGTTGAACAGAGCCGTGAAACCCTCCGGCGGCACGTTCTCTTCGGCCCGCGCCTGGACCACCACGCACGACGCCACCAACACAGCGACACAGGTTG
>JADHNY010000167.1 GCA_016779265.1 Pirellulales bacterium | reverse complement strand
CAACCAGCGAGTGACTAGTCTCCTCGACCATGCCCGACGTGGAAACACCGACGCCTCTCGCCTGAACTGCCAGGCTTCTCAGCACAGCGGGTTTGCCCATTGTGCCGATGGAAAGTAGGGTCAAGAGGGACTGTTTCCTGCCGGAGGACCTTACCCCGCAATGAAGTTTTCTCGCCTTGCGACCGCCTCGCTGCTCCTGCTGACCACCTGTGTTTTCACTCTGCCGCGGCTACTTGCCGACGACGCAGCAGCAAATGACACAGCCCTCAACGACACAGAAATCAACGGTACGGCAGCCAACACAGAAGAGCCCTCCGTGCTCGAGGCCGCAACCGAAGCCGTCAAAGAGGCCGTTACAGATGCCGTTGTCGAAACCGTAACGGAAGCCACCGCCGACGTCGTGCAGGACAAGACGCTCGTTCTGCGAATCTCCCGCGAGTTTATCCGCTCCCGCGTGCCGAAGGTGGTCGACCAGGCCACGCCCGTCGATCGCTGCCTGTTTGGCGCGAAGGTGACAGGCGAGGCGATTACCAATGGACACCCGCTCGTGGTTGAGAATGGAACGCCGGAGCATCCGAGTTTCATCGTGCAGTTCTCCGGCACGACTGTCGCCGAGACAAATGCCAGTAAAGGCCCCGTGCGGGCCTTCAGCACCAGCCAGGCCGAGTACACCGTTCAACGTGTCATCCACTTCAACGCTGACGGCTTTCACGCAGAGGAGCCGACTATCGAGTGTCGCTACGACTCTTCACTAAAGGGCGTCGACGTGCCCCCGCGGCTGGTGGGCCGCGTGGTGAAAAGGATCGCCATGCCTCAGATTGAACAGACCCAGCCTGCCGCCGACTCCATCGCCAAGCGCGACCTCGAAACCCAGGTGCTCGATACCTTCACCACCAAGACCGACACGCTGGTCCATGACCTTAACCAGCGAATGCCCTGGAAGGATGTGCTGAAAGTCGTGGCCCCCAACGGCTCTGAGCGGGTGCGAACACTCTCAACGACGCCGGTCTATGTTGAGATTCGATCGCGGGCAGTCGACAGCGTGGTACCAGACCTGCCTGTTGAGTCCGCTGATCTGCGTGCACCGATCGAACTCTGGGTTCTTGGTGAACCAGGCCCGGTCGTATCTGCAGAGCTGCTTGCACTCTGGGGCCTCAGTCGGCTGACCGTGCCTGCGGTCAAGGAGGCCGCCGAAGAAGTCATCCAAAAGGCCGCTGATGTGGTCGCAGATGTGACCGACGACCCTGATCTCCAGCAGCAGGCGCATGGATTTGAGCCCGAACTGCTGGGCGAGTGGTGGGTGCTGCGGCTTGGAGCAGACCTGATGGAGCGGATCCTGCAAAACGTCACGTCAGAACCCGCGCCATAGCGGAGACTCACCACGCCAGCAGACGGGGAGTGCCGCGATTCGCACAGCGCCGGCAACACTCTCGCGGTTATGCATCTTCCGGCGTGTGGCCGACGACGATATCGAACGCCGCAGCAAGCTCGCCGATCCGCGAGCCCTCAACAGGCACGAAGTCGACCGTCACGCTCGCCCGACGCCCATCGTCCGGAATCCGACGATAGATACCATCGCGATCGTTTTGCTCGTGGCCGCCGACATAGCACTGGGTTGTGAGCAGGTGCTCGCTCCCCCGCGTGAGCTTGAAGTGGATGTGGGGCGTGCGGCCCGGATAGGGCACGGGCTTAATCGTCCGGAAGCCGTACTCTCCCTTGAGCCCGGTCACAAACCGGCCATATCCCTGAAAGTTGACATCTCGGTTGTTGGCATTGCCGCTGCCAGAGTGCAGATAGGCACCATTGGCATCACACTGCCAGATCTCAACAAGCACGTTCCGCAGCGGCGTGCCAGTGGTGTCGAGCACACGCCCCGACAGCCAGGTCACTTCGCCAATCGAGGGATCGGTGGCATCGTTGATGATCAACAGGTCGTTGTCTGTATCGAGCGGCAGATTGTCTGGAAAGAACGGCCCTTCGGTCTGGGCAAACGTTCGCACCAACTCCTCGGCAAAGGCTCCTGTCGGTGCAGCAAACACGCCACCAAGTGCCGCCAGCCGCAGCATCCTGCGACGCGTTTCATCGGTTCGCTCAAAGGTCTTGGCATTCAGAAGGTGCATGGCAGGCCTCACGTGGAGATGTGTCACTGACGAATGGAGTTTACGTAGAACTCTTCAACGGTGCACAGCCCAACGTGTAACACAGCCCAACAAGTAGCACAGCCCAACACATTGCACGACAATGCCACCCAGGCGGCCGTACGCCCTGACTTCGCCCTATTCCCGAGGTCAGCCACTTTGGCAGCAGGCATCGCAACCCTCAGGTGCCACAAAACGTGCGGTATGGAGCAGAGCCCCCAGGGGGCCCACCGCGATACGGCTCATTTTCAGGCGTCTTCGCAAAAGGCTTCCGGAGCACCTCGACAAAGGCCTGGAGAGGCTGCAGGTCACCAATCTCGGCAGCCGCGAGCACCTCTTCCACCTTGTGATTGCGTGGAATCACCACCGGGTTCGCCCGCTGCATGCGATCACGCACATCTGTCCGCGGTAAGCCCTCCCTTTCCAGCCGCCCCCGCCAGCGTTCGAGCCAGCCCGGTGTCAGGCCTGGCGGCAGGCAGCCGGTGGGCCCCTGTGACTCCACATAGTCGGCGAGCGTCACAAACGTTGAAGTGAAATCGGCCCCTGCCTGCTGCATCGAAGCAAGCAGATCGTCAAACAGCTGTCGATCCTCCCCGTGTTCCTCGGCAAGGCCGAGCTTGGCCCGGGCTCCCGCGAGATGCGCACGCTCAAACGCCTCCGCAAACCGCTCCAGCACGCCGCGGACCTTCTCGATCGCCTGCTCCTGATCACCGCTGACAACCTGCAGGAGGCTCTCGGCAAGCCTTGCCAGATTCCACTGAGCGATGGCCGGCTGGTTGGCAAAGGCATAGCGGCCCTGCTGGTCGATCGAGCTAAACACGGTCGCCGGATCGTAGACGTCGAGAAAGGCACAGGGACCGTAGTCGATGGTCTCACCTGACACGGCCATGTTGTCGGTGTTCATCACACCATGCACGAAGCCCACCAGCATCCACTTCGCGATCAACGACGCCTGACGCTGCATGACAGCCTCAAGAAAAGCGATCGCAGGCTCGTCCGAATCCGCACGCGTTGCATCATGACGATCAACGGCATAGTCGAGCAGCTGCTCCAGCAGGGCCTGGTCCCCGAGTGCCGCAGCGAGCTGAAACGTTCCCACACGCAGGTGACTCGCCGCGACCCGCGTCAGCACCGCTCCTGGCAGCGGCTTCTCCCGCCTCACCACCTCCCCGGTGAGGGCAACCGCCAGGCTCCGCGTGGAAGGAATCCCCAGAGCATGCATCGCTTCACCGATCAGATGTTCGCGAAGCATCGGCCCGAGCGCTGCTCGACCATCTCCGCTGCGTGAGTAGCGAGTCCGCCCGGCCCCCTTGAGCTGGATGTCGAGCCGCTGGCCGTCTGGGGTGATTTGTTCCCCGAGCAGGATCGCCCGGCCATCGCCGAGGTTGGTGAAGTGGCCAAACTGGTGGCCGGCATAGGCCTGGGCGATCGGCTCTGCTCCCGGCGGCCGTTCGTTGCCGGCAAACACCGCCGCCGCAGACCGCAGTGGCTCAGGATCGAGTCCCAGCTCCGCAGCAAGCGGCTCGTTCAGGACGACCAGCCGAGGCAGACGAACCGCCGTTGGCTCCGTCGGCGTGCAGAGCTGCTCAGGCAGCGCTGCATAGGTGTTTTCCAGCCGCCAGCCAGCCTCACTCCGCCCAGCCTGCATCACCACTCCTCGCTCACGCTCCTGGTGGCCCCACCAAAGGGCACACCTTTCCGACCACTGTAGCGGCGCCGCCCTGCATGACACCGGCGCTGCTCACTCCGCGCCGGCGGCAGTCTCCAAAAAGACGACACACGATGGATTTCCCACCGGCACAAACTGCCCGGTAAACACCGGCCTTCCACTCGCCTCATCGATCGCGAAGATCGCCAGATTGTCGCTGCGTTGGTTGCAGCAGGTGAGGAATCGACCTGTGGGATCGAGGCTGAAGCTGCGAGGGTAGTTCCCGCGGCTCCACTCTTCGCCCTGATACACCAGCACCCCCTCCTCCTCCACCGAAAACAGGGCAATCGTGTCGTGCAGCCGGTTGCCGGCGTAGAGATGCCTACCGTCTGCGGAGAGGAGAATCTCTGAGCAGAACGTGCTGCCGGAAAACCCTGGCGGCACGGTGGGCCAGGTCAGCCGATGCGTGAGGCTGCCAGTGGCGGCATCGAAGTCGTAGAGGGCGACCGTCGCCCCCTCTTCTTGAATCGAATAGAACCAGCGGCCGTTGGGATGGAGGTCAAAGTGCCGCGGACCGTCACCCGGCGGGAGGGCGATCCACGGGGTGGCCGCAGGCTCGAGCGTGCCTGCCTCCTCGTCAAACGCCCAGACAAAGATGCGGTCGAGTCCGAGATCGACGTGAAAAACGAATCGTCCGTCAGGCGTCGCTTCCACCATGTGGGCATGGGTCCGGTCATGACCACTGAAGGCAAAACTTCCCGGCGGAGCGTTGGTGGCAGTCGTTGGCCCGATCTCTCCTTCCGGGGCCTGCACATCACTCGCCTCTGCAAGTCGACCATCCTCTTCCAGTGGCACGACGGTGATCGCCCCACCGAAGTAGTTCGCCACCAGCAGATGCCGTCCGGCCGGGTGCAGGCTGACATAGGTCGGCCCTGCAGCTTTGGATGAAACGGTGTTGAGCATCGTCAGCATTCCAGTCTGTCGATCGATTGCGTAGCTGCTGACCGTGCCATGTCCAGCATCACCAACCCGGTCGGTCTCATTGGCTGAGTAGAGCCGTGTGCCGTCGGCATTGATCACCAGGCTGCTTGGACTCGTGCCCAGATCGAATGTGCCGATGCTTCGCAGCCCACCGGTCTGACGATTCACGCGAAAGCAGTGGATGCCACGCCCATTCCCCGGTGGCAGATCAACCTGGGTTGGCAGCACATCGCCCAGCGGTGAACTAAATGTGCCGACATAGGCAAACAGCGGAGAGGGATCGTGGAGTTCCAGCATCGCCTCCGCCATCGCCTGGCCGATTCGTGTCAGCCAGATGCCGCTGCCGAGATAGTGATAGGGATGGTCACCACCCGTCTGCTGCCAGAGCGACTGATGCTCTCGCCACTTTGGATAGAGCGACTCGGCTGCCTGATCGACAAGCGTGTCTGTCCGAATCGCCAGCAGGTTGCCCTGAAAGTCGGGCACTGCATTCATCGACAGCTGTGCCTGCTGCACCACCTCCATCGCCCCCTTCACCGGCTGCGAGCCATGCTGTCCCATCGCCGCAATCACAAACGGGAGCCCAGGCGACGCGAGATCCTTCCGCACGTCACGGACAAACCGCTCCATGTTGGCAGCGTATTCCGACTCCCCACCGTATTGATCGTTCCAGCCTTGAAACCAGACAAACCCCGCGAGCTCGAGGTCGCGATCAGCCATAGCCGGAAAAAGCTCGCCCGCGTTCTCCATCACCTGCTCGACCTCGGTGAGCATGCGGCGATACGACCGGCCATACCCCGAGGTGATGTCGTCCATCGTCGGGAGCGGCTCATCCCGGCCGTTCTTCTCGTTGTCTTTCCGGACGCGCTCTTGTGCCTTGGCAAGCTCCTCCTCCAGCGATGCCTCACTCGGCAGTCCTGAAGACGGCGAACGAAAATCCTTCACCAGCGAGTGGCCACCCCAGGCGGTTTTGATTAGCAGCACGGGCTCGTCCAGGGCATCACCGAGCATCGTGCCAAAGCCGAGTTCTGGGCCGGTGCGATTGGGAGAGCCGTAGCCGATCGTCAGCGGCCCGTGCCGGTCGCCATAGGCGATGAACACATCCTCTCGCACCGCCCACGCATCACCGTCTCGATAGGCCGCGTAGAACGGCTCGGTTGCTGGGGCGACTGCCTGTGCGTCGAGCAGCGTATTGGGCGCCTTCCCTTCCATGTTTGACTGGCCAGCGAGCACAAACACTTTGACGGGCAGCTCAGCCGCCACCGCCTCAAGCACACCGGTGCTGCAGAGCCCCCAGCAGCCCGCGGCAAGCATCGCCACTCGTACGCGAACAGACCATCGCCTCGCTGTCTGATGCGTTTCACTCGCTGTGCGATCCATCTCCCCTCCTCAAGGCCGCTGAGATCTGCAGACTGTGTGTGGTGTTCCCACCCGTTTGGCACCCAGTAGACCGGCTTGGCACCCCGGTGTCATCTCTCGGCTGCTTCTCTCAACGTCGCTTTTTCTCTGCGGACTCTTTCCATGACGCTTGAGCTCTCCTACACCGAGACGGGATCTGGCAGCCCGTTGCTGATCCTGCCTGGCCTGTTCGGTTCGAAACGAAACTGGACATCCGTGGCACGACAACTGGCAACGCAGCATCGTGTGATCACGGTCGACCTGCGAAACCATGGGGAGAGCCCGTGGCACGCCAGCCACGACTATCCGTCGA
>JADHNY010000166.1 GCA_016779265.1 Pirellulales bacterium | reverse complement strand
TCAGCTCTTGCGGATTCGAGCTTGTGGGCATCGTGGAGACGTCAACCCACTGCTCCGTCGCTCCGTCCCACTTCTCAACAACCGACCCCTCCGGCACATGCGAGATCACAAAACTCTTCACATCGGTGCCGACCACCTGAGACTTGCTCATCACCACGGGGTTTGGGCCCATCGAGGCATCCATCACCAGTGTGCTGGCCTGCTCGAGCAGGGGCCGCAGGCCGTCCGCGGCGAGCATTTGCCGCGGCTCAAGCCGCTCAGCAGCCACACACGCGGCAGCGAGGCCCGTGCGACGAACTCGCGGGCGGTGAGACAGGCGGGTTCGGCGAGTCTGGAAGAGGGCCTTCATCGGGCGGATTCCTACGCGGAAAGGATTGAGGCTCGCGCGAGCGATGAAACGCGAGCCTAAAGGGAACAGTACCATGCCTCTCCACGCAATCAATTCTTTGGTTCGTGAGCGGCATGCCGTTTGCGCCCGCCGATTTCATCGCCCGGCTTGATGCTGGTGAGGCCGCTGAGGGATTAGACTCCCGCTATGAAGATGCCGAAGTTTTTCCTCGTGACAGCTCTCGCTGCGGTCAGTCTGGCCGTGTGGGCCGGCCAGTGGACACATGCAGAAGAGCCGGTGCGCGAGTCGCCAACTCCCGAGGCGATCGCCTTCTTCGAAACCCACGTGCGGCCGCTGCTAGTGAAGCGATGCCATTCGTGTCATTCGGCAGCTGACGGCGCCCTCGAGGGAAACCTGGCCCTCGACTCACGGGCGGGCTGGCAGCAGGGAGGCGACCATGGGCCGGCGGTGGTGCCGGGAGATGTCGACGCGAGCTTGCTCGTACGGGCGGTTCGCTATCGCGACCCCGATCTGCAGATGCCGCCCGATCGGCAGCTCGACGCGGCCGAGATCACCCGGCTGGAGGAGTGGGTGCGGCTGGGGGCTCCCGATCCGCGAGATGGTGTGCCGAGGCCTCAAACGGGCCCGGATCCCTCTGACCCGGTGGCTGGCCGCGAGCACTGGGCCTTTCGGCCGCTGGTGAGACCGGCTGTGCCATCAGTCACCGACGGCAGCTGGCCCCTGGCCGAGCTCGACACATTTGTCTTGGTAAGGCTTGAGGCCGAGGGGCTCCCCGCGGCCCCACAGGCTGATGCCCCCACGCTGCTGCGACGGCTTTCGTTTGCCCTTACCGGCCTGCCCCCGAGCCCGGAGCAGATCGCCGCCTTCACCGCCGACCCGTCGCCGGCTGCCTACGAGCAGCTCGTCGATGCGATGCTTGCCTCGCCGCAGTTTGGCCAGCGTTGGGGCAGGCACTGGCTCGATCTCGCCCGCTATGCCGACTCCAACGGGCTTGATGAAAACTTTCTCTTTCGTGAAGCCTGGCGGTATCGCAACTGGGTGATCGACGCAGTCAATGCCGATATGCCATTTGATCGCTTTCTGGCTGAGCAGCTGGCCGGCGACCTGCTGCCCGCTGACTCGATCGAGCAGCGAGACCGCCAGCGGATTGCGGCCGGCTTCCTCACCATCGGGCCCAAGGTGCTGCTGGGGAATCCGGCGGAGAAGCAGAAGATGGAGGTGGCGGATGAGCTGCTCGACACCGTCGGCCGCGCGGTCTTGGGCCAGAGCCTGGGCTGCGCCCGTTGCCACGACCACAAGTTCGACCCCATCCCCACCGCCGACTACTACGCCCTCGCTGGAATCTTCACAAGCACCAACGTGATGGAACGCCGCTACATGCTCGGTGAGCAGCGGGTGATGGAGCGGCTGATTGGCCTCGGCGAGGGCGGCGAGGCGGTGGACGACGCCTACGAGCACTACTGGCGGGTCCGTCGCTCCGGCCTCGAGCAGTGGAAGACGAAAGGCCGCGAAGCCCTCACACTGTTGAGCAGCGGCATCGCGGATGACCTTGCCAAAGTGGATGCGATCGCAGGCGAAACGCCCGACGCTCTCTCCGAGCTCGCCCGTGATCCGCTGCAGCCGCTGGAGACCCGTATCCAGGTGCAGCGGCTGCATCTGGCGAACGTGGAACGGGAGCTGGCCTCCCCGCCGCCTATTCCCCCCCGTGCGATGTCGCCAACTGAGCAGGCATCCCCGGCAGACGAGTTCATTCGGGTTGCCGGCGATCCCGGCCGCAAAGGCGAGCCCGTGCCGCGGGGATTCTTGCAGGTGTTTGGCGATGCTGCTCCTGCCGTTCCTGACGACCAGAGCGGGCGGCTGCAGCTGGCAAGCTGGCTTGTCGACACAGAGCAGGGGGCCGGCGGGCTCACCGCCAGAGTGCTCGCCAACCGTGTCTGGCATCACCTGATTGGCCGAGGGATTGCGCGGACGGTCGACAACTTTGGCCGCACCGGTGAGCCGCCGTCGCACCCCGAGTTGCTGGAGCATCTCGCCGGTGAACTGATCGCCAGCAACTGGTCACTGAAATCCCTCGTCCGCCAGATCGTGCTCAGCCGTACCTTCATGATGAGCAGCCGGCATGACGAGGTCGCGGCCGCCCGCGATCCGGAGAATGCGATGCTCTGGCGGGCCCACCGCCGCCGCCTCGATCCCGAAAGCCTGCGGGATGCCATGCTGACCGCTGCGGGCACACTCGACCTCGCGCCGCTGGACTCCACAGTCAGTTATCTCGGCGACCAGGCCACGGCCGTGGGCGGCAACACCAATCGCCGGAAGACCGACTTTCCCTGCCGCAGCATCTACCTCCCCGTGATCCGCAATGATCTCCCGGAAGTCTTTCAGGCCCTCGACTTCACTGATCCGCATCGCACCACCGGCATGCGACCGCAGACCACCGTGGCGACGCAAGGCCTGTTTATGCTCAACGACGAGCAGGTGATGGATGCCGCCGCGGCGACCGCACATCGCCTCCTGGAAGCGACGGGCGGTGGAGAATCGAGTGAAAGCTGCGAAGCGGCGGTGACCATGCTGTTTGAACTCGTCGCAGGTGAGCCGCCCACCGAAGCCGAGCGACAGGCCGTGCTGACGTTTGTGCAGGTTACGGAAGCAGCGGGAACAGCCGCCGGGGCTGAAGATCCGCGGCGTGAGGCCTGGGCTGCCGCCGTTCATGCTCTCTTCGCCTCGAGCCGATTGCAGGTGGTGGAGTAGAATCAGGGGCGTGTCAGCAATCGGGGCTGGGCCTCGCGCGGCCGCCACCTCGGGACGGGAACCGTTTCATGCGATGCCATCACTTCACCAACGCTGCCACCCGCCGCGACCTGCTTAAGGCCAGTGGCTGTGGCTTTGGCTCTCTGGCCCTTGCCGCCATGGCCGGCCGTGATTCGGCCGCAGCGACCGTTCCTCCAATCACTGGCCCGTTGGCTCCCAAGCCGCCGCACTTCCCGCCGCGAGCGAAGCGGGTGATCTTTCTGTTTATGTGGGGCGGGCCGAGCCACGTCGATCTGTTTGATCCCAAGCCCCGGCTGGCCACCGACGCCGGCAAGCAGCTCACGGGCAAGGATGTGGGCCTGCCCGAGGCCGAAAAGCAGCTCGGCAGCATCATGGCGAGCCCGTTTGCCTTCTCACAGCATGGTGAGAGCGGCGTATGGATCAGCGAACTCTTTCCGCAGCTCGCCGCCCGCCATGCCGACCGGCTCTGCGTGGTCCGTTCGATGCACACCGAAGGCACCGCCCACGGTGAGGCCCTGCTCAAGCTCCACACCGGCCAGTCGAACCTCGTGCGGCCGAGCGTGGGGGCATGGGTGAGCTATGGCCTCGGCAGTGAGAGCGAGAGCCTGCCGGCCTTTGTGACGATCTCACCGCCGCGTGGCCATGGTGGCGTACAGAACTACGGCAGCAGCTTCTTGCCGGCGATCCACCAGGGCACCGCCATCGGCTCGGCCGAAATCCCCATCGGCAAGGCAGCCGTCTCACACCTCACCAACCCGCGGCTCGATGCCGGGCTGCAGCGGGATCAGCTCGAGCTGATTCAAACCCTCAACCGCGAGCACCGCCAGCAGACCGTGGCCGACCGCACGATCGACGGCCTGATCGACTCCTACGAACTCGCCTTCCGCATGCAGTCGACGATGCCTGCGGTGATGAGCTTTGCCGACGAGACGCCAGAAACGCTCGCGCTCTACGGGATCGACGGCTCCGCCAGCGACAACTTCGGCCGGCAGTGCCTGCTGGCCCGGCGACTGGCGGAGCAGGGGGTTCGCTACATCCAGGTCTCCACTGACTACACATGGGATCATCATCAAAAGGTGCAGGACGGCCACGTCGCTGAGGCGGCGAAGACCGACCGACCGCTGGCTGGGCTGCTCGATGATCTTGCCCGCCGCGGCCTCTTGGATGACACACTCGTTGTCTGGGGGGCTGAGTTTGGCCGCACGCCAACAGCTGAAAATGGCGATGGCCGAGGCCACCATCCGCAGGGCTTCACGATGTGGATGGCGGGAGGCGGCGCAAAGGGCGGCCTGACCTACGGCACGACCGATGAGTTTGGCTATGCCCCTGTCGAAAACGGCGTTCATATGCACGACCTGCATGCCACGCTGCTGCATCTCCTCGGCCTTGACCATGAGCAGCTGACCTTCCGCCATGCAGGCCGTGACTTCCGCCTGACCGATGTCTATGGCCGAGTCGTCCACGACCTCCTGGCCTGAGGCCTGCTTCACTCCAAGGAGCCGCGATGTCAACTGAAGCGACTGCTGAGGGGGCGACAGCGACGCCACTGCGGCCGCGATTCTGGCAGTGGCCGCTCGCCTTGGCGGTGCCGTTGCTTGCCACAGCGCTCGCGTATCCTTGGGGCGTGTCGCTGATCACCGCAATGCTCCTCGGCAGGCCGGATCGCGGGGCGAGCCGATTGTTGATCATGGTGTGCGTTGGGCTTGTGGCCACCAGTGCCGTGGTCACCTTTTCGAAGCGATTGCAACGCTACCGAAACGCCATCGCCGCGTTTGCGGTGACAGGCTTCCTCGCTGTCAGTGCGGCGATTGTTGTGTTGCGTGTGGCCAACACGCCCGCCAAGCTCGTCGGGCTGCCGCTGTATGCGGTGGGCAGCACGGCAAGCGTGTGGCTGGCGACGATTCTGGTGTGGCGGTTTGCTTGGTGGAAACGGCTCGCAGTATTGATCGTGTTGGCCGCAACGCTCGCTGCGTTTTGGCAGGTGATCCGCATTGAGGGGCTCTCGGGGGATGCGGAGGTGGTGTTTGGTTTTCGGGCCACCACGCCGCCCGCTGCTCTCTCCACCGCGGTTGCTGCGAACGCCGCACAGGCCACCACGCTTGAGCCGGGCCCCAACGACTTCGCTCAGTATCTGGGGCCCAGTCGTGACGGCCGGCTCCCGAAGGCGACATTCGACGACAACTGGTCGGCAAGCCCGCCGAACGAACTCTGGCGGCATCGCGTGGGCGAGGGCTGGGGGGGCTTTGCAGTCGTGGGCAGCCTTGCGTTTACGCAGGAGCAGCGGGGCGAGTTTGAAACGGTGGTCTGCTACGACCTGGCGACTGGAGAAGAACGCTGGATCCACACCGATCCGCTACGGTTCGACTCCAGCTTCGGTGGCCCCGGCCCGCGGGCCACACCAACGGTTGTCGATGGTCGCATTTACACCCTCGGCGGCACGGGACGCCTGAACTGTTTCACAGGCGACGGCTCCTGCCTGTGGACCGTCGACACGCTGCCGAACGCGGCGGCGATGACTGTGGATCCGGCTGACGCATCAGAGCAGGGGGGCGAGCCACCGGATCAGGGAGAGCTGCTTGCACACGGAGTCACCGGCTCACCGCTGGTGATCGGTAACCGCGTCTATGTGTCGCCCTGCGGTCGCGATGGCCGGTCACTCGCGGCCTACGACACGCAGACGGGGAGCGAGGTTTTTCGCACGGGCACCAAGCGAGCCAGCTACGCCTCCCCAATGCTGGCAACACTCGCCGGCGTCGAGCAGATCCTCGTCTTCCAGGAGAAGGGCATCACCGGCCACAGCGTAGCGAGCGGCGAGGAGCTCTGGAGCTTCGCCTGGGGCAACGATCAGCGCAACAACTGCGGGCAGCCGCTCGTGCTCGATGGGGATCGGCTGCTGCTCTCCACCGGCTATGGCACCGGCAGCGTGCTGCTGCAGCTTGCTCAGGACGACGCCGGAGCACTCACCGCAACCGAGGTCTGGCGGAGCCGCGACCTGAAGAGCAAGTTTGCGACGCCTGTGCTGCATGACGGATTCGTGTATGGCCTCGATGATGGCATCCTCGTCTGCCTTGATCCTGAGACGGGCAAGCGCCGCTGGAAGCGGGGCCGCTACGGCCACGGTCAGCTGCTTCTTGCAGGCGGCCTCCTGCTCGTGCAGACCGAGGCGGGCCCGGTGGTGGTGGTCACGCCGTCGCCCGACGGGCTTAAAGAGGTCGCGACCCTCGACGCGCTCGCTGACAAGACCTGGAATACCATCGCCTTGTCTGGTGACAAGCTTTTGGTCCGCAACTCGGTCGAGGCAGCCTGCTATCAGCTGTCGAAACAGACACCTGCCGCCGCGGCTGCCAGTGCCGAAGAAGATGCTCCGGCAACGAACAGCCCGTGAACGTTTTTCGCTCTTCGG
>JADHNY010000165.1 GCA_016779265.1 Pirellulales bacterium | reverse complement strand
GTGAGTCCCGCTGGCTGAAAGCTATTCTTCGTGATGCTGAGGCGGGCGACTGGGAGCGGGTGACTGCTGCGAGCAGGAGCCTGATGGAGGCACAGATCCAGCGCTAGGCGATCCGTGCAGGGAAGGAAGCCTGGGCGGCCCGTCGGTGAAAGGCTGTCAGGTGGTTACACTTTTTTCGGTGGTCAGCCGCTGTGGCATCGCGGCCCGACGTGGTCGTGAAGTGAAACCGTTTTCTTTTGCTTGGATCGTGACTGCACTGCATGAATGCTCAACAGAACTCGTTGGATCGCTCGTGGTTTGCGGGATTTGCACTTTTTCTATGCAGCGCTGTCGTGGGCTCCGTGGCGAGTGCCGAGGAGGCTGAACGACAGGCTGGCATTGTGCCGGCGCACGATCAACCGATCCAGGCCTTGCTCGTGACGGGTGGATGCTGCCACGACTACGACCGGCAGAAGCGGATTCTGACGCGTGGGATCAGTGGTCGGGCGGATGTGCGGTGGACCGTGGTGCATCAGGGAGGCACCACAACCAATACGCCGATCCCGCTCTATGACGATCCCAACTGGGCTGATGGCTTTGACATCGTGGTGCACAACGAGTGCTTCTCGGATGTGAAAGATCTCGACTTCGTGGACCGCATCCTGCAGCCGCATCGCGACGGCACGCCGGCGATCCTGATCCACTGCGCGATGCACTGCTATCGGGTGGGTGACGACCGCTGGTTTGAGTTTGTGGGACTGCAGTCGCCCGGCCACGGCCCGCACTACTCCTACACCGCCGACAATCTCAAGCCCGACCATCCGATCATGAGGAGCTTCGGGCCACAGTTTGTGGCTCCCAAGGGCGAGCTCTATCACAGCGCCCGGGTGTTCGACACGGCAACGCCCCTGGCCCAGGCGAACCGGCAGGCAGACGGCGAGCCACAGGTGTGTGTCTGGACCAACGACTACCGCGGCACGCGTGTGTTTGGCTGCACCATGGGCCACTACAACGAGACTATGGCGGAGCCGGCCTACCTCGACATGATGGCCCGCGCCGTGCTCTGGGCGACAGGTCGGGATGTGGATGCGGGCTTCACGGCCGCAACGCCTGAGCTGGATGCAGAGATTCGGGGAATGATCGATGCGCCGCTTGAGTCGACCTCGGCGGCCACCGGTGGCAACTGCTGCGGTGAAGAGAACCTCGCGTTCGAATCGCTCGTGACCGCCAAGAGCACCCAAGGCGGTAATCCTGAGCAGCACCTGACCGATGGACGGCTCGACACCCGTTGGTGTGCTGATGGCGCTCAGACCGACGAGTGGGTGATGGTTGACCTCGGTGAGCCGCAGCACCTCCGTAATATCCGGCTCCACTGGGAGCAGCGAAAGCGGGCGGTCTACCACTACACGGTGGAGGGCTCTGCTGACGGCGAGGCCTGGACCATGCTGGTCGATGCCCGTGAGAACAAGCGGAAGAAAGGTGTGGTGGCCCACAAGGTTGATGCGGCCGACACCCGCTATCTTCGCGTCACGTTTCTCGGCTGCAGCACCGGCGGCTGGGGATCGCTCTGGGAACTGGAGGCGTCCGCTGGCGAACTTGCTGATCTGGTCAGCGATGGGTCGGCCGATGGGGTGAAAGGGAGCCTGGCTGATGTGCGGCTGGCCGACGGCCTTCAGGCGACGGTCTTCGGCACGCCGCCCGATGTGAACTACCCGGTCTGCCTGACTGCTGCAGCGACGGGCGAGGTGTTTGTGGGTGTTGATGAGCAGGGCTCGCTCGGCAAGGAGGCGGGCCGGGGCAAGGTCTTGCGATGTCTCGATACCGATGGCGACGGAAAGGCAGATGACATCACCGAGTTTGCCCGCATGGATCATCCGCGAGGGCTGATCTATGACAACGGATCGCTGTGGGTGCTGCACCCGCCGCTGCTTTCCGTCTTTCACGACCATGATGGCGACGGTGTTGCGGAGACCAGCGAGGTATTGATTGAGGGCATCAGCACCGATGACGTGGCCAGCCGTGGGGCAGATCACACGACCAATGGCATCCGCATGGGAATCGACGGCTGGATCTATATTGCGGTTGGAGACTTTGGCTTTCAAAACGCGGTTGGGGCCGATGGCACGCGACTCAGCCGACGAGGCGGTGGGGTGGTGCGGGTGCGGCCCGATGGCAGCGGCATGGAGATCTACTCCTGGGGACAGCGCAACATTGTCGATGTGGCAATCGATCCGCTGCTGAACCTCTACACCCGCGACAACACCAACGACGGCGGCGGCTGGGATATCCGGCTTTCGCATGTGATGCAGACGGCCCACTACGGCTACCCATCGCTCTACATCAACTTCAGCGAAGAGATCATGCCGCCGCTGGCGGACTACGGCGGCGGATCAGGCTGCGGTGCGATGTACTTTCAGGACGACCGCTGGCCAGTGCCCTTCAACGATCAACTGCTGACATGCGACTGGGGCCGCAGCGAAGTGTTTGCGCATCGACTGCCAGCCAACGGTGCCACGTTTGATGCCCATCAGGAGCCCTTCATTACCATCCCGCGGCCGACGGATATTGATGCCGATGCCAGTGGCCGGCTGTATGTCAGCAGCTGGAAGAATGGGCAGTTCAACTACGACGGGCCAAACATCGGCTTCGTGGCCATGATCACACCGATCGATTTTGTTCCACATCCTGTGCCGGAGGTGGCTGATCTTGAGGAGGCGGCCCTGGTGCAGCTGTTGCGACATCCGGCAGATGCGATGCGGCAGCATGTGCAGCGGGAACTGCTCCGCAGGCTTGGCGACGGCGGGTCGCATCTCGAGACGCTTGCTGGTCTCCGTGATCTCGCCTTGGATGCATCACCGTCGCGGGCGACACGCACGATCGCACTCTGGACACTTCGTCAGGCCAGCTGGAATGCCTTTGCTGAGTCGTTTGAGGCCTTGCTTGCTGAGGAGGAGCTCACTGAGCAGGTGATCCGAGCAGTTGCCGAGGAGCCTCAGGCTGCGACGCCGGTGATGATCGCAGCCATCCGTGGACGGCTCTCTGCTCCCCAGCCGAGGATTCAGGCAGCGGCCGCCGTCGCTGCCGGCAGACTGGGTGATCTCGAGGCGGCGCCGTTGCTGCTGCAGATGGCCAGTCGTGGCCAGATGCAGAGTGCAGACGAAGGCCGCGAGTCTGCTGCTGCGGTGGCTGAATCGACTGACGACTGGCGACTGCCCCATCCGGAGCGTGTGATTCCGCACCTCGCGGTCCAGGCCTTGGTGGCCATGGAGGCGGTGGAGCCATGCCTGGAGGCGGTCGGTGGATCTGACTGGCCTGGAGCCTTGTGGGCGCTTCGCAACCTGCACACATCTGCAAGTGTGGATGGTCTCTTTCGTGTGCTCGGCTCGACGCGGGATGAGAGCCTTCGCCGGGACCTGTGGACAACGTTGATCCGTCTCTACCACCAGGAAGGTTCCTACACCCAGGAGAGTCCTGGCTGGTGGGGAACACGTCCTGATACGACCGGTCCCTACTATGACCGCCAGGAGTGGGAGCAGTCGCCACGGATCAAAGACGCGATCGTGATCGCCTTGGCGGAGGCGCCTGAGGAACTGGCGACGCATATCAAGGAGCAGCTTGCCCGGCATGGGGTCGCGATCGATGGCGTCGGGGAGGCGGTGGCTGCGATGGACGACCTGACTGAGCCGATCGTGATCCCAGCCTTCGATCCGGGCAATCCGGCACATATCGGCAACCAACAGATCGATGCGGTGTTGGCAGCGGTAACGCCGCTGGAAGGCAACGCGGACGCTGGTCGAGAGCTGTTTCGAGCCCAGGCCTGCATTCACTGCCACACATACGCCAACGGTCAGCGGCCGAAGGGGCCTCATTTGGTCGACATCGGCAAGCGGTCCACCAAACAGGAACTGCTGATGTCGATCCTCAATCCCGGCAAGACGATTGCCCAGGGCTTTGACACCTGGAGTTTCCTGCTTGATGACGGCCGCGTGTTCACCGGCTTTGTGGCGCTGGAAAGTGCCGAAACTGTGACGATCCGTCAGACCGACGGGCTGCCGCAGGAGTTTTCCCGAGACGTCATCGACGAGCGGATCAAACAGGAGGTGAGCATGATGCCAAACGGCATTGTCAATAACCTCACCCCCGAGCAGCTTGCCGACCTCGTCGCCTACCTGCAGTCACTGCGGTAGTCGAAAAGAGGTCAAGAGGTGGTGTCAGCGGCAGCGATGTGCAGGCGTTCTGCCACCTTTTATGGACTCAAGAAGAAGTTGATGGAGAGAATGTGGTTGCTGAGGTCGGCGCCATCTTCAGCGACCTGGATTTGCTGATAGAGGTAGCCAATTTCCGTTCTGCGGCTGCTCCGGGTAGGTGGCGTTCGGCCTAGTCCGATAAAGAGCCGATTTTGGTTGTATCCGGTGCGTGCACCCCAGTCGGTGTCGTTGAGGTGAAAAAAGATCTCATCCCAGGCAACCCACAACAGATTTGGATACCGCTCGATCGGCTTTTGAAGCCGCAGCATCTGTCGAAACCGCCAGCCAACGTCGTCGCCCAGTGAGACGAATCGCTGTTCGAGCCGGCTTCGCAACTGAATGGTCATGTCGCCACGCTCCCGCGTCAGCGTCCATTGCTCCCAGATTCTGTTTTCGTGAAACGTGAGGTCAGGAAGGCTCTCGCCAATCCATGCGTAGCCCACCCACGCGGTCTGCTCCTCATTGAGCTGATAGCCCAGCCCAGGGCGGACGACGCCTTGAAACAGTTCAAAATCATCACCCAGAAAACGGGCATTGCCGTCAAACCACCACCGGGTGCGAGCGTCTTCAAGGTCCTTGAAGTTGAACTGGCCTTGGGAGAACGCGCCAAGCCAAAGGCCTGTGTCCTGGATTTGCCCGTGTGCTGGTGACTCTAAGACAGGAGCGAGCGCACAGCTGACAGCCAATATGCCGATGGTGAGCAGGCAGTGTGTTCGCATAACACTCCGCCTTTTGGCGGGCAGGTACACCGGAGCGAAAACGTACCTCTGACAATCGACAGGAATCGTCGCCGAGCATCACTCTCATGAAGAAGAGCGAACAGGTTTTTATTCAAGATTCTCACACGATCCATTCACTCCTTGGCATTGAAAACCGTCGTAAGAAACGCCACGGGATCGCTGAATTCGCTCCGATCTGACGACTGCTGCCAATAACAGGGCACGCCACAGGCGTTACAGGCCCTCTCGATTTCACGAGCATGGGCCGGGTGGTGGAGGTATTGGTTGCGACTGGTGGGCGGCGTGTCGGGGAGTGGATTGCTGACAAACACCGGCGCGTCTTCAGCATCAATCCAGGAGAGCATGTCACACTCTCGAAGGATGGCGCGACCACTTTGGGAAGTGAGGTCGTTTGCGGAGGTGAGGTGGTAAAAGCTCGCCGGGTCATCGTCGCTCTTCCGCCATTCGTCCCGTGCCGGACCAAGAAACGCCTCCCAACGTGTGAGGTCGTAGGTCGCTTGTGTGGCCATGAGCACGACCGCTTGAACACGCGACGACTGCTGCAGAAGAGGGTCGTCACTTTGAGGGTCTGCGAGATCGTCTCGGCAGCCCAGCCAGAGCGACGTGCCAGCGCCTGCGGATCCACCCCAAGCAGCAAACCGGCTGGGATCAAGTTGCCAATCGTTTGACTTGCCGCGGAGAAACTGCACCGCATGAGCTGCGTCATGCAAGATCTCTTGGATGGGAGCCTGGTGCCTGAAGCGGTAGTTGATCGCGGCGCAGGAGATTCCCTCATCAAGAAGCCGTCGAACGTTTGCGTCGTCATGCCACTTTGACTTGTCGCCACTTTGAAAGCCACCACCGTGAATAAAGATCACCAAGGGTCTCGCACCCTCGCCGTCTGCCTGCCAAAAGTCGAGTCGGTTCCGCTCGTGGGGGCCGTAGGCAACATCTTCGTGGGTCGGCTTCAGGCGGCTCTTCTGCGAGCCTCTGTTTGGCGGCTGGTTCTGTCGAAGCATACCGCGAGCAAATGCGATCGCTTCATCGCGAGTCAGCGTGCCATCCCGATTGGAATCAGCCTTGGGAAACTTGGAGAGCAACGCCTGAAGCTGCTGCGGCGACGCGCGGTCGATCCGCTCAAGCCAGTTCTGTTGTGCGAAAGTGGGAGAAGCGGCGATGAGAGTGATGGCCATTGCCGCAGACAGCCAGATGGCGTGCCGCATGGAAGGTGCCTTCTGTTGAAGAGAGAGACGTGTTCTGGGAAATGATGATAGGACTAGGACGAAATCACTGGTCTGTGCAGCGGTTCTTGATGCGGTTCTTTTCCTGGGGAAGCTACTTGGGGTCATTCGCCTTTGTCAGCACGGCGTGGTCAAAGAGCTGGCCGCCGTCGTCAAACGCTTTGATGTCGAGGGTGTCGCCGAAGCAGGTGACGTAGGAAAAGTGGTGGCCGCGACGGACGCGGTGCTGAAAGGCAGGGCGATACGGGCCGAAGGTCTCCAGGTGGCCGCCGGCGCCGCCGGTGATCATGTAGACCGTGCCGTTTTTCTCCACGGGCTTGCCCGCCCGTAGCATCCAACTTCGCTCATAGGAATGGA